>NZ_JAMYVK010000021.1:0-106648 GCF_040323975.1 Mesorhizobium sp. M0019 | reverse complement strand
CCCACGGGTCTTGCCTTCGGCAAGCCCGAGGACAGGCTCCGCGGCCGGAGAGGGGGCCCTTCGTAGGGCGCGGTCCCCTCTCCGTGGGGGGGGGGGGGGGCCCCCCCCCCCCCCCCCCACGCCAGACAATGGTTTGGAAACGCAAAACAAACGACGCCGGCTGCGTCCTGCAAAGTGCAACGCAAGCCACGAGATCGTACGGAATCGTACAAGCTCTTTCGCTTTGCGGCAGTCTTGCTATCGTTGGCTGGGAGAGATGGGTGGAGGCTTCCGTGGGGCAGATCAAGTCGCCGCTAGGAATCGGTATTGACACCGACGCTGCCGTTCATACCATCATGGCCGACTATCATGTCGGTGACATTCTCTCGACCACCGTCGTCATAGCCGATTTGCGCAAACGCTTTCCCTGGTTCCGGCAAACCGACGAGGAGCTGGTTGGCTTCATCGTTCGGGCGCTGGACGGTCGGGATATCGCGGTCAGCTTCGACCACCGCGGCCGCTAGGCTGATTTTACGGCAAAACCAGCCGGCCGCGGAGCTTGAGCTCCGCGGCCTCGTCAGGCTGTGATGACCGGGCGCTTACTTGCCGCAGTGGTTGTCGTTCACCGTCGGCGCCATCGTGCCCGGAGCCTTGCCGGTCGCATCGGGCAGAGCCCCCTGCGGGCCCGGCGGGCAATTCCGGTCGGCATTCGAATTCGTCGTTGAGAAATCACGAATGCTATTGGTGATGGTCGAATCCGTGCCGGTGTCAGGGCCGCCATTATCCGGGACTACGATCGTCCGCCCGCTACCGTCGGCAGCGGCTCCGGAAGGGTCGCCGACGTTCTGCGCCATCGCTGACGTAGCCAGACCGATCGTAAGCGCCGAAGCTGCGAGAATTTTCGTGAGCATGATGCTTCTCCTTTTTACGAGGGTCGTCGCGTTGCGACTACGAAAACAACCGTTCGGGCGAGCGAAGGTTCCGACAAATCTCCTATGAATTCAGCATGTTCTCAGGTGTTCAAGGTGGCCGCCATGCCATTCTCCGCGGGCACGCATCTGTGGACTTTTCTAACGGCACAGCCCGGCATTTTGCTCGCCGCATGAGCGTACGCCTTACCGTTCCGCCGGAACAGGAATGCTTCTTGCGAGTTCATACCTTTGTACAATGCGACGCGCTGATGCGAATGGCGGCAGCGCAAACAAGGAGAGCAGACATCATGGGCCTTGGAACCATTCTCATCATAATCTTGGTCCTTGCCTTGCTTGGCGGCTTCAGCGGCTTGGGCGGCGGACCGTTCTATGGCACCGGCTATTACGGTGGTGGCGGCCTCGGCCTGGTGCTGCTTATCGTCATTATCCTGGTCCTGCTTGGGCGCATTTGATGCACGTCGCGCAAAAGTGTGCAGCGGTTTTGTGATAGCGACATGCATAAAACAGGAACCTAAAGCGCATCGCATGAGGCCGGTCGAACGCGACGCGCCTTAGTGTTCGCTCACGACAAAAACGCCTGCCGCTTGGCAACACGCGCCGGGCGTTTTGTCGTGAAGAGACGAGATTTCCAAGATCCTTGGCCAACCAGGATCCTTGGCTAAAAACGGCGACCCGGTCCCGAACCTTTCGGCACCGAGGACACCACCATAGCAGCAGCTTAGTGTTGGCGATCGGCGGCCAGCGCTTCTTTCAGATCGGCGCTGAGCACACCCTCGTTGAACAGCGACATGATACGGGCGGCCAACCGCTCGCGGACAGGACTGTCGTCCGCAACACCCAACTCACGGCAGCAGTCGTCGAGCGCTTTTTTCAGCACGCTCAGTTCGGCTGGAGTTGCTGCACCTTGCATCGACATGCCATCCTCCCTTGAAAAAGGGCGAAAGCGCGAAGCGTCTTTCAAGCGTCCACTCGCCATGTCTGTGTGGACGACTCCAATTCAATTAGCGCCGCTCTCGTCCAAACTCAATGTACGGAAATTACCAAACAGACAGTTTGGGAACGACTGCCTTGCACCTGCATTGTTGCTGCGATCCAACCCACCCCTCATTTGGATCATTGGGCGTAGCCCACGACGCCCGAATGGAGCCCGTTGCATCCCTCGCGACGGGCTCTTTCGCGTCCGGTGACCTCAATTGTCGTTTTCGTACCAAACCGTCTTTGGTACGTTTCCAACTCTAAACTTTCAGTCGGATGGTTTCGTAGGCAAGCGGCAGGAGAAACTGTCGTGCATCGATTCATTTTTTTATTTAGTAGGCTCCATACCTTTGAGTGCTTATATGAGCGTTATCGTCCGCAGGTTATACCGGGCGCGGACGGCTGGGAGATAAAAAAGCTCTTGCCCTGTTTTGGGGCCAGCTATGTCTGATCCAGCAATTTTCAATAAAAATCTATACAGAAACAAGCTGTTGCGCCGGATGAGCGCCGACGATTTCGCATCTCTCGAGCCGCACATCGAGCGCTGTTCGCTGGAGTTACGGCAATCGCTCGAAGTGTCCGGATCGCCGATCGAGGCCATTTATTTCCTCGAGGACGGCATCGGTTCGGTGGTTGCGAAAATGCCGAACGGCAGCGATGCGGAAGTTGGCCTTGTCGGCTTGGAAGGTATGACCGGCTCGGCCCTGATAATGGGCGACGACCGTACGGTCCATGATTGCTATGTGCAGCTGGCGGGAGAAGCCGCCAGGATCGACGCCGAGCCGTTCAAGGCGGCGCTGACGCAAAGCCCGACGCTGCGGCTGTTCTTGCTGCGCTACGTGCAATATCTGCATGTCCAGACTGGCTATACCGCGCTGGTGAACGCGCGATCGAAACTTGAAGACCGGCTGGCGCGCTGGCTGCTCATGTGTGACGATCGGGTGGACGGCGGCCGGCTGACGATCACTCACGAATTCCTGTCGATCATGCTTGGCGTAAGGCGTCCGGGTGTCACGGTCGCGCTGCAGCTGCTCGAGGGGCGAGGGCTCATCCGGTCCCGGCGCGGCGAAATTATCATTCGCGATCGCGATGGTCTCGTCGCACTGGCGGATGGCGGCTACGGCCTGGCCGAGGCCGAATATACCCGCCTGGTCGAGCATATCGGCGAGCGCTGACGGCGCTTTCCTGGCCGATTGCTGCCGCAGGTCGAGGCCCCTTGCGACACTACACGGCGGGTCGGAAAAATTTTCAAAGCTCCCGGACCGTCAGGGAACTTGTTTCCCGTCGGAGGGTTATGGGACGCCTCTACTTTGCGAGGCGGCACCAACCATTCGGGAGAGGATCATGGCGACCACGAAAAAGGCCGCGAAGGCGGCAAGCAAGGGCCTTGAGGATCTGTTCCTCGACGGGCTCAAAGACCTCTACTACGCCGAGAAGAAGATACTGAAAGCGCTGCCTAAAATGGCCAAGGGCGCGGAGTCGGAAGAAGTGACCGCCGCCTTCGAGAAACACCGCATGGAAACCGAAGGACATGTCGACCGCCTGGAGGAGGTGTTCGAGAAGTTCGGCAAGCCGGCCCGTGGCAAGACCTGCCCGGCGATTGACGGCATTATCGAAGAGGGCTCGGAAGTGCTCGAGGAGTATAACGGTGCTCCCGCGCTCGACGCCGGGCTTGTCGGCGCGGCGCAGGCCGTCGAACATTACGAGATCGCTCGCTACGGCACTTTGATCGCGTGGGCGGAAGAACTCGGCAAGAGCGACGTTGTCGAGCTGCTCAGGGCAACTCTCAAGGAAGAGGTCGCGACCGACGAAGCGCTTTCCAAGCTCGGCGAAAGCGGTGTCAACGAACGCGCAATGCAAGAAGCCGCTTGATTTCAAAACCGCAACCGAGCCTCGGAAATGGTTGCCAAGGCTCGGTTGGCCGCGGTGAACCGGTGAATTCTGCATTGGTCTGTCATGAACGGTAGAGCGGGCAGCTAGAGCCTTGAAGCGGTGCATCGCTGCGGGCTTACTCGATCTGATCGAACGTGCATTGCCGGGGCTCTTTGTCCGACCGCCAGCGCAACAGCTTGGTTCCGTGCCGGAACCGGTCGCCTGTCACATGGTCGAAACGAACCTCGACCACCAGTTCAGGCTTTATCGGCTCCCATTGTCCGCTGCGCTCCGTGCTCCAGCGGCTTGGCCCGCCCGGCGCCTTGCCGGTGAAACCCGGTTTGGCCCGCTGTTTTTCCAGCCGCCTGGTCAGCGCCGCCCGGTCGTCCTTGCCGATGGTCGAGGTGAACCCGACATGGTCCAGCCTGCCTTCGTTGTTGTAGAGGCCGAGCAGCAGGGATCCGACTTCGTTGCTGCCGGCGAGATAGCGAAAGCCGCCGACCACACAATCCGCAGTGCGCAGCCGCTTGACCTTGACCATGGCGCGCTCGCCGGGCCGGTATGGCCCGGCGATCAGTTTTGCAACGACACCGTCGGTCGAGCCATGGCCGGAGCCCTGCAGCCAGCGCTCGGCGGCAGCGGCATCGTGCGTGCATTTGGACAGGCGCAGTTCGGGCCGTGCCGCCGACGCGACAAAGGCCTCGATCGCCCGTCTCCTGGCGCTGAGCGGTTGTTCGATGATGACCTTGCCGCCGGGTTCGGCCAGCACATCGAACAGGACAAGCATGGCGGGCGTCTCGAGGCTCAATTCGCGGATCCTGCTTTCGGCGGGATGGAGGCGCATTTGCAGGGCCTCGAATGAAGTCGATCCGTCGACCTCGATGATGATCTCGCCGTCGACCACAAACTGTCGCGACCTCAAATCGCGCAGCACCGCGACCAGTTCGGGAAAATAGCGGCCAAGCGGCTTGCCCGATTTTGCACGCAGATCGACGGCATCGTCGCCCTTGAACACGAGGCAGCGAAACCCGTCCCATTTCGGTTCGTACTGCCAAAGCCCGTCGCCGCCAGGAATTGCGTCGGCGGCTTTGGCTTCCATCGGACGAAGGTCGAGCGGCAACGGAAATGCGGTCATGGCTGGTCCGCGCCGCCGCTGAGGCATTCGCTACCGCCGTCGGCCATTCCCCTGCGCCCCGCTTTCCCGCCTCGGCACCTTGCGGCCGGTTTGGTCGGGTGAAGGCGACCGCGGATCGACCTCGTCGGACCCACCGATCTCCTTGGTGATGCGATAGGCCAGATAAGCGACGGCTCCGGCAAGCAGCAAGCGGACCATGACTGCAAATCCTTCGTTGGCGTGAACCCACCAACCCGCAGGCCGAAGGTTTTGTTCCGCCGCGGCCATCGCCGGGGCGAATCGTCGGCGGCGCAACCAAAATCCAAGCGCATCGTTTGTTGCTTATCGACGAAAAGAATTTGCGATGAAGACGCTCTTGCCCTTGTTCGCTTTGACCCTGGCGCTATTCCTGGCCAGCAGCGCTTGGCCTGACGGGTGACCGCGATGCTCCTCGTTGTTCCGGTCTGGCAGGACATCGCGGCACGACTGCTTCTGACCGCGCTCGCCGGCCTGTTGATAGGCCTCAACCGCGAGGCGCGCGGGCACGCGGCGGGGCTACGCACCACCGTGCTGGTCGGATTGGCCGCCGCCATCACAATGATCCAGGCCAGTATTCTGCTCGAGACCGTTGGCAAGCACCCGGATTCGTTTGCATCGATGGACGTCTTGCGCTTTCCGCTGGGCGTGTTGACCGGCGTCGGCTTTATCGGCGGTGGCGCCATTCTTCGCCGCGGCAATCTTGTCAGCGGCGTCACCACGGCGGCCACATTGTGGGTGATGACGGCGATCGGATTGGCTTTCGGTGGTGGCCAATACGGCTTGGGCGCTGCCGGCACGGCGCTGACGCTGGCCACCTTGCTGGTCCTGAAATGGGTGGACCTTCGAATGTCGCGCGAACACCATGCCCAGTTGGCACTGACGTGGAAGGCCGCGGCTCGACAGGAGATCGATGCGCTCATCGGGCCGCTTGGCTACCAGGCACGCCTCGTCGCAATAGAGAGGCGCCCAGATCTCAAGGACCCTGTGTTCTCGTTCGAGATCAGTTGGAGGCGGCCCGACACTGGCGCACCGCCAATGGATCTGCTGGCATCGGTGGGCGAGCATTGCGAGATTCAAAAGTTTGATCTCCTCAGCGAGCCTGCCCGCTAGAGCGGTTCATCGTTTCACGGAAACGCCGAAACGCTCTATCTCTTTGTTTCTGCGCAATCCCGGACGGAAAACCGTTTCACACTTTTCCTGGAATTGCTCTAGCGGCTCGCAACGATCGCGGCCTGGAATCAGGCCATCGCTTCTTCGCGGCGCTTTCGATACCTATCTGTGGAGGCAGGACTCAAGGAGCAAGCAAAAGACCGTGGCACAGCGATCGGGAAGTGCTGATCTCCCACTTCACGGCGGGCGCGTACCGAAATGGCTCGGCGACCGCATGACGCGGCTTGGCGCGGTCATGTGCGAGGCGATCATCCACCATTACGGCCGCGATGAATTGCTGCGCCGGCTGGCGCATCCGTTCTGGTTCCAGTCCTTTGGCGCCGTGATGGGGATGGACTGGCACTCTTCCGGCATCACCACCAGCGTCGTCGGAGCGTTGAAGCGCGGTCTGTCGCCGCTTTCCGGCGAACTCGGCATCCACGTTTGCGGCGGCCGCGGCGCGCATTCGCGCAAGACCCCGCACGAGCTTGCCCTGATCGGCGAGCGTGTCGGCCTCGACGGGCAAGGCCTCGCGACTGCCAGCCGGCTTGTCGCCAAGGTGGACAGCGCCGCGGTCCAGGACGGTTTCGATCTCTATCTGCACGGCTTTATCGTCACCGACGACGGCAAGTGGGTGGTGGTGCAGCAGGGCATGAACGGCGACAGCAAGGTGGCGCGCCGCTATCACTGGCTGTCCGAAGGCCTGAAGAGCTTTGTCGACCAGCCGCATGCTGCCATCGAGGGCGCCAACCAGGGCGAGATCGTCAACCTGACCGACCGGCGCGCTGAAGCGTCGCGCCAGGGACAACTGGACCTTCTGCACGACCTTGGACCGGATCGCATCGTGAGGGAGCTTGCCGCTTTGGAGCGGGGTTCGGCGCCAGCGCCGGAGCCGGCACAAAAGCTGCTGCCGCATCTGGTGATGCCGGCGCACCACGATGTGCGCGAAAGCGACGTCGTCATGCGCCGCCTGCACGGCAATATCGCGGCGGCGGCCGAGCGCGGCCCGACAGATTTCGCCGGGCTTCTCCTGGTGCCCAATGTCGGCGCGCGCACGGTGCGGGCGCTGGCGCTGGTCGCCGAAGTCGTGCATGGCGCGCCGTGCCGTTTTTCCGATCCAGGCCGTTTCTCGCTGGCGCATGGCGGCAAGGACAGGCACCCGTTTCCAGTGCCGCTGAAGGTCTACGACGAGACGATCGGCGTGCTGAAGTCGGCTGTCCAGAAGGCCAGGCTCGGCCGTGACGAAGAGATCGGCGCGTTGCGGCGGCTGGACGACCAGTCGAGGCAGGTCGAGCGCTATGTCACCGGCCCAAGCCTGAAGGAAATCGTCGCCGGGGAGTTCGAGCAATCGCATCTGCTCGGCGGCCGCAGCGTCTTCGGTTGGGAGGTCGTACCCGAAACGGCCGCAGTCAAATCAACGAAGTGATCGGCTCGGATCAAGCCTCCAAGTCGATCAGGGCGACGCCGAGTTCGGGACGGTGCCTGCGGCGAAGATGGCCAGGCGTCTCCACCAATGTGACCTCGAGCGTCGGCCGCACGATGCCGTCCAGCAGATGACCGCCCCTCGTGGTGCCGTCACTCAATCCAAGGACTGCGTGGACGTGCAGGCTGGGCTTGCCGTCGTCGCCGATAGCAACATCGCCGATCGCGCTCAGCACTTCGCACTGTTCCCGGACGGGGATTTTCCGATAGGTCTTTTCCCCGGGGTCGAACCAGCCGACAGTCGCCGTTTCGAAAGCACCGAGCGCGGTCAGCGACGCACTGCCAACGCCGTGGTCGACCGCAAACGCGGTCAGCTGCGCAAACGCCTCGTCGCCGGGATCAAGCACAACGACGAACGTTCTCTGTCCGGCGCTTTCGGCAACAAGCTGTGATTTCATGATTTCGCTCCAGACGCCAAGTCGGTTTCTGCCCGATCAGCTTGAACGGCAAGCCGGCTCGAGAGTTCCTCGGCACGGTTCGGATGAACATAGGATCACAGACGCGTGAGGCAGGGGAACCTTGCTATCCATGACTGGTTCGGCCGGCTTGAGACCCAGCCAGCCGGGAGCCAGCCATGTCCGAAACCAACCTTGCCAGCCTGAGCCGACGCAGTTTCATGACCGGATCCGTTTCGGCGGCTGCGGCAGGGCCGCTCATGGCCACGTCGGTAAAAGCCGCCGCGCCGCAAGCTGCCGCTTCGGCCGAGCCGCGCGATCTGTCGGCGATCTCACTGCGCATCAACAAGCAGCCTTACAATCTCGCCCTCGACAATCGCACCAGCCTGCTCGACGCGCTGCGCGACCACGTCGGCCTGACCGGCACCAAGAAAGGCTGCGATCACGGCCAGTGCGGGGCCTGCACCGTTCTCGTCGACGGCAAGCGGGTGCTGTCGTGCCTGAGCTTCGCCGTCATGAACCAGGGCCACGAGATCACCACCGTCGAAGGGCTCGCCTCCGCCGACGGCAATTTGCATCCGATGCAGCAGGCTTTCATCGACAATGACGCCTTCCAATGCGGGTACTGCACGCCCGGCCAGATCATGTCCGCCATCGGTTGCATCAACGAAGGCCATGCCGGCTCCGAGGACGACATCCGCGAATATATGAGCGGCAATCTGTGCCGCTGTGCTGCCTACCCCAACATTGTCGCGGCCGTCGTGCAGGCCCGGGACGAAACAAGGAAAGCCTGAGATGCGCCCCTTCGTTTACGAGAGACCGGCCAGCGTGTCCGCGGCGGCCGCCATTGCTTCCCGTTTCTCCGCCGAGAGTGTTCCGCCGACCGAGGCCGATACGCAATTCATCGCCGGCGGCACCAATCTGGCCGACTACATGAAGCTTGGCGTGGCACAGCCCGAGCGGCTGGTCGATCTCAACGGTCTCGGTGATCGAGCCCTGCGGCAGATCGAGGTCGGCGAGGACAGTATCCGTTTCGGCGCGCTGGTCCGCATGGGCGAGGCAGCAGACACAGGCGAGATCAAGCGCCGTTGCCCGGTCCTTGCCGAAAGCCTGAAATTCGCCGCTAGCGGTCAGATCCGCAACATGGCGAGCCTGGCCGGCAATGTGCTGCAACGGACGCGGTGCGAGTATTTTCGCGAGACCTCCTGGCCGTGCAACAAGCGCGAGCCGGGCTCCGGCTGCGCGGCCATGGAAGGCTTCAACCGGCAACACGCGGTCCTCGGCAGCAGCGACGCCTGCATCGCCACCTATCACGGCGACTTCGCTCAGGCGCTGATCGCGCTCGGCGCGACGGTCGAGGTCGAGGCAAGGCGCGGTATGCGCAAGATAGCGTTTTCGAAGTTGCATCGCCTGCCGGGAGATACGCCCAATTTCGAGACCGATCTCGCCCCCGACGAGGTGATCACGGCAATCGAGGTGCCCCTCGGCGCCTGGAGCCGCCGCTCGCGCTACCTGAAAATCCGTGATCGCGAATCCTACGCGTTCGCGCTGGCCTCGGCGGCCGTGGCTCTGGACATGGACGGCGACACGGTCAGCCAAGCGCGCATCGCGCTTGGCGGCGTGGCGACCGTGCCATGGCGGGCCAGGGCGGCCGAAGCAGCGCTGAGCGGCAAGGTACTCGACGACGATGCGGCCGAAGCTGCCGCCGAAGCCGCGTTCGCCGAGGCGAAACCGCGCCAACACAATGCGTTCAAGATACCGCTCGGCAAGCGCACGCTTGTGCGGGCACTGCTCGAAACGCGCGATATGAAGGTCTGACCGATGAACCAAGCTGCTCCCGCGCCGAAAGAGAACATGGGAAATCCCGTTCCCCGGATCGATGCCCGCCTGAAGGTCACCGGACAGGCCGGCTATTCGGCCGACCTTCCAACCGCCAATACCGCCTATGGCGCGCTCGCCACCAGCAACATCGCCAAGGGCAGCATCACCGCCATCCGGCTCGAAAGGGCGCGTAAGGTGCCCGGCGTTCTCGATATCGTCAGCGTCGGCGACATGGATGGCATCGACAGGCCGAAATTCGGCAACACCGGCGCAAGTTCGATCGCTCCGCTGCATGACAAGACCATTTTTCACGACGGCCAGATCATCGCGCTGGTGGTAGCCGAAACATTCGAGGCGGCCGAGGAAGCAGCAGCCCTGATCCGCGCCGATTATGCCGAAGAGACGCCCAGCGCCGGCTTCGATTCCAATGGAACGGAAATGGAACCGGCTGCCGGCAAGAGCCCGATGCTCAAGGAGGACGTCAAAGCCGGCGACTTCGACGCCGCCTATGCCGCAGCCGCCGTGAAGATTGACGAGAAATATTCGACGCCGACCCAGCACCACAATCCGATCGAGCTGTTCTCGACGACGGCGGTCTGGCAGGGCGACCAACTCACGGTCTACGAGCCGAGCCAGAACGTCACCGGCTGGAAGGCCGAGCTCGCCCGGCAGTTGAAGATCGACCCGGCCAATGTGCGGATCGTCAGTCCCTATGTCGGCGGCGCCTTCGGCTCCAAGGGGCCGATGACGGCCCGCACGGCGATAGTGGCGGAGGCAGCCCGCCGGATCGGCCGGCCGGTGCGCTGCGTCGTCAGCCGCATGCAGGCGTACGGCACGCAGACCTACAGGGCGGAGACCCGACACCGCATCCGCATCGGCGCCAACAAGGACGGCCGGATCACCGCCTTTGCGCACGAAGGCTGGGAAGTGACCTCGCGGCCCGATCCCTATGTCGTCGGCGGCACCTCCGCCACCGGCCGCATGTACAATTACGGCTCGGTGCTGACGCAGGTCTCGCTGGTCCATGCCGACCGCAACACGCCTGGCTACATGCGCTCGCCGCCCGAGACGCCCTATGTCTATGCGCTGGAAAATGCCATGGATGAGATGGCGGTGGCGCTCGGCATGGACCCGATCGAGTTCCGCCGCATCAACGAGCCGCAAAAGGAGCCGATCGGCGGCAAGCCGTTCTCCAGCCGCTCGCTGCTGAAATGCTACGACCAGGCCGCCAAGGCCTTCGGCTGGTCGAAGCGCGAGGCCGCGGTCGGCTCGATGCGTGACGGCGACTGGCTGGTCGGCATGGGCTGCGCCACGGCCATCTATCCGACGGCGGCGGCGCCATGCGCCGCCCGTGTCCGCCTGACCACCGACGGCGAGGTTCGCGTCCAATGCGGCTCGCATGAGATCGGCACCGGCGTGCGCACCGTGGCGGGCCAGATGGCAGCCGAACGGCTCGGGATAGAAATTGACAAGGTCAGCGTCGAAATGGGCGACAGCGCCCTGCCGCCGGCGCCGGTGTCCGGCGGGTCGATTTCGACGGCAAGCGTCTGCTCGGCGGTGCTGAAAGCCTGCGATGCCGTCCGCGCAAAGCTCTTCGCCGCGGCCGTCGCCGAGGACGGGCCGCTGGCCGGGTCCGGCAACGCCAAGCTCGAAATGGAGAAAGAGAAAATCGTCGCGGACAACGGCAAGTCGGCCAAGCTGTCGGACGTCTTCAAGATGATGCAGATCGGCGCGATCGAGGAATATGCCGAGTTCGCGCCAAAGGGGTCGTCACCTGAGGCCCTGAAGAAGCTCTATGCCGGGCAGTCGGAATTCCATGGCGGCGACCAGGACAAAGATTCGGTGAAATACGCCTTTGGCGCGGAATTCGTCGAAGTGCGCATCAACAACTATACGTGCGAGATCCGCGTGCCACGCATCGTCGGCGCCTTTGCCGCCGGGCGCATCATGAACACGCGCACCGCGCGCAGCCAGCTGATGGGCGGCATGATCTGGGGCATCGGCCAGGCCTTGCACGAAGCGACGGAAATCGACAAGCGTTACGCGCGCTACGTCAATCGCGACCTGCAGGACTATCTGGTGCCGGTCAACGCCGATGTGAAGCAACTCGAGGTGATCCTCGTGCCGGAGATCGATCACGAGGTGAACCCGGCCGGCGTCAAAGGACTGGGCGAACTCGGCAATGTCGGGACAGCAGCCGCGGTCGCGAGCGCGGTCTATCACGCCACCGGCAAGCGCATCCGCGACCTGCCGGTCAGGATCGATCATCTGATCGTCTGATCTCTCCAACCCAGCCGGCTTGGGACCGGCTGGGCGCCGTTTGCATCTATTCCTTCGGCGCGGTCGCGGGCGCGGTATAGCGGCGGCGCACCGCGTCCAGGACGTGCTTGCGGCTCTCCTGCGCCGAAAGTGTGCCGTCTTTCTCCGCTTCGGCGGTTTCGCGCGCCAGTTCCTTGTCCCTGATCTGGTGGCGAAACCATTCGGAATAGTCGCCGGCGCGCAAATGATGTTCCCAGGTCCTGTCGTCGATGCCCTCGGCGATCTGGGCGAAAATCATCAGATTATGGGCGCGGAGGTTCATCGCATTGTCGGGGCCGCGGAAATAGAAGCTGCCCTTCTCGTCCAGCTGGCCCTCGGCATATTTGCGGCTGTGCCGCTTGAGCGACTGTCGCGGTTCGATCGGCTCGACCATGGCAGGTTTCTTGCGCGCCTGCGGCCGCCAGAACAGCACGCGCTCGTCTTTTGGAGAGTTCAGGTCCTTGTCCTTTGGCGGTTCGGTGCCGGTCTCGTGACAGAACGTCTTGATGACCTTTTTCGCCTTGGGGCCGAGTGCGATGACGGCGGTGACCAGCCGCAATGCCTCGGTTGAGATCGCGTCCGGATGAACCGTGATCAGGATCGTGCCCGGCAATTCCATGGCCAGCACCATTGGCGTGTCGTCGCGCCGCTTCGGCAAGAGGTGATGCGCCTCGTCGATGATCAGCCAGTGTGGTCGTGCCGTGCGGAAGCGAACACCGCCAAGGCCCGGCAGCAGGTCGGCAAAGAAGTCCGGCCGCTCGTTAACGCGCAGCGCCAGGCCATTGACGACCAGATTGTTGTCCGGCTTCTCCAGGAGATCGAGCAACTGCGTCTTCGTCGGCGCGTTCGAGCCGTCGCCCAGCCGGACGGCGCCTTCGAGACCGTCATAGTCGCCTTCCGGATCGAAGATGCAGAACTGGAACTTTCTCTCGACGAAGCGCTCCGTCAGTGCAGTCGCCAGGGTCGATTTGCCGATGCCGGAGCTGCCGGCGATCAGCACCGTATCGGTTGGCGACAGATACACCTCCTTGCCATCCTCCGAGCCAAGCAGAATGCCGTCGCGGTTCGGCACAAGCTCGCGATCGCGCTCGACCACCTTGGCGATCAGTTCCTCGACGCCTTTTCCGCGCGCGCCGCGTGTCACGAGATCCGCCGTATCCTTGACTGCCGGCAGTGCGTTGTCGACGGCCACGCTGAAGCCGCAGGCGCGCAGGAAGGCGTGGTCGTTTTCGGCGTCGCCGACACCGACGACGTTGTGCGGCGACAATCTGAGGTCCTGAAGCGCGGCTGTCAGCCCGGTCGCCTTGTTGATGCCACTGGGCAGGATCATCACCGCGCCCTTGTTGAAGATGATTTCCAGCTCCAGCCCCAATTTCTTGATGACCTCGAGCGCGGTAGCCTGATGCGGTTCCCAGGTTGCGACGATCGAGCGTCCGACCGAAAGCGGTTTGACACCGCGTTTCCTGAGTTTGGCGATGAACTCGGGGGCGGGCGGCGGGGATATCGTCCGCTCCTCCTCGCTGGCCGGCGTGTAGATCAGCGCCCCGTTTTCCGCGACCACCTTGTCGAAGATCGCGACTTCGGGAAAGACGCGTTTCAGGTCGGGCAGCTCGCGCCCGGTGACGAGAATGAGTTTGCGGCCGCTCTTCTTGAAGCGTTCAAGCGCCGCAAGCGTCTTCTCGGCAACGACCCCTTCATGCGCCAGCGTGCCGTCATAGTCAGTGGCCAGGGCAATGAAATACATGCCGTCAGTAGCCGCCCACGATCGGCAATATCTCGCCGGTGATGTAGCTCGAGCAGTGTGGCGAGGCGAGGAACACGTAGGCCGGCGCGATCTCCTCCGGCTGGGCCGGCCGTTTCATCGGCGTATCGGCGCCAAATTTCGAAACATCGCCGGCTTCCTTGTCCGAGGGGTTGAGCGGCGTCCAAACCGGGCCTGGCGCCACGGCGTTGACCCTTATGCCCTTGTCGACAAGGTTGCCTGAGAGCGCGCGGGTGAAGGCATGAATGCCGCCCTTGGTCATGGAGTAATCGACCAGTTGCTTCGAGCCCTCGATGCCGGTCACTGAACCGGTATTGATGATCGCCGAACCGGGTTTCATGTGCGGCACGGCCTCCTGCGCCATGTGGAAATAGCCGTAGAGGTTGGTCTTCAGCGTCGTGTCGAAATGCTCCTCGGTCAGCTCGCTGAAATCGCTGGAGTGGATCTGGAAAGCGGCGTTGTTGACCAGCACGTCGATCCGCCCAAACTCCTGCACGATCTCAGCCACCGCGTTGTGGCAGTGGTTGCGTTCGCTGACGTCGGCCTTGATCAGGATGCAGCGCCGGCCTTCCGCTTCGACGGCCCTTTTGGTATCTTTGGCGTCCCTATCCTCCGAGAGATAGACGATCGCCACATCGGCGCCTTCACGCGCATAGAGCACGGCCACCGCACGGCCGATGCCTGAATCGCCGCCGGTAATGACGGCCACTTTGCCGTCGAGCTTTTTCGATCCGATATAAAATGGCGCATCGTAAAGCGGCGCCGGCTCGATCGCCCATTCATGGCCCGGCTTCGGCTGGTGCTGCTCGGGGAAGGGCGGCTCCGGATATTTGCGGGCGCCGGCCTGCATGGCGCCTTTTTGCTTGCCATTGGATTTGGACTTGTCCTTCTCGTCGATACGGCGCTGGATATGCCGCTGCTTGGCGGCCTCGCCGGCGATTTCCGATTTTATCTGCATGGTCATCTCCCTGGCTTGAAACCCAACAACGCATGTCCAGCGAAAAGGTTGATGCGACCACGTCATTCCTTGAGCCCGGCGACACGCTCCAGCAGCGGCCGTTGCAGCAGCGGCAGATGGCCGACGACGCTGAAGGCCGCGTTCCTGACGCCTTGCATGATGCCGTTGTCCGATTGGGCCAGCGAGAGGATGCGCTCGCTGAGCGTGATCCACCGTTGCCCCACCGGGTGGCGTTCGCTTGTGTAGCCGGCAAGCGTGCCGTCGACGAAACGCCTGGCGAATGACGCGGCGTCCTCGATGCCGAGATTCATGCCGCGCGCGCCCAACGGCGAATTCACATGCGCGGCATCGCCTCCCAGGAAGACGCATGCGGTTTGATAACGCGGCGCCTGTCGTACCGGAATATGGAAGCGGTCGGTCCCCAACAACCGCGTGATCCGGTAATTGCCGGGGATGCGGGCCAGCGCATCCTCGGTGTTGGAGACCGCGCGATAGCGCTTCTCGCCGATCGGGATGATGAAACCGACGTCGCCGTTCCTGTGAAGAAATGCGTGGGCGGCCATCGGCTCATAGGGCCAATCGTCGATGTCGGCGTCGGCAATGCTCCATTGCCGCCGATGCGTGTAGCCATCGAAGCCGATGCTCATGGCATCACGCACCGTGCTTTGCGCACCGTCGGCTCCGAAGATAAGGTCGAAACTTGCCTCGTCACGGCCGTCTGGCGCCTCGATCCGCACCTCGGCCCGACCTTTGTGCTCGGCCATGCCGACAAATGTGCTTCGCCATTCGACGTCGATGCCAAATCCCTTGAGCGTATCGGTCATCAGCGATTCGGTGTCGCGCTGCGGCAGCGACAGCAGAAAATTATGGCGGTGCGGCAGGATCGAGAAATCGATCTCGCCGAGCGCTCGTCCTTCGAAGTAGAAACGGGCTCGGCGAATTTTCAATCCTTCGGCGAGCAATCGGGCAGCGACTTTGGACGGTTCAAGGATGTCGAGGCTGTGCGAACTGATGCCGACCGCCTTGGCGAGCGGCGTCGGGCCTTCCTTGCGGTCGATGATGCGAGGTGCAATGCCGCGCCTTGCCAGTTCGACTGCCGCCGTCAGCCCGGTCGGGCCGGCGCCGACGATCAGGATGGAAGCGTCCCGCGAAGCCGTCATCGTCTGGCGTCAGCTTTTAGGCAATGCGTAGGCAATGACGTCGGCAATGACGTCGTCGCCGATCCTGGTCTCCATGAAATGGTGTCCGCCGGGTGCAAGTGTCGCCAGCCAGGTCAGGACATAAAGCCATACACCGGCGGCATTGCCGGCAAGCAGCAGGCTGCCGGCGGCCAGCAGGGCGATCCCGGCGGGCAGATAGTACCAGGATCCGCCCAGCGCGATCAGCCAGGCACCGCCCCCTCCGATCGGCAGGCCGAGGATCGTCAGCAGCGCGCCGACGAACATCGTCCACCAGAAGGCAACGCCGGACCGGCGGCGAATGGGATGGGGTGGGGGATGGTCATGATGCTTATCCGGGTGAAACAGAACGTGACCTCATCCGAACGTATGGAGGGTTCGATGGTTTCCGGTCACCCCGACCTGATGGGCCAGGGCGGGGTAACCATTCTGTGATCTCCGCTGCTCCAGCCGGAACTTACCCACGCAGCCTTAGTTAGGCACTTTGGGGGGTGAATACGGTTTGCTGGATGCGAAATCGGCGAGTGGATGCCGCAGGTCTTTTCAAGGAGTGCCAACGGCATTTCACGCTTCGCTCTGTGGGGCGCGTGTTTCATGGCGATCTTTGCGGCTCTCGGCGGTACCGCCGTCTTGCGTTCGGACTTCGTCACCGGCGTTGGCCGGCCGTTGGCGCAACCAGTGCCGTTCAGCCACAGGCACCATGTCGGCGAGCTCGGCCTCGATTGCCGTTATTGCCATAGCGGCGCCGAGACTTCGTCATCGGCGGGTCTGCCGGCGACCGAGGTGTGCATGACCTGCCATTCGCAGCTGTTCACCAACGTGGACATGCTGGCGCCGATACGGGCAAGCCTTGCTTCCGGGCAGCCATTGCAGTGGCAGCGGGTGAACAGTATCCCCGACTTCGTCTATTTCAATCATTCGATCCATATCGCTAAAGGCGTCGCCTGCGAGACGTGCCATGGCGAGGTCGACGACATGCCGCTGATGCGGGGGGCGCACGCACTATCGATGGAATGGTGCCTGGCATGCCATCGCGATCCCGAGCCTAATTTGCGTCCGCCGGAGGACGTGTTCCTGATGCACTGGAAGCCACCGGCCGGCATCGCCGAAATCCGCCGGTCACTCATCAGCCTTCTCGATATCCACCCCGAGACCATGACCGACTGTTATGTCTGCCACCGCTGACAAACCGATCGCGGCTCCAGACATGGCCGGCCTGCGCGAACGGCTTTCGCCCGGCCCGGAGCTGTGGCGAAGCCTCGACGAGCTCGCCGATACGCCGGAATTCCGCCGCTTCGTCGATGCCGAATTTCCCTCGATCGCCGAGCGCATCCCGCGGCTCGACCGGCGCACGCTGCTGAAGCTGATGGGTGCATCGCTGACGCTGGCCGGGCTTGCCGCCTGCAGCCGGGCCGAAGACATCCTGCCTTATATCCGCCAGCCGGAAAACATCGTTCCCGGCAAGCCGCTTTATTACGCGACCACGCTTTCGAGCGATGGCTACGGTATCGGTGCGGTGGTCGAAAGCCATGAGGGCCGGCCGACCAAGGTGGAAGGCAATCCCGACCATCCGGCCTCGCGCGGTGCGACGGACGCCATCATGCAGGCGGCGGTGCTGTCGCTTTTCGACCCCGATCGCTCGCGCATGCCGCTGAAACACGGCGAACCGGCGGCCTATGGCGACTTCCTTGCCGACATGGCCGAGCTCACCTCGCGGCTGGCCGGCTCAGGCGGTGCCGGCGCGGCGCTGCTGATCGAGGCGACGACCTCGCCCACCATGAAGGCGCAGCTCGAGGCGCTGCGCGCGCGCTACCCCAGGCTGAGGCTGTTCCAGCACGATCCCCTGGCAACGCCGTCCGGCGCCGAAGCCACGCAGACCCTTTTCGGCAGGGCGCTTGCACCGGTCTACCGGTTCGATCGCGCCGACGCGATTGTCAGTCTCGACGCGGATTTCCTGGGCGAGGGCCCCGGCCGTCTCGCTTACGCCCGTGACTTTGCCGCGCGGCGTCGCGTGCGCCGGGCGGACGATACGATGAGCCGGGTCTATGCGGTGGAATCGACGCCGACGATCACCGGCGCTGCCGCCGATCACCGCAGGCCGGTGCGGCCGAGCGAGGTCGAAGCCGTCGCCGCGGCGCTGAGCGCGGTGCTTGGCGGCGAAGCGGCGCCAAGCGCCTTGGCACTGGACCCGGCCTGGCTGGCTGCCACTGCGGACGATCTGAAGGCGGCCGGCCGCTCGGCGCTGATCGTGCCGGGCGTCCATCAAACACCGTTCGTCCATGCCGCGGCTCTTGCCATGAATGCGCGGCTTGGTGCGCTTGGCAACACCGTGGAACTGATCGAGCCGCCCGACGCGATGCCCATCGAGGGCGACCTCGCTGCACTTTGCCAGGCGATCGCCGCGCGAGATATCGACACCGTTGTCATACTCGGCGCCAATCCTCTCCACACCGCACCTGCGGCGTTCGATGTCCGCGACGTGTTTTCGCAGCTGAAGCTTCTTGTCCACTGGGGTCTCTACCGCGACGAAACCGCCTTCGCCGCACACTGGCATGTCCCTGCTGCGCATGATCTCGAAAGCTGGAGTGACCTGCGCGCCCATGACGGAACCGCGTCGATCGTGCAGCCGCTGATCAGGCCGCTTTACCAGGGGCGGGCGGTGCATGAAATCCTGGCCGTGCTTGGCGGTGAATTCGCTGTTTCTGCGCTGCCGCTCGTCCGCCGGACATGGGCACAAACGACTTGGGCGCAAGCACTGGACGATCCCGCGTGGCGAAAGGCGCTTCGCGACGGCTTTGTATCCGGAAGTGCCAGCACTCCAGTCGATGTTGCGATGCCGGCGGATTTGCGCGGCCTGAACCCGCGCGTCGAAGCGGCCAAAGGCGTCGAAATCCGTTTCGTCGCCGATCCCTGGCTGCGCGACGGACGCAATGCCAACTCGTCCTGGCTGCAGGAATTGCCGCGGCCACTGAGCAAGATCGTCTGGGGCAATGCAGCGCTGATATCGCCAGCGACGGCGGGGCGGCTTCAGGTGGAAAACGCCCGGGTCGTCAATATCGCCTCGAACGGCACGGACATCGATGCGCCGGTCTGGATCATGCCTGGCCATCCCGACGAGACCGTGACACTTGCTCTGGGCTTCGGCCGGAAGCTCGGTTCGGTGGCAGCACTCGCCGACGGCCACGACGCGTACAGGCTGCGAAGCCTCGAGGCTCCCTGGATCGTCTATGGCGCCACGGTCGCGCCGCGGGACGGCAGTGCGCGGGTCATCACCACGCAACACCATCAGGCGATGGAGGGCAGGGCGATCGTTCGCCATGCCTCGCTCGAGGCCTTCCGCAAAAATCCACACTTCGTGCGCGACGGCGCCCGGCCCGCGCCAACCGGATCGCTCTATCCCGACTGGCAATACAGCCAGGAAGCCTGGGGCATGTCGATCGACCAGTCGGCATGCATCGGCTGCATGGCTTGCGTTTCTGCCTGCCAGGCGGAAAACAACATCGCCACCGTCGGGCCGGACGAGTCGGCACTCGGCCATGAGATGCATTGGCTGCGGATCGACCGCTACTACTCCGGCCCGCTCGACGATCCCGACGTCTTTTTCCAGCCGGTGCCTTGCATGCATTGCGAGAAGGCGCCGTGCGAGGTCGTCTGTCCGGTCAACGCCACCACCCACACCCATGACGGGCTGAACGCGCAGGTCTACAACCGCTGCATCGGCACGCGCTACTGCTCGCAGAACTGCCCCTACAAGGTGCGGCGCTTCAACTTCCTGGACTTCCAGGAATTCGACAAGGATGCGGCCGGACCGGAACAGGCCGCGCACAATCCAGACGTCAGCGTCCGTTCGCGCGGTGTGATGGAAAAATGCACCTACTGCGTCCAGCGCATTTCCGAAAAACGCATCAAGGCGCCGATCGAAAACCGCCACATCGCCGACGGCGAAGTGGTGACCGCCTGTCAGCAGGCCTGCCCGACACAGGCGATCGTTTTCGGGGACCTCAACAGCAAGGGCGCCGCTGTCGTGCAGGAAAAAGCAGCGCCGCAACACTACGCCTTGCTCGAGGACCTCAACACGCGACCCCGCACCACCTATCTCGGCAAGATCAGGAATATCAACGGCCGTCTCTCGCCAGGCGGGAAAGCCGATGGCTGAGGCTATTGCTGGAAAACCGGGCGCACTGCCCGTTCTGCGCGGCCGGCACGACCTTCCGGAGATCAGCGGCCGTATCAGTGCGATCGTCCTCGACGGCAGGCTGCCGCGCTATTTCTGGACCGCGTTTTTCGCCTGCTTCGTCTTCGTCCTCATCTTTCTCTATTCGATTACCTATCTGATCTCGGTCGGCGTTGGCGCCTATGGCGTCAACATTCCGGTTGTCTGGGGCACGATGATTGGCAATTTCGTCTGGTGGATTGGCATCGGCCATGCCGGCACGCTGATCTCGGCGGTGCTTCTGCTTCTGCGCCAACCATGGCGCGCCTCGATCAACCGCTTTGCCGAGGCGATGACGCTGTTTGCCGTGGCAATGGCGGGGCTTTTCCCGATCCTGCATCTCGGCCGCCCGTGGTTCTTCTACTGGCTGCTGCCGCTACCCAACACGCATATGCATTGGCCGCAATGGCGCAGCCCACTGGTCTGGGATTTCGCGGCGATCGCCACCTATGCCAGCGTTTCGCTGATGTTCTGGTATATGGGCCTGCTGCCCGATCTCGCCGTCCTGCGCGACCGGGCGAAATCGCGCCCGGCGCAGCTGTTCTACGGGATACTGGCGCTCGGCTGGCGCGGTTCGGCCTTTCATTGGGCGCGCTACCAGACGGTCTATTTCCTGATGGCGGCACTGGCCACGCCGCTGGTCGTCTCGGTGCATTCGATCGTCTCGCTCGACTTCACCTTCGCCATCACGCCGGGCTTCCATTCGACTATCTTTCCTCCCTATTTCGTTGCCGGCGCGCTGCTGTCCGGCTTCGCCATGGTGCTTACCATCGCCATCCCGCTGCGCTGGGCGTTTTCGGTCCAGGATCTGATCACGCTGCGGCACATGGACGATGCCGCCAAGCTGATGATCGCCGCCGGCATGATCGTCATCTACGGCTATGCCTCCGAGGCTTTCTTCGCCTGGTATTCGGGCGAAACCTATGAGCGCACGATGATGTGGCAGCGCGCCTTCGGACCCTATGCGCCGCTGTTCTGGACCATGCTCGCCTGCAACGGCGCTGTTTTGCAATTGCTCTGGTTCCGGCGGGTGCGCCTCAACATGCCAGTGCTGTTCGCCATTGCCCTGATCATCAATGTCGGCATGTGGATCGAGCGCTACGTCATCGTCGTCACCGGGCCAAGCCGCGATTACCTGCCGTCGTCCTGGGGCGAACAATCACTGAGATGGCTCGACTTCGGCATCCTGTTCGGCTCGATCGGCACCTTCTTCGCATTGGTCTTCCTGTTCATCCGCGTCCTGCCGGCCATCACCATTTTCGAGGTCGAGGAGCTGGCCGGGGAGAGGGGCGGCGCAAGATGAGCCTTTACGGCGTCATTGCGGCTTTCGCCGATCCCGAAGCGCTGACCGAGGCGGTCCGCACCATGCGGGCGCGCGGCTACCGGCGCAT
Organism: Mesorhizobium sp. M0019; assembly: GCF_040323975.1. Taxonomy (NCBI): domain Bacteria; kingdom Pseudomonadati; phylum Pseudomonadota; class Alphaproteobacteria; order Hyphomicrobiales; family Phyllobacteriaceae; genus Mesorhizobium; species Mesorhizobium sp. M0019. The sequence continues at coordinate 85,090 of NZ_JAMYVK010000021.1, read as the reverse complement.
GGACGCGTTCTCGCCGTTCCATGTGCATGGGCTGGCCGACATGCTCGGCATGCGCAAGACGCGCTTGCCATGGACCATCCTTGGCGGCGCCATCGTCGGCGCGGTGTTTGTCTATGGCCTGATCCTCTATTCGGTCGAGATCGATTTTCCGCTCAATGTCGGCGGCCGGCCGCTGCATTCCTGGCCGGCCTTTCTCGTCATCGCCTTCGAGGCCGCGATACTTGGCGCTGCGCTGGCCGCATTCTTCGGCATGCTGGCCGCCAATCGCCTGCCCGAATATTACCACCCGGTCTTCAACGCCACGAGCTTCACCTATGCGCGCGGCGGCAAGTTCTATCTGCTCGTCGAGGCCGCCGATCCGAAGTTCCGCAAGGGCGTGACCAAGGGCCAGCTGACACGGCTCGGCGCCGAAACCGTCGAGGAGGTGGAGGCGTGAACATGCGCACGATCCTGCTGTCGGCAGCCTTGCTGGTCGCCGGCTGCCGGCAGGACATGGAGGACCAGCCGCGCTACGATCCGCTCGAAAGCAGCAACCAGTTCGCCGACGGCATGTCGGCGCGGGCGCCGGTCGAGGACACGGTCGCACGCGATGCCGATCTTTCGCCGGTACCCGACACTTTTCCCTATCCGGTCACGATGATGCTGCTGCGGCGAGGCCAGCAACGCTTCGACATCTTCTGTTCGCCTTGCCACGGCCGCGCCGGCGACGGCCACGGCATGATCGTCGAGCGGGGCTTTCCGGCGCCGCCGACCTATCACCAGCACGCGTTGCGCAAGGCGAGCGACAGGCATTTCTACGACGTCATCAGCAACGGCTATGGCGCCATGTATTCCTACGCGGCGCGTGTCCCGCCTGCCGACCGCTGGGCGATCGTCGCCTATATCCGCGCCCTGCAATATTCGCGCGATGCACCAATTGCCGAGCTGCCGGAAAGCCTCCGTGCCGAGCTCAATGCGGAGCCGGATCGATGATGCGGGCGATGATGCGGCTTGCCACCGAACGTTTGATTTTGCCGGCGCTTGCCGTGGTCGCCGTCGGACTTGTGCTTTGCGCCACGGGATTGGCCTTCGACTTCAGAGCCATGTTGGCCGGCTGGCTGCCTGCGGCGCTCTTCCTGCTCGGCCTGCCGCTCGGCGCGCTGACCATCCTGATGGTGCATGGGCTGACCGGCGGCCGCTGGGGCGAGGCAATCCGCCAGCCGCTGCGCGCTCTCGTCGCGACGCTGCCGCTGGCGCTGCTTCTGCTGCTGCCGGTTCTGCTCAGGCTCGACCTGGTCTTTCCCTGGGCGAGTGCCGACGCGGCTGCATTGCCCGAGACGGTGCGCCAGAAATTCTCTTATCTGAACGTTCCGTTCTTTTTGCTGCGCTTTGCCGCCTGCGCCGCGATCTGGCTGGTGCTGGCGTGGCGCGTGCTTGACTGGACAACGACCGATAGCGGTCGTGGCAGCGCCGGCCGCGGCAAGGCCTATGCCGCTGGATTGATTGCGCATGGGCTGGCTGTGACGATTTTTGCCATCGACTGGATGCTCTCGCTGGAGCCGGAGTTCTCCTCGACCATCTATGCGTTGCTGGAAGCGTCGGCCGAAGTCGTCGGCGCTTACGCCCTGGCGATGACGGTACTGTGTGTTAACCGCTCGATCGAGGTCATGGCGGGCGGCGAGGAGGATGTCGCGCTCAGCGAGGATTTGGCCAACATGCTGTTCGGCTTCGTGCTGCTGTGGACCTACCTGTCGTTCATGCAATGGCTGGTGACCTGGGGCGGCGACCTGCCAAACGAGATCCGTTGGTACCTCATCCGCAGCAGCAATGGCTGGCAGTATCTGCTCTGGCTGCTGATTGCGCTGCAATTCGCGGTCCCCTTTGCCGGGCTGCTCAGCCGGGATCTGAAGCGCAGCCATGCCGGCCTGCTGTCGATCTGCGGCATCGTGCTGGCTGGCCACTACGTCGATGTCCTTTGGCGGATCAGACCGCCGTTGGCGGACGGCAATGTGATCGCATTCTGGTACGATCTTGCCGCGCTGGCAGGAGCTGGCGGCCTCTGGCTTGCGCTGCTGCTTTTCGTGCTTGGCCGGCCGGACCGGATCGCCCTCTGGTGCCGGAGGCCGGTCCATGGCTAGGGCAGCCCGCCATCCCGAAACGCGCGACGTCTGGCCGGGCGCGCTGCTTGCCTTCGCGGCCGGCCTGCTGCTGCTCCTGGCCGCAACAGTCATCGTCCTCGGGCTCGTCTTCGACACCAGGCCGTTCGGGCCGCTGCCGGGGCCATCATCGGTCGGCAACCGGGCCAGTCCAGCCTTGCAGCGCTTTCCAGAAGACGACCTCGCTGCCTTCCGCAAGGCGGAGGAGCAGGAGCTGAACAAGGTCGGCTGGGTCGACCGCACCGCCGGCATTGCCCGCATTCCGATCGAGGACGCCATGTGGGCGATCGTCAGCCATGGTTTGCCGAACTGGGGGCAGCCGGCGCCGGCCGCCGGCGCCGACTGCCGATTGGTCGAGGCCGAGATACCACGCGCGCCACAGGCCGCTCGCTGCCGGACCGCGCCAGCCCAGGGAGGCCGGCCGTGAAGGCCTGGCTAACCGCTTTTTCCCTTCTCGCGGCACTGCCGGCCATGGCCTTCGCACGCCCGGCCTTCGATCCCGAGATCGGCGCGCAGCTCAGCCTCAACCGGGTGTTTCGCGATGCGTCCGGCGAGCAGCGCACGATCGGCCAAATGCTTGCCGGCCGGCCGGCGCTGCTGATTTTCGGCTACGACAAATGCCCGAACCTTTGTGGTGTGACCCAACAGGCGGTCGCCTCGGATTTGAAAAAGACCTCGCTCGACCCCGACACCTATCGCGCTTTGTTCGTCTCGATCGATGCCGCCGACACGCCCGAAGATGCGGGCGATGCGCAAGCCACGGTCGCCGCGGCGGCCGACGCGAGGAACCTGTCGGCGTGGCGGTTCCTGACCAGTGCCGACGGCGCCGGCGGCGCCCTTGCCGCGGAAGCCGGCATCAGTTTCGACACCCGCGCCCGGATCGACCAATTCGCCCATCCGATCGCGGTCATCGCGCTGACGCCAAAAGGCCGGATAGCGCAGGTGCTGCCGGCGCTGAGCTTCACGCCGCGCGATCTTGAGCTTGCCCTTGTCGAGGCATCTTCCGGCAGGCTCGGCTCGATCGCCGATCATGTCTTCCTGCTCTGCGCCGGCTTCGATGCGTCCAAGGGGCGATATACGCCGGCGATCTGGGCTGCGTTGAAGCTCGCCAGCATCGTGATGGTGGTGGGGTTGGCGACGGCCATACTGCTGGCGCGCGGGAGGCGGGCGTGAGCTTCGGCATCCGGTTTTTCCCGCAGGAAGCCTCGTCCATCGCAGGCAGCGTCGATGCCTTGTTCTACACATTGCTGGCTTTCGCAGTCGCGCTCGGCCTGTTCCTGACCGTTCTCGTTGTCGGCTACGCCGTCAAATATCGTATCGGCTCCGCAGCCGACCGTACCGGGGCGCGTGCCCGCAGCCTGCCGCTGGAGATGGCGTGGACCATTGCCAGCCTGGTGATGGCCTTCATCTTCTTCGGCTGGGGCGCAGTCCTTTTTGTCCGGCGCGACCGTCCGCCACCGGACGCCGTCGAGATCGCCGGCCTCGGCAAGCAATGGATGTGGGAATTCCGCCATCCCGGCGGCCAGCGCGAGATCAACGAGCTGCACGTGCCGGTCGGCAAGGCGGTGGTGGTGTCGCTGGCATCACAGGACGTCATCCACTCCTTCTACGTGCCAGCCTTTCGGGTCAAGCAGGATGCCGTTCCCGGACGCACGGCCAATGTTTGGTTCATCGCCACGCAGCCGGGGCGTTATCACCTGTTCTGCGCCGAATATTGCGGCACGCAGCATTCCGAGATGGGCGGCTGGGTGACGGTGCTGGCGCCGGAGCAATATGCATCATGGCTCGGCAGTCAAGGTGAAGGCGAAAGCCTTGCCACGAGCGGCGGGAAACTGTTCCGCGCGCTCGGCTGCTCCGGCTGTCACGGCAATTCCAGCAAAGTGCGGGCGCCCGGCCTCGATGGGGTTTTCCGCCAGCCGGTGGCGTTGGCCAACCGGCAGACGGTCATCGCCGACGAACGCTATCTGCGCGATTCGATCCTTGTCCCGAACAAGGAAATCGCCGCCGGCTACCAGCCGGTGATGCCGAGCTTCGACGGTCTCGTTGACGAAGCCGAACTGCAGATGCTGATGGCTTATCTCAAATCCCTATCGCTCCAATCTCCCTCGTTCCCGGCGGCAAAAAACGAGGCGCCGCAATGAGCAGCGATTTGGCGTCGGCAAGCTATCTCGCAGAAGGTGCCGGGCCGCGCTCCTGGCTGCTGACAACAGACCACAAACGGGTGGCGTGGCTCTATTTCGTCTCGCTGACGGCCTTCTTCTTCCTCGGCGGAACCTTTGCCGTGCTGATGCGCATCGAGCTTGCGACGCCGGCCGGCGACCTGGTCTCCGACGATGTCTACAACCGGCTGTTTTCGCTGCACGGCATCATCATGGTGTGGTTCTTCCTGGTGCCGTCGATCCCGGCAACGCTCGGCAATTTCCTGCTGCCGCTGATGATCGGCGCGCGCGACCTCGCCTTTCCCCGGCTCAACCTGGCAAGCTGGTACGTCTTCATGTTCGGCAGCCTGTTCGCGCTCGCCTCGGTGGTTTTGGGCGGCGTCGACACCGGCTGGACCTTCTACACGCCGCTGTCGACGCTCTATGCCAACGGGTTTGTCTCGACCGCGGCATTCGGCGTTTTCATCGTCGGCTTTTCGACGATCATGACCGGCATCAATTTCATCGTCACCGTCCACACCTTGCGAGCGCCTGGCCTCACCTGGTTCCGGCTGCCGATCTTCGTCTGGACGCTGTACGCCACCAGCCTGGTGATGGTGCTGGCGACGCCGGTGCTTGCAGCATCGCTGATCCTCATCGTGCTGGAGCGCGTCTTCGGCATCGGCATCTTCAATCCCGACCTCGGCGGCGATCCGCTGCTGTTCCAGCATCTGTTCTGGTTCTACTCGCACCCCGCCGTCTACATCATGATCCTGCCAGGCATGGGAGTGGTCTCGGAAGTGCTGCCTTGCTTTAGCCGCCGGCCGCTGTTCGGCTACAAGGCCGTCGCCCTGGCTTCGATGGCGATCGCCGTCTTCGGCTTTCTCGTCTGGGGCCACCACATGTTCGTCAGCGGGCAGTCGGCCTATGCCGGCGTGGTGTTTTCGTTCCTGTCCTTCTGCGTCGCGATCCCATCGGCGATAAAGGTCTTCAACTGGAGCCTGACGCTGCGCAAGGGCGAAATCAGCTTCGAGACGCCGATGCTTTATGCGCTGTTCTTCCTGGCATTGTTCACCTTCGGCGGGCTGGCCGGCCTTTTCCTTGCCGCGCTCGCCATCGACGTCCACGTTCACGACACCTATTTCGTCGTCGCCCATTTCCACTACATCATGGTAGGCGGCATGGTGACCGCCTACATGGCAGGGCTGCATTTCTGGTGGCCGAAACTCACCGGCCGAATGTATTCGGAGGTTTGGGGCCGTATAGCCGCGGCTGTGACCTTCATCGGCTTCAACCTGACCTTTTTTCCGCAATATGTGCTCGGCTTTCTGGGCATGCCGCGGCGCTACCATACCTATCCGCCGGAATTCGCTTTCTGGCACATCCTGTCGTCGGCTGGCGCCGTGGTGCTGGCGATTGGCTATCTGATGCCGCTCCTCTACTTGGCATGGTCGCTGTTTCGAGGCGCGCAGGCGCCGGCCAATCCGTGGCGAGCGACCGGGTTGGAATGGCAAACAAGCTCGCCGCCGCCAGCGCATAATTTCGATCGCATGCCGACCGTCACCAGACCAGCCTACGACTATCCGATGAAAGGCCTGACCGAGAAACGGTCGGACCCGGTGGAGGATCTGGTTTGAAGTCACCAACGACAAGCATCGCCTTCGACCGGCCGGCTCGCGAAACGGCAGCCGACAGCTTCGCCATGTGGGTGTTCATCGGCTCCGAGGTGATGCTGTTCGGCGCCATCCTGCTCGTCTTCATGTTTGCCCGGTTGAGTTATGGCGACGCCTTCGCCGGCGCGGCGAAGCATCTGTCGCTGCCGTTGGGCACGGCCAACACCGTCGTCCTGATCACCAGCAGTTTCGCTATGGCGCTCGCCCATATGTACACGGCCGCGCGGCGATGGCGCGCCGCTGGCTGGGCATTGGCTGCGACGGCGCTGCTCGGCGTCGTCTTCCTGGCGATCAAGGCGACGGAGTACGCCAGGGAATTCAGCGAAGGGCTGGCGCCGGTGCTCGGCGCACCTTTCATCTATAAGGGCCCGGATACTGTTCATGCCGAATTCTTCTTCGGCCTCTATTTCGCGATGACGTCACTGCACGCCTTGCATCTGATTTGCGGCGTAATCGTCATCGGCGGCATCCTCGCGCTGTGGCCACGCACGATCGAGGCCAGCCGGTTCCGGCGCGTGCAGGCAATCGGCCTCTATTGGCATTTCGTCGATATCGTCTGGGTCTTCCTGTTCCCCGTCCTCTATCTGATCAACAGATGAGCGAGTTCCGCAAACTCACGCTTGCTTATATAGGGCTTTTAGCCTTGCTGGCCCTGACCGTCGGCTCGTCCTTCCTCGCGCTCGGCGGCTTCAATTCGGCACTCAATCTGGTGATCGCCGCGGCCAAGACCGCCGTCATCGCCATCCTGTTCATGCATCTGGCCAGCGACGGCGTCCTGCCGCGTCTTGCGGTCGCTGCTGCCGGGTTTTGGCTGATGATCCTGTTCGGGCTGACGCTGATCGGACAATAGGCCGAAGCGGCGCACCTCGTGATGCCTTGCCTGCGCTCGGACCGGCCTTACAGGGCCGGCATTTGCTCGGCCGCCGACGTAGAAATCTTTTGGCCATGGCCGTTGAGTTGCCTGGCCTCGTCCTCGGCTGCGTCTTCGAGCTTGGCGACGAGCAGATCCTTGAGGTCGCCAACCTCTTCCTCGATGTCTTCGATGGGTACGCCGGCGTCGGCCGCCTCTTCCTTGCATTCCCTGGCGAGGATTTCCGCCTCCCTTTCAAGCTTGATCGGAGGCGGCGGCACATGAACGTTTTCGTGGATCCAGTCCTGCAAGAATTCTATCGCACTGTCGCTCATGGCGCTCACCTATAGCGGCAACCCTGTAGTGCACATTAACGTACGTGTTGCAAAATGGATGCTTGGCAACGCCGGATTTCGGGTAGCGATACTTGACGATAGCGTGATCGCTTAGGAACTGGAGCTTCTGCAGCCAAATGGAATCACTTGGCGTCGCGGAATTGCGTCTAACCAGACAGTTGGAGCGGGATCTAATTTGAAAGCATCCCGCCCTAAGACGTGTTGCGCCGACGCGCCGGTGTTGCTCGATTCGGATCGCTTGTCGGCCGACCATCGTCATCGGCAGCAGCCGGTCGTGTCGGCCGCTCAGCGGCGCGGTCGGCGCGCATTTTGCGTTGCGCCATCCAGAACGGCAAGAGCTCGGCAAGAAAACTGTATATCGTGGTCTTCATCGGCATGCTCCGGACAACGGTTACAACTCGTGGTCCCGCATTTCCGTTCCGACAAAGAGTTGCGTTCCGACAAATCCGTCGCTTCTATAATTGCGATTCGATCGGCAGGCAGCCAACCAACGCTGCAACGATACGCCGATAGAGACTGGCCTCCGGTTCACGCGAACATTGCCGCATCTCGCCATCCGCGATGCCGAGCCACCGCACGGCGCCTTTGTCCAGGACCAGCTGATAGCTCGTCTGCGGTGACTTTTCGTGCTCGAACAGCCGGCGCAACTCCATCACCAGATTGGCATCGTGGAAAAGCACGCCCATTTCCGCATTCAACGACACCGAACGCGGATCGAAATTGAAGGAACCGACAAACCCCAGCGTGTCGTCGACCGTAAAGGCCTTGGTATGGAGGCTGGCTCCCTTTGAGCCGAAAACGGAGATGTTGGCCTGGCGGTTGAAGGGTTGCAATTCGAAAAGCTGGACACCTTTTTTAAGCAGCTTGCGGCGGTATTTGGCATAGGCGCCGTGCACGGCGGCGACGTCCGTCGCGGCGAGCGAGTTGGTGAGGATTGCAACCTCGGCGCCACGATCCACCAGCTTCGACAGGATGGCCAACCCGGTGCGGCCGGGGATGAAATAGGGCGAGACAATTTCGAGGCGCTGCCTGGTCGCCGCGATAGCGGGAAGCAGCTCTTTGGTCAGCCAGTTCCTGCGCCGCTTGCCGCGCACCTTTTCCGGCGGATCGGAAATGACGCGAACGCCTTTCGTCCAGCAGACGTCGCTGTGCGCTGCAATGAACTCCGTGATCGTGCGCCAGGCACTGAGGCTGTTCAAAAGCTGGCCGTCCGCGGTCGCATCGAGATTGTCGAGGAAATCGGCGCGCGAGCCCACCGCAGCCGGGTTGAGCAGCTGGATCGGCTTTGCCGCCTCGCAATTCCAGAACGCCTCGAAGATCTGCATCGTCTGCCCTACGGCAGGACCGAGAAGCAACAGGTCGAGATCACGGAAATTTGTCTCCGCGGCGTCGAAATAGGCATCGCCGATATTTCTTCCTCCGACGATGGCCAGGCTCCCGTCGACGATCCAGGCCTTGTTGTGCATGCGGCGGGTCATCGCAAACAGCCGGGCGACCATCTCCAGCGAGCGAAAGATGCTGCCGTTCCTCATGCCGCTGGGGTTGAACAGCCTCAGCTCGATGTTCTTGTAGCTGTTGAGCGCCAGGTAAGCGGCGTCGCTGTTGCGCGGATTTATATCATCCAGCAGCATGCGGACGCGGACACCGCGCTCCGCCGCCCTGACGACCTCTTGCATCAGCAGCCGGCCGCTATGGTCGTCGTGCCAGAGATAGTACATCAGGTCGAGGCTGCTGGTGGCACTGCGCGCGGCAAGGATTCGTGCGGCAAATGCATCATAATTGTCGGCGATCAGCAGCAGCCCGCTATCGCCGGCCGCGATCTTGTCCCGGGCAACCCGCGAAATGGCCGTATCCATGAAATACACCGGCAAATATCAGCGAAGCAAACGATCTGAATCTGACTAACAACCCTCCAGGTTCATTCTGGTTGCAGTCGCGGCTGCCTTATCGCGTCAAGGTTCAGGCGGGCCTTGATGGGCAGATGGTCGGAGGCGCGCTGCGCCAGCGGCGTCTTGTGCACCTCGATGCTGGAAATCAGGTGCGGCGGCCTGGCCAGAATGCGGTCGAGCGCAAACAGCGGAAAGCGCGACGGAAAGCTCGGCAGAACCGCATCGATCGGACCGAAATGCGGCAGCAGGGCCAGCAGCGAAGACCTGTTGCGGACCCGCCATTCGTTGAGGTCGCCGAGCAGGATTGTTGGCCGCAGAACCGGGTGCGTGGCTTCGACAAGTGCGTTGGCTTGCTGCGAGCGCGAGCGCCGCAGCAAGCCGAAATGCGCGGCTATAATCCTGAGCGAGACGCCCTTCAGCTCCAGGTCCGCGATGACCGCGCCGCGCGGCTCCAGGCCGGGCAGCCGGATCTGGTTCACGCTTTCGACCACGCCGCGGCGTGCCAGGATCAGATTTCCATGCCAGCCATGGCTGCGGCGGTTTTCCGGGATGTGTGTGGGGACGAGGTCGCTGTCGCGCTCGAGTGCTGCGAGATCCAGCAATCCCTGCCTGCTTCCGGTTCTTTCGTCGGCCTCCTGCAAAGCAATGATATCGGCGTCGAGTTCCTTGACCACGGCCGCGACCCGCTCCGGATCGAACCTGCCGTCGGTGCCGACGCATTTATGCACATTGTAGGATGCGACCGTAGTGCATGAAATTTCATTGCCGGGTGCCGCAAACCGCGGCACTTCCCTTCGCAGCGCAGCGCCAAGCGACCTTGGGAGGGTAGGCGATCGATCCAGCATGTGGTCCATTTGCTGTTGAGTCGGCGAGTGGCGGCCATTGCGATTATGGCGCGTGCGGAGGTCTGAAACAACGACGACCTTGCAGAACCGTTCCCGTCGGTCTTCTTCCACCGCGAGCAGCGGTGAGGTTTCACTGGAAGTCTGCCTCTGTCATGGAACAATCGCAGCCACGCGCGGTTCAGCAAACTTGCGCCGAAAACGATCTGACGCCATGCGGCGTGATCGAAACGGGATGGCCGGATCATGGAAACACCCGCCTTCTGCACCACGCCGTTGCTGCGCATCGCGTACATCGCCGGTGGCCCTGGAGCCGGCGCGCCCGTCCTGCTTCTCCACGGCTGGCCGGACGACGCAACCACCTTCACGCGCATTGCGCCTGTCCTGCATCGTGCTGGCTTCCGCACCTTTGCGCCGTGGCTGCGTGGGTTCGGCAAAACCACCTTCCTGTCGGACGAGACCATGCGATCCGGTGAAATTGCCGCCATGGCTCAGGACGTGATCGATTTCGCCGACGCACTTGGCCTCGGCCGTTTTGCGGTCGTCGGCCACGATTGGGGCGCTCGGATCGCTTACCTGCTCGCCTCGGTATTTCCCGAACGGATACGGTGCTGCTCGGCATTGTCGCTTGGCTGGCAGCCGGGCGAACTCGCAACGCCGCCGCTGGGCCAGGTCAGGGCATTCTGGTACCAATGGTTCATGGCAACGGATCGCGGCGCCGAGATCGTTCGCCAACAAGGCAAGGCGTTCGCGCATTTTCAATGGGAAAGCTGGAGCCCGCCCGGCTGGTTCGAGGAAGAGCTTTTTGACAGCGTTTCCGCTTCCTTCGAAAATCCCGATTGGGCCGACGTGACGTTGCACTCCTACAGGGTTCGCTGGGGCGAAGCCGATCCCGATCCGCGCTACGCCGATCTTGCCCGGCGCCAGATTTCCGCCAAGTCCATTCCCGCGCCTACTCTGACGATCCACGGCGATGCCGACCGCGTTGTGCTGCCGCAATCGTCCGAAGGCAAGGAACGATACTTCACGGCCCATTACGAGCGCCAGCTTCTGGCTGGCATCGGCCACTTTCCGACGCGCGAAGCACCCGAGCGCGTTGCCGATCACCTTGCCAGGTTCCTCGACAGTTTCGGAAGAGGAGAAGCGTAGAACTGGAACCCTGACCGGCGATAGTACGTTTCGGGAAGGCAGCGCAGTCAACGGAGAAGTCGAATGCAGTCCTTAGCCGCAGATTCCGCCCCCCGCCCAGGCCCGCTCAGGATTGTCCCGTTTGATGGAACCGTGACCATCCGGTTCTCCGATGCCATTATTGCGTCGAGCGAGCGGGCAAAGGTGCTCTATGAAGACGGCCATGATCCTGTTTTCTACATACCCTTCGAGGACATCTATTTCGACCTCTTGGAGAAGACGAACACGACGAGCCACGGCCCGCTGAAGGGCACGGCAAGCTATTGGCGTGTTCATGCGGTCGGTTCGTCGGCAGAAGACTTCATGTGGGCCTACGAGACGCCCGACACCCCGGCATTGGCGATCGCCCGCCATGGTGCGTTCGATCCCGGCAGGGCGCGGATCGACGCCGATCCCGCGGAAGACAAGCGGCACACGCCGCACGTCACCGAGTAGACCCACATCGGCGACAGCCGCCAGCTGTCCGTCAGCTCGCGAACTCTTCCCTGAGAATGCGCAGGCCGTCTTCGTATTTCGCTGTCGAGGCACCGATCTGCCGTGCCTGCCATAGATTGTCGGCGAGATCGGCGCGCTTGACCGGCAATGCCAGCGGGCTGGCCGCAGCCCTGCGAACGAACGCGGCATCGCCCTCGTTCGGCCGCCGCGTCATGGCATCGACGGCCGATACGATGGATGGCCCGAACCCGGCCGCCTCAAGCCGGTCGCGGTTCCAGCCGTCGCCTTTTTCGATGACGTCGTGAAGATAGGCGATGGCTTTCTGGTCGAGCGTTTCGACGGCATCGACGACCCGGCGGCAATGTTCGATATAAGGCCGCCCTGTCTTGTCCGTCTGCCCGGCATGAGCCTGTTCGGCGATTTTCGCTGCGCGATAAAGCACGCTCATTGGGTCGACCCCGTAACGAACAGCGCATGTCCTGGCTAACGCGCCATCGTCAGCGCGAGTTCCGATGCACCGCGGGAACCCTGCTGCCTCACTTGCGAGCTGAATGCCGCGGCGGCGGGCGCGATAGTCAGGAGACGCGTTCAAAACTGTCGAGGCTGGTTCCAAACGCGCGCCAGGCGGGGAGTTTCCTGGCACGGGCCGGGGCACCTTCCTGTTCCGCCGACAAAGCAGCATCCGCAACGGTGTGCCACAGCATCTCCAGCTTCCCGTTCCTGAGGATGCCGGTATAGCTCACCGCCGCGGCTCCGACCCGCCCTTCGGCCGCGCAGGTGAATCCGATGACGTCTCCATGGCAGGCTCCGAACAGCGGCACGGTCATGCCGAAGAAGGCGCTGTCCTCTAGCGCCGTCCTGAAGGTTCCGCTGATCCGTCCGCCCTCTTCGGTGGTCAGTTCGACCACCGACCCGTACTGATTCCGCCAGGTGCCCAGCCAACTCATCGCTGCTCCTCCTGATTGCTACCAAAGGGATTGCGTTGCCACACGGCCGCCAAGCCGCGGCCGGTGTAGCGGCCTTCAATCAGCCGCGATGCCAGCCATCGACATCTGAACGAAGCGCAGCGGCGCTTCCAGCGTCCAGGTGATGCCGTGCCTGGCGAATTCCAGGCGGCCGGTGCCGCTGAGCGCCTGCGGCGTGACGCGTTTGAGCACAACCGTTCCGAAACCGCGTCGCGTGTTTTCATCCACCAATGGTCCGTCCAGTTCCCGCCAGACAAGGCGGAAGCCGTCGCTGCCATCGGCGGCTGGGGTCACGGTCCATTCGACCTCGACCCGTCCGTCATGGTGCGACAGCGCTCCGTGTTTTACCGAATTGGTGGCCAGCTCGTGAAAGGCAATGCCGAGATATTGCACCGCGTTCGGCTGCAGCATGATCGTCGGCCCGCTCATCGACAGACGGGCCTGTGTCGCGAAGGCCTTGGTCTGTGCATGGATCAATTCGCCGATGGTCGCGCCACGCCATTCCGCATCGACCAGGAGGTCGTGCGATTCCGAAAGGGCCATGATGCGTTCCCGGACCCGTGAAAGGAAGGCCTCTGGCGTACCCGCCAGCTTGCTGGTCTCGCGGATCATCGAGACGATCACCGAATACTGGTTTTTAACGCGATGGTTGACTTCGCGCATGAGTGTGCGGATGCGCCGTTCGCTTTCCTTGTGGGGGCTGATGTCGCGCGCGATCTTGGAGGCGCCGATGATACGCCCGATGCCGTCGCGTATCGGCGAGATGGTGAGCGAAACCGGAACCAGGGTGCCGTCCTTGCGCTGCCGGATAGTCTCGTATGAAGGAATCCGTTCGCCGGCGCGAATGCGGCTGATGATCATGGCTTCCTCGTCCAGATGGTCGGGCGGGATGAGGATCGTCACCGGGCGCCCGATCGCCTCGGCGGGCGTATAGCCGAACAGGCGTTGTGCCGCGTCGTTCCAGCTGGTGATAATGCCGTTCAGGTCTTTGGACACGATGGCGTCCATCGAGGATTCGACGATGGCGGCGAGCCTTATGCCGGCGTCGTCGGCCAGCGTCTGCACGCGCAGGTCGAGCAGGGTGTTGATGGCGCCGACAACCTCGCCGGCTTCATTGCGAAGCAGGACCGGATGCGCACTGAACGGGATGAGTTGGCCGTCCGGCCGCTCGGCGATGGCTCGGCCCCCACGAACGTCCCGCTCCTCGAGCAAGGCAACGGCCATTGGACACTCGTCATGCGCCATCGGTCGCCCGTCGAGGTGGCGAAGCTTCCATGACCCGCACCAGCGATCCTGGCCGATAACCGGACGATATCCCCAGAGATCGGCAGCGGCTTCGTTGAAGAAGGTGATGTAGCCTTGTTTGTCGGTGGTGTAGACGGCCACAGGCAACGCCTGCATCAGATCGGCGGAGGAAACTTGCGGGATCCCGCCAGTCCTTAGTTCAACGACGTCCACCAGTCCCCCGCTCCGCTTGGCTTGCCGACGGATTGCTACGTCATCTAAATGCGCGCGAGCGTTTTCGGTTCCGTTCGATCCGCTTTCGGACATTCAGGCTGATTTGCGTTTCGGGGCCGTTCTCGGCTTTTTGCTGGGAGCCTTGCCGCCTTCCTGCGCCAGGCTTTTGCGCAGAACATCGGCGAGATTGATGACGTTCGTCTTGGGCTCAGGTGCCGGCTTGGGCGGCTTCTTGCCCTTGCGCTTGGCCTCGATCATTGCAACCAGCGCCTTTTCATAAGTATCGTCGAACTTCGACGGGTCGAATTTGGCCGGCTTCTTGTCGATCAGCAATTGCGCGATTTCCAGCATCTCGGGATCGACCTTGCGAGCCTTCAGCCCTTCGAACACCGCGTCCGCCGCGACCACTTCATTGTGGTTGCGTAATTCCGTCATCAGCATGCCCTTGCCCAGCGGCTGGATCAGCACCTCTCGGCCTCGCTGGTACAGCACGACGCAGGAGCGGGCTGCTACCTTTTTCCTGGCCATGGCGTCCCGGATCACCGCGAAAGCCTCCGTGGAGGGCGCGTCGGCCGGAACGAGATAGTAGGGTTTTTCGAGGTAGCGTGCGTCGATTTCGGCGGCAGGCACGAACTCGCCGATCTCGAGCGTATGCTGCGATACCATCTTCAGTTTCTTGATTTCGTCCGGCTCTATATGGATGAACTCACCCTTTTCGACCTCATAGCCTTTTACCTGCTCCGCCGCCTCGACCGTATCGCCGGTCTCCTCGTCTAGATAGGCGCTCTTGACCGGGAGACCGTCCTTGCGGTTCAGGATCCTGAAATGCACTTTCTCGGCCTCGCTGACGGCACCGATGATCTTGACGCCACAGGAAACCGATCCGACTTTCATAAAGCCCTTCCAGGCAGCTCGCGGCGTCGCCATGTCGATCACTCATTTGTCGAACGGACGGAACGGCTGCGCGCGGAAATCGTTCCGCCATGGCAGGCTGTTCCATATGCCGGCCCGGACGTTCGTTTCATTTTCGTCAGGGGAATAGCGGAATGGCCCAACGCAGCGCAGGATTGCTCATCTTTCGCCGAAGGGAAGGACATCTCCAGGTCTTGCTGGTGCATCCGGGCGGCCCATTCTGGGCGAAGAAGGACGACGGCGCATGGTCGATCCCGAAGGGCTTGGTCGACGAGAACGAGGACGAGCTGGCGGCAGCAAAACGCGAGGCCGAAGAGGAACTCGGTCTTGCCATCGACGGGGATTTCGAAAGCCTTGGCAGCTACAGGCAGCCGGGCGGCAAGCTCGTCATCGCATGGTGCGTCGAGACGGATTTCGACAGCGACGCCATCAGCAGCAACACCTTCGTCATGGAATGGCCGCCAAGGTCCGGCTCGATGAAGGAATTTGCCGAAGTCGACAAAGCGGGCTGGTTCTCCCTGCCTGAAGCCAACCTCAAGATCCTGAAAGGCCAGCGCGCCATGCTGGCGGAGTTTGCCGGCCGGCATGGCGACGGATGAATTTGTTTCAGCCCAGTTCTTAGGGCAGTGCTCGGGCTTCCTCACCGCTCTGCTTTAAGCGCGTTGCGGCCGCAGCGTGCGCAACGTGATCGAATAGCGGTGCTCCGCAACCGGCGGAATGCTGTGCTCCCATTCGTTGCGCGCAGCACCCGTCATCAGATAGGCCGATCTTGGCTCGACGGTGACCGTCTTGCGGTCCCATCGCGTGCCGTTTTTCCGCCGCAGGCGAAAGCTGCAGGCGGCCAGCAGGGAAACACCGGCGACGGCCTCGGAATGAGGCTTGTCGCGGTGCCAGCCGATACCGGCGCCCGGCCGGTACTCGTTGATCAGCACCTGCACGAAGGTCTCGGCGGGCAGGCGGGCGAAGGCTGCAACCTTTTCCCTGAGCGGCAGCAGAAAGCCGGGTATCGGCGGTGCCTCGACGACTTCGCGCCGGTCGTAGTCATAACGCAGCCCGAAGCCGACCACCCGCCGATTTGCCAGATGGCCGTGAAAGTCGAAGGCCTGAAAAGGCAGGGTTGCGAGCTGGCTCGCGAACGCTGCTTCTTCGTCCGGCGTGATCAGTTCGGGCCGGTAGCGGAATCCTTCCGGCAGGTCGTCGGCGGCGGCAAAGAGATCGCCCTGGCGGGCTGCAGCCGATGTCTTGGGCGATGGCATCAACCGTATTTGGTGAAGCCGGCCCGTAGCGGCAAGGCTGGCTTCGGCAGCAAGGAACCTCGCTCTCAGTGCAGGGTTATTCACACGACGGCGTGGATTGGACCTGTCGAGGATGCCTTCAACTGCGATCAGAAGCATCGATTACCAACCGGCGACGAGGATCCTCTCCGTATGGTTCGTCCCGAGCGGAAACCGCTATGATTACGAGGACGTGCCGCCGCAGGTCCACGCGGCATTCCGCAAAGCCTCGTCAAAGGGCCGGTTCTTCAACGAGCATATTCGCGACCGGTACAAATACCATCTGGTCGAGCAGAGCCATTCGAGGTGAGCCTTCAGCCGCTTCTCAACCACGATCTCGGCTCTCCGCCATGCCTGGCCGCGTGGTGGCAATGAGCGGACTTCGCAGTTGGCGAGCGACCTGATATTGATCATGGTCCCACCCAAAACATCGAAAGCTTGGAATGTCCGCCGAAGCCGAAAAAACCGAGCGAAGGCGAGACCTGGCCGAAACCCGGCAAGCTCGGAGCACTGATCGCTCAATCGCTGACCGAAAATGCCAAAGCCCGGTTCGAGGTGGATTCTGCCCCCGGCAAAGGAACGCGGGTGACCATCGTGTTCAACAGATCGGCCGCCCTCGCGACGTAGCCGGTCGAGCAAGCGCCGCCATTCGAGGCCATCCGCCTCAGCCGGGCCCCTCCATCACCTTGCGCGTGTGGCGGGCGATGACACCTTCTTCGTCGGTCGCCACGACGCGGACTTCCACCTTGCTCTCCGCCTGGCTCATCAGCGCGGCATGAGAGCGGTTGGCGGCCTCGTCGATCGCCACGCCAAGCCAGCCAAGCCTGTCGCAGATTGCCTTGCGGGCCGTGGCCGAGTGCTCGCCGATGCCGGCGGTGAACACCAGGCATTCCAGCCCGCCCAGCGTGTTGGCGAGGGCGGCAACTTCCCTGGCGGCGCGGAAGGCGAAAAGCTCCACCGCTTCGCGAGCCCGGCGGTCGTCGCTGGCCTCCAGCGAGCGCATGTCGCCGGAAATACCGGACACGCCGAGCAGGCCGGATTCCTCGTAGAGCATGTCTTGCAGCGCCTCTCCTGAAACGCCTCTTTCCAGCAGCAGGTACAAAAGCACGCCCGGATCGATGGCGCCGCAGCGTGTGCCCATGACCAGGCCGTCAAGCGCCGAAAAGCCCATCGTCGTATCGACGCTGCGCCCGTCGCGCATGGCGCACAGGCTCGCCCCATTGCCGAGATGGGCGACGATGGTTCTTTTTGCCGCCAGATCGGGCGATATCTGCTCGAGTCGGCCGGCAACATATTCGTAGGAAAGCCCGTGAAAGCCGTAGCGGTGGATGCCGTCTGCCTCATAGCGGCGCGGCAGCGCGAAACGGCTGACCAGAGGCTCGATGGTCCGATGGAAGGCGGTGTCGAAGCATCCGACCTGCGGCAGGTCGGGCCGCAACGCGGCAAGCGCCCGGATCGGCGCGAGGCTGCGCGGCTGGTGCAGTGGCGCAAGCGGGGTCAGCCTGTCGAGAGCCTCGATAATTGTCGGCGTCAGGCGGACAGGTTCGACGAAGTCGCGGCCGCCATGGACGATGCGATGGCCGGCGGTGATGAGTTTCCTTCCGCCAAGTTCGTTCTCGATCCATTGCAGCATCTGGCCGATGCCTAAATCGGGCGATGCGTCTGCTGCAAGTGGCCGATCGCACTGCACCGCCCCATCGGCGGCTTTTGCGGTCAGCCTTGGCGCATCGCCCAAATCCAGCGAACCGCGCGAGGCAAGATCCAGCTCAGCGGACACTCCAAGATCGTAAAGCCCGAACTTGATGCTCGACGAGCCGGCATTCAACGCAAGGATCGATCGTCGCATCAATCGCCGGCCCTCGTCGCGCCGTCCTGCGGCCAAGACCATTTCTGGATCTCGGGCATGTCCTCGCCATGTTCGCGGACATAGGCCGTGTGCTCAGCCAATTTCCCGTGCAACGCCGCGGCAAGATCCTTCGCCCGCTCGGCCAGCCCCGGCACACGCGCGATCGCGGCGAGCGCCAGATGATAGCGGTCGAGCTGGTTGAGCACCACCATATCGAACGGCGTCGTCGTCGTGCCTTCCTCGCGAAAGCCGTGCACATGCATGTTGTCGTGGTTGGCGCGCCGGTAAGTCAGACGGTGAATGAGATAGGGATAGCCGTGATAGGCGAAGATGACCGGCTTGGCCCTGGTGAACAGTGCGTCGAACCTGTCATCGGCAAAGCCATGCGGATGCTCGGAATTCGACTGCAAAATCATCAGGTCGACGACATTGACGACGCGGATATTCAGGTCCGGAATGCCCGAGCGCAGGATATCGGCTGCAGCCAGCGTCTCCAGCGTCGGCACGTCGCCGGCGCAGGCCAGGACCACATCCGGATCTTCGCCCTTGGCAACCGTCCCGGCCCATTCCCAGATGCCGGCGCCGGCCTTGCAGTGTGCTTCCGCGTCTTCGGCGGACAGCCATTGCGGCGCCGGCTGCTTGCCGGCGACGATGACGTTGATGCGGTTGTAGGTTTTCAGGCAATGGTCGGTGATCCACAGCAGCGTGTTGGCGTCGGGCGGGAAATAGAGCCTGACCGTGTCGGCCTTCTTGTTGGCGACGAAATCGGCAAAGCCTGGGTCCTGATGGCTGAAGCCGTTGTGATCCTGTCGCCAGACATGCGAGGTCAGCAGGTAGTTGAGCGAGGCGATCGGCTTGCGCCAGGCAAGTTCGCCGGAGGTCTTCAGCCATTTGGCGTGCTGGTTGACCATGGAATCGATGATGTGGACGAACGCCTCGTAGCACGAGAACAGGCCGTGGCGGCCGGTCAGCAGATAGCCCTCCAGCCAGCCTTGGCAAAGATGCTCGCTGAGCACTTCCATGACGCGGCCGTCACGGGAAAGATGGACGTCGTAAGGCTCGATCCGCTCCATCCAGACCCGATCCGTAACCTCGAACACGTCGTCGAGGCGGTTGGAGGACGTCTCGTCGGGTCCCATCAGCCGGAAATTCCTGGCCTCGGCGTTCAAGCGGATCACATCGCGAAGATAGCTGCCGACGGTCCGCGTCGCCTCCCCGACAGTGCCGCCCGGACGCGGTACGTCGAGCGCCAGGCCTTTCCAGTCGGGAAGCACCAGGTCTTGTTTCAGCAGGCCGCCATTGGCGTAGGGGATAGCGCCCATTCGTCTTGGTCCTGTTGGCGCCAGCGCCGCAAGCTCCGCCAGTAGATGGCCGCCTTCGTCGAACAGCATCTCCGGCTCGTAACTGCGCATCCAGTCTTCGAGGATCTGCCGGTGCGCCGCATCGCCGCGTGCATTCGACACCGGCACCTGGTGCGAACGCCAGAAATCCTCGACCTTCTTGCCGTCGACCTCTTTCGGCCCAGTCCAGCCCTTTGGGCTGCGCAGCACGATCAACGGCCACAGCAGCCGCTCTCCCTTCCAGCCCGCGGCTCGTGCGGGCTCCTGGATGGAGTGGATCCGGCCGAGCACGGTATCGAGCGTGCGGGCCATCTCCCGATGCATCGGGGCAGGCTCATGGCCTTCCACGAAAAAGGTTTCGTAGCCATAGCCGAGGAACAGGCTGCGCAACGCCTCGTCTTCCATGCGGCCGAGGATCGTCGGGCTGGCGATCTTGTAGCCGTTGAGATGCAGGATCGGCAGGACGGCACCGTCGGATGCAGGGTTCAGGAACTTGTTGGAATGCCAGGCCGCGGCGAGCGGGCCGGTCTCGGCTTCGCCGTCGCCGACGACGCAGGCAACCACAAGGTTCGGATTGTCGAAGGCGGCGCCGAAGGCATGGACCAGCGCATAGCCGAGCTCTCCGCCTTCGTGGATCGAGCCGGGTGTCTCCGGAGCCGCGTGGCTCGGCACTCCGCCGGGAAACGAGAACCGCCGGAACAGCTTTCGCAGGCCGTCTTCGTCCCCGCCGACCTCGGGATAGATTTCGCTGTAGGTGCCCTCGAGCCAGCTGTTCGCGACCATTGCCGGGCCGCCGTGACCCGGGCCGCAGATGAACAGGACATCGAGACCACGTTCACGGATAATCCGGTTTAAATGCACATAGATGAAATTGAGGCCGGGCGTCGTGCCCCAATGGCCGAGCAGCCGCGGCTTGATGTGCTCGGGCCGCAAGGGCTCGCGCAAGAGCGGATTGTCGAGCAGGTAGATCTGGCCAACCGAGATGTAGTTCGCGGCGCGCCAGTAGCGGTCCATCAGATCGATCTGGTCAAGGCCGGTCGTGTGCGCAGCGGTGCGGACCTCGTCGTTCATGGAAATGCCTCCGGAATACCCTCGTCCGTCGTTATCTGGAGTGGCGTCGCGTCGGAGAAAGGATTTGCCTTGAAATAAGTTTGGGCGGCGTGGCTAGCGATTGCCGATCCTGCAACCCGCCTCGCCGGACAAAAGCGGGTCGGTCTTTTGGGGAACCTCGGGGCTTGCCAACGGTTAGGGAGATGCACCGCATTGCTTGGATCCAAAGGGACTGCCGAGGCCCTGAGATACGAGCCGGCCGAGGTGGCGTTGAGCAGCTTGGGCGATTGTAGCGGAGGCCCATAGGAGGAGCAAAAAGATGCTCGATCTCTCCCATGCCCGCAACCAAATGGTCGACATCCACTTGAGCCGCCGTGGCATTCGCGACCGCAATGTCCTTCAGGCGATGCGCGAGGTCCCGCGCGAGGCTTTCGTCGATCCTGGCTTTGAAGAATTCGCCTATGAGGACGGGCCGCTGCCGATCGCCGAAGGTCAGACGATATCGCAGCCCTACATCGTTGCGTTCATGATCGAAATGGCCGAGGTCGGAGCCGGCGACCACGTCCTCGAGGTTGGCACCGGCTCGGGCTATGCGGCTGCCGTAATGAGCCGGATCGTCGAACGCGTCTACACGATCGAGCGCCACGCCGCGTTGGCTGAAACGGCAAGGCAGCGGTTCAAAAAGCTTGGCTACGACAATATCGAAGTCCGCACCGGCGACGGCACCAAAGGCTGGCCCGAGGCGGCACCCTTCGATGCGATCCTGGTTGCGGCCGCCGGACCCGGCGCACCGCTCGCTCTGCAGGAACAGCTCGACGTCGCTGGCCGGCTTGTCATCCCGGTCGGCGATGAATTCGACTCGCAGCGCCTGCTCAAGGTCACCCGTACCGGCGCCGCAACCTACACTGAGGAGGATTTCGGCGGCGTGCGGTTTGTTCCGCTGATCGGCGAGCAAGGCTGGGGCGAGCCAGGCAGCGACAGCCAGATAGCGGCCGATCTTCCGCACCGGCATCAGCGCAGGAGCAGCCTGCCGCAGATGATCGCGGCCGCCGCCGAACCGCTTCCGGATTTCGACGATCCGGCCTTCGGTGCGCTGTTCGACCGGTTTGCCGACCGCCGCGTCGTCTTGCTCGGCGAAGCCAGCCACGGCACGTCGGAGTTCTACCGTGCGCGCGCCGCGATCACTCGCAGGCTGATCGAGAAGCATGGCTTCACCATCGTCGCGGTCGAGGCCGACTGGCCCGATGCCGCGGCGATCGACCGCTACGTCCGCCATCGGCCGCCGCGGCCTGGCGCAGATCCGCCGTTCCAGCGCTTTCCCACCTGGATGTGGCGCAACACCGACGTCGCCGAGTTCGTCGACTGGATGCGACAGCATAATGAGCGGATCAGGCTATCCTCCCGGCGGGCCGGGTTCTATGGCCTCGACATCTACAATATGGGTGGATCGATTGCGGCGGTCCTGCAATATCTCGACCGGGTCGATCCGCAGGCGGCGAGGATCGCGCGCGAACGCTATGGCTGCCTGACGCCGTGGCAGAACGACCCGGCCACCTATGGCCGTGTCGCACTCACCTCCGGTTACCAGAAATGCGAGAAGGCCGTGCTCGAGCAATGCCGGGAACTGCTTTCCAGAGAGCTCGACTACGCGCAGCAGGACGGCATCGATTTCCTCGACGCGAGCCAGAATGCCCGTCTGGTCGCCTCCGCCGAGCGCTATTACCGCACCATGTATTACGGCGGCGCGCAATCCTGGAACCTGCGCGACACCCATATGTTCGAAACGCTGGAGCACCTGCTGCAGGCCCGCGGCCCGAACGCCAAGGCGGTGGTGTGGGCACATAATTCCCATATCGGCGATGCCCGCTATACCGAAATGGGGATCGTCAGGGACGAACTGAATATCGGCCAGCTCTGCCGCCAGCGTTTTGGCGACGAGGTTGCCTTGATCGGGCTCAGTACGCATTCCGGGACGGTGGCCGCCGCCACCGACTGGGACGGCGACATGGAAGTGAAACCGGTTCGGCCTTCCCACAACGACAGCTATGAGCGGCTTTGCCACGACAGCGGCGTCTCGCCTTTCCTGCTCGATTTCGATCGCGACGACACGCTGCGCGAACGGCTTCTGGAGCGCCGGCTGGAACGCTTTATCGGCGTCATCTACCGGCCCGAAACCGAGCTCCACAGCCATTATGCGGACGCCTCGCTCGCCCGCCAGTTCGATGCTTTCGTCTGGTTCGATGAAACCAGTGCCGTGACGCCGCTTGGGCCGGAACATGCGGGGACAGGCCTTCCCGAGACCTATCCTTTCGGGCTGTAGCGAATTTGGACCCTGGGAAAGTGGAAAATCAAAAGAAGGAGGTCACCGATGGCCGGAAAAAAGACTCATGAGCAGCAATTGCGCGTCATCGAAGAGCGCGAGAACACGAAAAACGCCGGCAAGGATTTCGACGCGGAAGCGGATTTGAAAAAGACCAGGCAAGAGCGCGAGGCGTTCCGGCGCGGTGCCGAGCTCAGATCGGACCCGAAGGACATTGCCGATCCCGACGACCGCAACATCATCCGCGGCGAGCACCAGGAAAGCGCCCACAACAAGCATCGCACCGACCGCTGAAACGGCAGGATCGCTTGACGTTAAGATAGTACGCCGGTTCCGTTCCCTGATCTGACGGATGCAGCGTTCGTGGCGGCAAGTTGGCGGACGAGGGCCGTCTTGATCCCTGGCGCTATTCAGCAAAAAATGTCGCGGCGACAGCAATTGAGACGAGGCTCAGCATCGCCAGGCCTGCCCTGGCGACATGCGAAGCCTCCCAGATGTTGTGCAAGTCTCTCCAGTCGCCGGTCTGCTTTCGAGAGAACATTGAAAAAAAGGTCGCGGCTGATTGCGGCATGGCAACGTCTTGCACCCAGAAATTATTGACGGGATGCGTGATCAACCAATAGGTCGCATGTTCCGCCAGCAGGAAGGCGAGCGCCGCCAAGGTCCACCAGAATCGAGCGCTTGGATAAGGCGTCAGGTAGAGCATGATGGCGAGGGCAATGATGCCGCCGATCTCGGCAAAGCCGCCGATCGTGAAGCCGGGATAATAGATCGCCTGCACTGATCTGTAGGTGGCCTCCTTGAGGCGCAACTTGCCGGGCAATTCCAGTGCGTGCGCAAGTGAGAGCGCCATCGTGACAGCGACCAGAAGGACGGTGGCGATCATCAATGCGCGCATGTTCCTGCTCCCTGAATGATGCCCTCGTGGCGCGCGCGTACTTAGGGTGGTTGGTGATCCGGTAAAGGCAACGACACCCGACTTCGCCGGCAAGTCCGGTTCGGTCATTCCCCGATCTGGCTGGTCGACCGTTCGTGGACTGTGGCGCCGGTCTGTGCGTCGACCGCAGCCATGCTGACCTCGTAGCCCCAGAGCTTGCGGATATGGCGCAGCGTGGCGTCGCGGCTGCCGCCTTCCAGCACTATGCCGTCCTTGACCTTATGCTGCAGGCGCAGATGCCGATCGCCGAGCAGGTCCACGTCCACCACCTGGATGTCCGGCCGGCTGGCGCCGATGTCGTAGCTGTGGGCGAGTGCGGCGCGGATGCTCTCGTAGCCGCGCTCATTGTGTATCGAGGCGACTTCGTAGTGCGGATCGTTGGCCGCATCGGCAAGCACAAAGAACCGCCATTTCCGGATCAGGGTAGGGCTCAGATACTGGCGGATGAAGGACTCGTCGCGATGGTTGGCCCAGGCGTCCAGCAGGGTCTGGCGCCAGTCGCCATTGCCGGCGATATCGGGAAACCAGTCGCGGTCCTCGGCGGTCGGCGCGGTCGAGATGCGCTGGATGTCCTGCATCATGTCGAGGCCCAGCGCGTAAGGGTTGATGCCGGAAAAGCGCGGATCGTCGAAGCCCGGCTGGAAGATCACGTTCGAATGGTTGCGCAGCACTTCCAGCATGGCGCCTTCGCCGATCAGGCCGCGGTCGAACAAAAGGTTCATCAGCGTGTAATGCACGAAGGTGGCGCAGCCCTCGTTCATCACCTGCGTTTGGCGCTGCGGATAGAAATACTGCGCGATGACGCGGACAATCCGGATGACCTCACGCTGCCAGGGTTCCAGGATCAGGCTGTTCTTCTCCAGGAAATAAAGCAGGTTTTCCTCAGGCAGCTTGAGCGATTTCCTGCGCTCCGCCATTGTATCCGTCTCGCGGGGCTTGGTGCCGTCCTTCGAAGGCGGCAGCGTGCGCCATAGGTCATTGTAGGAACGCTCCTCGTATTCCAGGCGCTCGCGAACGCCCTCGCGCTGCTTTTCCGACGACAGTTTCGGCGGCCGGTGATATCTGAACACGCCCTGTTCCATCAGCGCATGTGCTGCATCGAGGATCTCTTCCACCGCATCGACGCCATGCCGCTCCTCGCAGCGGGAAATGTAGCCCTTGGCGAAGTCGAGATAGCTGAGGATGGCGCTGGCATCCGTCCACTGCTGGAACAGATAATTGTTCTTGAAGAAATGGTTATGGCCGAGTGCCGCGTGCGCCGTCACCAGGGCCTGCAGAGCCATGGTGTTTTCCTCCATCAGATAGACGATGCAGGGATTGGAATTGATGACGAGTTCATAGGCGAGCCCCCGTCCGCCTTTGCGATAGAGCAATTCCTGGTAGAGGTAGTGCTTGCCGAACGACCAGTGCCGGTACATCAGCGGCATGCCGACAGAGGAATAGGCGTCGAGCATCTGTTCTGAGGAGATGATCTCCATCTGCACCGGATAGACGTCGAGGTGGAGCTCTTCGGTGGCGACCGCCTCGATGGTCTCGTAGGCACGCGACAGCGTCCTGAAATCCCAGTCGGAACCGGAAAACAGCAACCCGGATTTGCTCGCCATCAGCCCCCTCTTTCAGCGCTCTTTTGATAACCCGGCTGTCTGGCGAAGAGCTGGCGGAAAACCGGGTAGATGTCGGCCGCCGTGGCGATGCGGCTCATCTGGAAGTTCGACCACCTCAGCTTGACCGCACTGTAGGCACGCCACAGCGACGTGCCGTTGTCGGTGGCGCCGAAGATGTGGCTCTCACGCTCGTCGAGGATCTCGACGTAGGCAAAATACTGGCAAAGCCGCATGATCTGTTCGTCGAGCAAGGCGATGCAGCGCTCGGAATCGGTGACGAAATTGTCGCCGTCCGAGGCCTGGGCGACATAGATGTTCCATTCGCGGCTGGGATAGCGTTGCTCGACGATGCGGTGCATCTCCTCGAGCGCCGTGGAGACCACCGTGCCGCCGCTCTGAGTGTTGTAGAAGAAGGTTTCCTCGTCCACCTCCTGCGCCTCGTGCGTGTGGCGAATGAAGACGACCTCGGTGCGGTCATAGCGCCGTTTCAGGAACAGGTGCAGCAGCACGAAGAAGCGCTTGGCCAGATCTTTCTCGCGTTCGCCCATCGAACCGGACACGTCCATCAGGCAGAACATCACCGCATTGGCGTTCGGCACCGGCTGGGCGTCGAAGCGGTTGAAGCGGATATCGACCGGATCGACAAAGGCGATCCGCTTGCGGCGGCGCTCCAGCCGCTCAAGCTCTTCCTGCAGCGCCACGATGCGCTGCCGCATCTCGGCGTTTTGCGGCTTCGCCTCCAGCGTCGCGATCTCCTGCGCGACAGCGTCGACCGCCTCCTGCTTGGGACGCCTGAGCGCTATGCGGCGGCCATGGCTGTTGCGCATCGTGCGCCCGACATTGATGTTGGTCGGCGAGCCGGTCGCGGCGAAGCCGGCCCGGCGCGGCTTGAAGGCGAGGATCTCCTTGAGGTTGAGCTTGACCATATCAGGCAGTTCGAGGTCTTCGAAAAAGAGGTCGAGCACCTCCTCGCGCGACAGCACGAAACGGAAATCGTCCTCCGATTCGGTTCTCCCCGGGGCGGATCCCATGCCGCCGCCCTGGCCGGGTTTAGGCAGCCGGTCGCCTGGGGCAAAATGCTTGTTGCCGGGCAGGACGTGCTGGCGGCTGCCGCTGTTCCGGGCATCCTTGAAGCTCGGCTCGCCGGTGCCTCGCGCCGGCATCGAAACGGCATGCTCGGCGTCCACGTCGGCGATCTTGCCGGTGCGGATCTGATCGCGGATGGTGCGCTTCAACTCTTCGCGCGCCCGCCGCAGGAAACGCTGCCGGTTGCCGAGGCTTTTGTCCTTCGGGTTCAGTCGGCGATCGATGAAGATCGGCATATGTTACCCCGGGCTGGCTTCAACCCGCCTTGTTCACCCGCATGTACCAGTCCACCAGCCGGCGGACCTGGCGCTCGGTGTAGCCGCGCTGGATCATCCGCTGCACGAATTCGGTATGCCGCTTCTCCGTCACGCTGTCCTGCTTGGAGCCGAAGCTGATCACCGGCAGCAGATCTTCGACCTGCCCGAACATCCGCTTCTCGATGACTTCGCGCAGCTTTTCGTAGCTTGTCCATGATGGGTTGCGGCCATGGTTTCTGGCCCGCGCGCGCAGCGTGAACTTCACCACTTCGTTGCGGAAGTCCTTGGGATTGGCGATGCCGGCCGGCTTTTCGACCTGCGACAGTTCGTTGTCCAGAACCTCGCGATTGAGGATCTGGCCGGTATCGGTATCCTTGTAGTCCTGATCCTCGATCCAGGCATCGGCATAGGCGATGTAGCGGTCGAACAGGTTCTGGCCGTATTCGCTATAGGATTCCAGATAAGCCTTCTGGATCTCGTGGCCGATGAACTCGGCATAACGGGTCGCCAGCTCCGACTTTATGAAATCGAGATAGTCCGCCTCTGTTTCCTTCGGGAACTGCTCGCGCTTGATCGCCTCTTCCAGGATGTACATCAGATGCACCGGATCGGCGGCCACCTCTTCGGTGTCGTAGTTGAAGGTCTGCGACAGGATCTTGAAGGCGAAGCGGGTGCTGACGCCGGTCATGCCTTCATCGACACCGGCCGCGTTTCGGTACTCCTGGACCGACTTCGCCTTGGGATCGGTTTCCTTGAGGTTCTCGCCGTCATAGACGCGCATCTTGGTGTAGAGCGGCGAATTGTCGTGTTCGGCCAGGCGGGTCGAAACGGTGAACCGGCTGAGGATATCGAGCACTTCCGGAGCGCAGGGGCTGGAGGCCAATTCGCTTTCGCGCAACAGCTTCTCGTAGATCTGCCGCTCTTCGGTGACCCGCAGGCAATACGGCACCTTGACCACCAGGATACGGTCGAGGAACGCCTCGTTGTTCTTGTTGTTCTTGAACTGCAGCCATTCCGATTCGTTGGAATGGGCAACGATGATGCCCTGATAGGGGAAAGCGCCGAAATTCTCGGTGCCGTTGTAGCTGCCTTCCTGGGTCGCGGTCAGCAGCGGATGCAGCACCTTGATCGGCGCCTTGAACATCTCGACGAATTCGAGCAGTCCTTGCGTGGTCCGGTTCAGGCCGCCGCTATAGGAATAGGCATCCGGATCCGACTGGCTGAAGTTTTCCAGCTGCCTGATGTCGACCTTGCCGACCAGGGCCGAAACGTCCTGGTTGTTCTCATCGCCCGGCTCGGTCTTGGCGATGCCGATCTGGCGAAGCCTGGACGGCATCAGCTTGACGACGCTGAATTTGGAGATGTCGCCGGACAATTCGTCGAGGCGCTTGGCCGCCCAGGGCGAGATCAGGCCGTTCAGTCGCCGCCGGGCGATGCCGTATTTGTCCTCCAAAAGGTCGCCCATGCGGTCGGGGTCGAACAGCCCGAGCGGCGATTCGAACACCGGGCTGACCTGGCCGCCGACCTTCAGCGTATAGATCGGACGCTGCTCCATCAGCCTTTTCAGCTGCTCCGCAAGCGAGGACTTGCCGCCGCCGACCGGGCCGAGGAGATAGAGTATCTGCTTGCGTTCCTCGAGCCCTTGCGAGGCATAGCGGAAATAACCGGCGATACGCTCGATCGTATCCTCCATGCCGTAAAAGTCGGCGAAGGTCGGATAGATCTTGATCGTCCGGTTCGAAAAAATACGGCCAAGCCGCTCGTCCTTGCTGGTATCGACAAAGGTCGGCTCGCCAATCGCCTCGACCATCCGCTCGGGCGCCGAGGCGTACATCGACTTGTCCTCGCGGCAGGCAAGCAGATATTGCTGGAGGCTTATCTCCTCCTGCGCCGCATTCTTGTAAACCTCGGAAAACAGATCGAAGACGTCGGATTGATTCTCACGCATGGTATTCCTAGCCCCGGAGCCGGTGTGGCTGCACGTTTGTCTCTTGAACAACCAAATGTCGGAAAGCCCTTGTGGTTCCCTTCACTTTGCAGAGAGTGCCTGTGACCGAATGATAAGACTCTAGATAAGGGCATCCTGAGTGCAGACAAGGCGTGGAACGCCCCGCTCGAAGCATTAAATCCTGAATCGCGCCACGCCGTGCGGGCGACCTCCGATAAGACGGAGGAACGGTTCTGGTCCTTCCCGGTTGTGAAGGAAAGGAGACGGTTCGATGTTTGAGACTAGTTTGTGGTTGCTCGTTGTTGCAGGCGGTCCACTGCTGCTGGCAATCCTGATCGCCTACGCCCTGCTCACGCAGCGTCGCCGCAGCCCGGCGGAGCGCAGGGAAAGCGACCGCGCCACCGAGCGCCTGTACCAGGAAAAGAAGGACTGACCGACAGGATCGCAGCTCAGCTGCCGGCAACCGCCAGCCCGGCCACTTTTTCGGCGCGCAGCAGCATGCCGAACAGGTCACGCGGTTCATCGGGATCGGCCAGAAGGTCTAGTTCCTCGTAAAGGCCGGTCCGCTGAAGCTGATCGCGGACGTAGCGCAGCGCGGAAAAATCCTCGATCGCAAAGCCGACGGAATCAAACAGCGTGATCTGTCCGGCGTCCGTCCGGCCTGCTGCCTTTCCTGTCATCACCTGCCACAATTCGGTGATCGGATGGTCCGCATCGAGCTGCTGGCTCTCGCCTTCGATGCGCGTCTGCGGCGGATACTCGACGAAAATATTCGAGCGCAGCAGAATGTCGCGATGCAGCTCGGTCTTGCCCGGGCAGTCGCCGCCGACCGCGTTGATGTGCACGCCGGACCCGACCATGTTGTCGGTCAGGATTGTTGCCGACCGCTTGTCGGCGGTAACCGTCGTGATGATCTCTGCACCTTCGACGGCCTCCTGCGCCGACGCACAGAGCTTGATGTCGAAACCCATGCCGGCAAGGTTCTTCATGCATTTGGTCGAGGCCGCCGGGTCGATATCGTAGAGGCGCAGCCTGTCGACGCCAAGCAGCGCCTTGAACGCAATGGCCTGAAATTCCGATTGCGCGCCATTGCCGATGATCGCCATGCACCGGGCGGCCTCGGGAGCCAGGTATTTCGCGGCAACCGCCGAGCTGGCCGCCGTTCGCAGGGCGGTCAGGATGGTCATTTCCGAAAGCAGCATCGGATAGCCGTTGCCGACATCGGCAAGCACGCCGAAAGCGGTCACGGTCTGACGGCCGTCACGCGTGTTCTTCGGATGCCCGTTGACATATTTGAAGCCGTAAAGCTGCCCGTCGCTGGTCGGCATCAGCTCAATGACGCCGTCAATGCTGTGCGAGGCGACGCGCGGCGTCTTGTCGAACAGCTCCCAACGCCTGAAATCCTCTTCGATATAGGCGGCAAGCTCGACCAGAAAGCGCTCGATGCCGATGGCAAGCACCAGCTTCATCATGCGGTCGACGCTGACGAAAGGAACGATGTTCAAATTGACCGTCATGGCTCAGAACCCCCTCGTCGGGCGATCCATGATCCGCCGGCCCATCAAGCTTGCGGTCAGGTCGACCAAAAGCGTGGCGGTGCGGCCGCGTTCGTCGAGAAAAGGGTTGAGCTCGACCAGGTCGAGACTGGTGACGAGGCCGCTGTCATGCAGCATTTCCATCGCCAGATGCGCCTCGCGGAAGGTGGCGCCGCCGGGAACGGTGGTGCCCACCGCCGGGGCGATCGACGGGTCGAGAAAATCGACGTCGAGGCTGACATGGAGCATGCCGTTGGCGGCGCTCACCCGTTCGAGAAAGGCGCGAAGCAGTTGCGCGATGCCGTACTCGTCGATCGAACGCATGTCGTGGACCGTCACGCCGGCTCTGCGCAATGCATCCCTTTCCGCCAGGTCCACGCTGCGGATCCCCAGCGCGCATATGCGAGCCGGCTCCACCTGCGCTGCAAGGCGGGGGAAATAGCCCTCGAAGCCGGGCTGCCCGCTGGCATAAGCCAGCGGCACGCCATGCAAATTGCCGCTGGTCGTCGTGTCGAGCGTATGAAAATCGGGGTGCGCATCGAGCCACAGCACGAAGAGCGGCCGGCCGGCATTCGCCGCCCGGCGGGCAATGCCGGCGAGCGTGCCGGCCGAAATGCTGTGGTCGCCGCCGAGAAAGATCGGCATCGCATCGGCGCTCGCGGCATAGGCCGTTTCGCTGATTGCCGCCGTCCAGGCGGCGATTTCCGGCAGCGCCTTCACCGCCGCGTTGCCGTGTACGACAGGACGCATGTCGGCAGGGACGATCGTTCCGAGGTCGGTCAGCGTATGGCCGAGCTCGGTCAGTGCGCCAGCCAGGCCGGCCGTGCGCAGCGCACTCGGCCCCATCTCGCAGCCCATGCGGCCTGAGCCGGCCTGGATCGGCGCCCCAACGATCGTGCAATGCATTTGTCATACCCCACCGAATTACGATGCCTTTATTGAAGCGGGCATTGCTGGCAGAATGAACAGGTCAAATTGGCAAATTTGTCGAAGTCCCCTACCATTGTGGCATCATCTACTTCCGTTGTGAGCAATCATGGACCGCCTCGACGAGCAGATCATCACCTCTTTGCGGCACGACGCCCGGCGCAGCATTTCCGATCTTGCCATCAGCCTGGGTGTCTCCCGGGCAACGGTAAGGTCCCGGATCGAGCGGCTTGAAAGGGACGGCGTCATCGTCGGCTACACCGTCATTCTACGCGCCGACGCGGTCGACCAGCGGGTGCGTGGCATCATGATGATCGAGATCGAAGGTCATGCCGCCGATCGCGTCATCCGGGCGCTGGGCGGCTTCTCCGAGGTCTCGACGATCCACACCACCAATGGCCGGTGGGATCTGGTGATAGAACTCGGAACCCAGACCCTGAGCGAGTTCGACGCGGTGCTGAGACGTATCCGCCTGATCCCCGGAATTACCGGCAGCGAAACAAGCCTGCTCCTGGCAACGCCGCGCACCACCAAGGCGCGGCTGTGACCTTCGAGGAACCGCCTTGGACCTGTAGCGATAACGAAATCCGAAGCCACAGAACCTTCAATTGCCGGTGCGGTTAGAGCAATTCCAGGAAAAGTGTGAAACGGTTTTCCGTTCGGAATTGCGTCAAACAAGAGAGATCGGTTCAGCGTTTCCCCCGATGAACCGTTCTAGGCTCGGACAGCCCTTCTTCGAGGGAGAACAATCATGGCTCACGCCCAGCAGGAACTGGTCGAATTCGTTATCAGCAAAGCCTTCAATCCGGTCATGCGGGCCAAACCAGACGGAAAATCCGATGCCG
This sequence comes from Mesorhizobium sp. M0019, assembly GCF_040323975.1. Lineage (NCBI taxonomy): Bacteria > Pseudomonadati > Pseudomonadota > Alphaproteobacteria > Hyphomicrobiales > Phyllobacteriaceae > Mesorhizobium > Mesorhizobium sp. M0019. Next base: position 53,280 of record NZ_JAMYVK010000021.1, on the reverse strand, counting down.
AACGCAAGACGCTCGAGCACGTCCAGCAAGTCACGAAGACCGAGATCGAGCGCTATCGCCATTACGGCTCGGCCGAGGAGGTCGCGACCAACTTCAAGCGCGACCTGAGCTCAGATGCCGCCAAAAAGTTGCACGCCCAGCTGCGGCGCCTGCATCTGCCGACGATCGAGGATACTCGCGACGAATTTGAGGACAAAGCCCGCAAGTTGGGGGTCAAGGCCTCGTCGTAGATCCGCGACCGGTCCTCGGTGACGTCCGTCAGGCTGTCATCACAAACCGTCCTTGGTCGGAGGCCACCCTGACCGAACCGTCTCAGGGATGTTGTCCGACGTCAGATCGCCCCGATTGAGCTTTTCGATCGCTTCATCGGCTTCGCTTTCGTCGAGACCGGAAAGCGGCAACCCGCCGACCACGACGGCTTCGTCGCTCTCGCTGTCATAGACCTCCCAGAGGCCGTCTGAATCCTGTCGTTTGTCGAACGGCATGGCACTCCCCAACACCGCTATTGTACGCCTGCCACCCATTTCAGGGCCTGGGCTTTTTCGTCCTCCGGGAACACCCGCGCCTCGATTTGCGGAAACAGCGCGTCCGTCATTTCCGTAGCTGCCTTGATCCACTGCTTGTCGGAAATCACGGCGGCACGTTTGAAGCGGTGGAGCTCGCCAAGTTTGCTCAGCCCATACTGCAGGTCGCGCCGCAAGGCGCCAGCCGTTATGTCCTCGAAATCGGTAAGATCGGTCAGGACGCTCCTTATGGTCGCTCAGTTTCGCTTCGATTGCCGGGATGACTCTGTCGTAGTCGTCCGCCGTCACAGTGCCGGTGACACGAAAGGCGGCGACGTTCTGGGGAGCGGAAATCATCTCGATCATTTTTTCCTCCGGTTTCTGACTGGCTGGCTGCCTGAAACAAACTCGGGCCATTCGCGGATGTTCCTTGCCAAAGGCGTGTTTCACTTCGACCTAAAATGACGATCGGCCGGCTTCCCCGACCGGCCCTCGGATCACCTGGGTGACGACGGTGTAACGCGTGATTTGGCCCTCCTCGGGGTCCTCTCCGTCGAAGTGGATTTCTGCATTCAGCGGCAGCTGCGCGGTGTTGCCGAACTGCTTGACGGCGGAGACATGCACAATCTGCACGTCGGGGTCACGCGTCATGGCGTCCATTGCCGCAAGCTCGGCCGTGCTGCTGCCGCCGATCCGCCAACTGGCTTCCAGCACTCCCGATCGCCAGATGCCCGAGGAATCGACACCTTGGCCGATGTCGTAGTTGCGCCGTGAGGCGAAAAATCCGGGATAGCCATCCATCGCCGCGTCGTAGGTCCTCGCCTGCGCCACAGCCAAACTTAGCGCCGGAGAAAGCTGCAGCCTGTCGAGCGCCTCCCATCCGCCGCGCACGACGACCAGATCGGATCCGCCGTAAACGGGCTGTCCGGCATTGTCGGCCGTCATCCGCTGCACGCCATAATAGGCGACCGATGTTCCGTCGATCGCCGTTCTGCCAATGCTCAGCGTGACGATGTCGCGAAGCTCCGTTTCGAGAACAAGGCCGTATTCCCTCAGGTCGGAGGATGGATATCGATCCAGCAGCCTTTCGATATCGGCGACGGTCGCGGCGGTGTGCTGGTCGCGGCCCCTCGAAGCGCGCGGTGGCTTGAACCGGACCAGCCCGAGCTCCAGCAGACGTTCCGCTGCGCGCAGCGCGTCATCGCGTGAAAATGCGGTATAGCCGGGCAGTACGGCCGCGCCGACGGCTCTGCCGAAGCCGGCTGGCCATTCTTTTGGCCGTGCCGCCGACCCGTCCACCAGCTCGTGGGTTATGGCCTTGGTGGTTGCGAGGCGCCAGGGCACCACACCGCCGAAGAGGTCGTCCGGCCCGTTTATGCCCAGTTGGAGCGCATCGACGGCAAGCAGGCTGTCGTCCGGCACGAAATACAGTCGGCCACTGTCACCGCCGCCGTCACTCAGGCCCTGGCGGAAGGCAAAGCCCTTCAACGCCGCAATCGTGCGCGCAACGGCAGCGACGGTTTCCCGCTCGTGGGTATAGATTGTCTCGCCGCCCGGCACGGAGAACGCGATCACAACACCTTTTGCCCCGCTTGGTTGCTTACCGCTTAGCCCGGTCATGTCGCGCCCTTCGTCCATTGCCGAGCCCATTGCCGGTTCCGCGGCGATGCGTCCGAACCGAAAAACCCGTTCACGCGGCGAATGTTCCGGCCAACGGCCGGCTGCGGGTTCGACCAGGTGGCTGCCCGGAACATCGGCGGCTCGCGGTTGTTATGCGGGAACCTCAGCCAGGGAGATCGAGACCATGACCTTCACGCTCAAAAGCCCTGCCTTTGCAGATGGCAAAAAAATACCGCCGCGCTATTCCCGCGACGGCGGCAACGTTTCACCACCATTGGAGTGGACGGACGCCCCGCAAGGAACCAAAAGCTTCGCCCTGGCCGTCGAGGACCCCGACGCCCCTTCGGTCACGTTCCGCCACTGGGCGGTCTACGACATCGACGCACAGCGCAATTTTCTTCCCGAAGCAACGACCGCCGGCACCAAGACCGAGAGCCTCGGACACGGCGTCAACGATTTCGGCAATCCTCATTATGACGGTCCCCAGCCGCCGACTGGGCATGGGCTTCATCATTACCATTTCCGGCTTCTTGCGCTCGACGTCGAGACGCTGGGTCTCGGCGAGAAGGCTGCCGTGGACGACGTGCTGAAGGAGGCCGCGCCGCACGTCCTGGGAGAGGCAGAGCTCGTTGGCACATTCGAACGGGCTTGAGACCGGAGCTCGCTGTCGCATGAACTGCGGCGAACGGCCGGAATAATCGCTAAAGCGCGTCGCGTTCGATCGGCCTCATGCGACGCGCTTTAGATTCTTGTTTTTACGCATGTCGTTATCACAAAACCGCTGCACACTTTTGCGCGACATGCATCAGCGGTTCATGTTCATGATCGCGTTCATCGGCATCAAATTGTGGTCGAGGTTGGCCATGATCCAGATCGAGCCGCCAATCACCAGAACTACGATCAGCACGCCGAAGGCAAGCGCCAGGGCGTTGTTGGTGTTGTCCGGCCCCGTCGTGATGTGCAGGAAGAAGACGAGATGCACGCCCATCTGGGCGATCGCCAGCACGACCAGCGCCACCGGAATGCCGGGTGCCCATATCAGGTTGGTTCCGAGCAACCAGAACGAGGCGATGGTCAACAGCGTTGCCAGCCCGAGGCCGATCACATAGCCGCGTAGCCCGGATCCGACTTCGGTGTCGCCGAGGTATTCGTCACCCGGCGCCGTATCGATGTCGTAGCGCTCCAGCCCATCGGCGTCGCGCCGTTGCGCGTGGCGATCGTCCGCATTGCTCATCGACTTGCTCCCAGGAGATAGACCACCGTGAACAGGGCGACCCAGATGATGTCGAGGGCGTGCCAGAACAGGCTGAAGCACATGAAACGCCGAAGAATATCGTCGCGGAACCCCTTGGCGAAGATCTGCGCCATCATCGTGAGCAGCCACAGCAGCCCCGCCGTGACGTGAAGGCCATGGCATCCAACCAGCGTGAAGAACGCCGACAGGAAAGCGCTGCGCGTCGGTCCGGCACCGCTGGCAACCATATGCGCGAACTCGCGCAACTCGAGCAGGATGAAGGTGGCGCCGAGCACGAAGGTGACAGCCATCGCGACATAGAACCAGGAGCTTCGCCGCGCTGTCACGGCGAGGCTGGCGAGACCGCAGGTGAAGCTCGACAACAGCAAAGCCGCCGTCTCGATCGCAACGTTGCGCAGGTCGAACAGCTCGGCCCCGCTCGGCCCGCCCGCCGTCTTGCCCGCCAGCACGGCATAGGCGGCAAAGAAGGCCGAGAACATCACGATGTCGCTCAGAAGGAAGATCCAGAAGCCGTAGCCGACGACGATCCGGATCGGTGCCGGGCCGCCGTCGCCGTGGCCGGGTGCATGGCCGTGCCCGCCATGGAGGCGGTAAGGGTCACGCTCTCTGACGTCGATCGCGGTCATGGCCTTGGTCCCGTGTAAGTGACCAGCGCCTCGCGGCGGGCACTTCGGTTGGCGCGGTCGATCCGGGCGACTTCGGCGGCGGGAATGACGTATTCGGGGATGTCGCGCCACGCGAATACGACGAAGGTGGCCAAAGCACCGAGCGCGCCGAGCGCCACCATCCACCAGATGTGCCAGATGAGGGCAAAACCCATCACGGTCGCAAAGAAGGCGCAGATGAACCCGGTGGGACTGTTGCGCGGCATCTCGATCGGCTCGTAGTCAGGCTCGTCGCGCAGCCGGTTTTGCTCGCGTGCCCGCTGCTTGATGCTCCAGTAGGGCTCTTCGCCCTCGACATGCGGAAGCGCGGCGAAGTTGAAGACCGGCGGCGGCGAGGGCGTGGCCCATTCCAGCGAGCGGCCGTCCCAGGGATCTCCGGTGGCGTCGCGAAGCGCCGCGCGCTGCCGGATGCTGACGACGAGCTGTACGATCTGCGCGACCACGCCGGCGGTAGTGATTAACATGCCGACGCCGGCAGCCAGCACCCAGGGATGCCATGCCGGCACGTCGAAATGCTGCATGCGGCGGGTCATGCCGAGCAGGCCGACAGCGTAGAGCGGCACGAAGGTGGCGTAGAAGCCGATCAGCGTCAGCCAGAAGGCCAGCTTGCCCCAGCCCTCGTGCAGCCGGAAGCCGAATGCCTTGGGAAACCAGTAGGTATATCCCGCGAAGGCGCCGAACAGCACACCGCCGATAATAACGTTGTGGAAATGCGCCACCAGGAACAGGCTGTTGTGAAGCAGGAAATCGGCCGGCGGCACGGCCAGCAACACGCCCGTCATGCCGCCGATGACGAACGTCACCATAAAGCCCAGCGACCACAGCATTGGGGTCGCGAAGCGGATGCGGCCGCCATACATGGTGAACATCCAGTTGTAGATCTTCACGCCGGTACCGACAGCGATGATGCTGGTGGCGATGCCGAACGCGGCGTTGACGTCGGCCCCGGCGCCCATGGTGAAGAAGTGGTGCAGCCACACCATGAAGGAGACGATGCAGATGAAGAGCGTCGCGGCCACCATCGAGCGGTAGCCGAACAGCGGCTTGCTGGAGAAGGTGGAGATGACCTCCGAGAAGATGCCGAACGCCGGCAGGACGAGGATATAGACCTCGGGATGGCCCCAGGCCCAGATCAGGTTCACGAACATCAGCATGTTGCCGCCGGCTTCATTGGTGAAGAAATGAAAGCCGAAATAGCGGTCGAGCGTCAGCATCGCGAGCGTGGCGGTGAGGATCGGGAAGGCGGCGACGATGAGCAGGCTGGCGGCGAGTGAGGTCCAGCAGAACATCGACATCCTGAGGTAGCTCATGCCGGGCGCCCGCATCTTCAGGATCGTGGTGACGAAATTGATCCCGGTGAGCAGCGTTCCGACGCCCGCTATCTGCACCGCCCACAGATAATAGTCGACGCCGACGCCCGGTGAGTAGGCGGTCTCGCTGAGCGGCGGGTAGGGCAGCCATCCGGTACGGGCGAATTCTCCGATCACCAGCGAGATGTTGACCAGCAGCGCGCCGGTGGCGGTGAGCCAGAAGCTCACCGAGTTGAGCGTCGGAAAGGCAACGTCGCGGACGCCGAGCTGCAGCGGCACGACCAGGTTCATCAGTCCGATGACGAACGGCATCGCCCCGAAAAAGATCATGATGGTGCCGTGGGCGGAAAAGACCTGGTTGAAGTGATCGGGCGGCAGATAGCCGGGCGCCTGGAAGGCGAGGGCTTGCTGGGACCGCATCATGACGGCGTCGCTGAAGCCGCGCAGCAGCATCAGCAGCGCCAGCAGCGTGTACATGACGCCGATCCGCTTATGATCGACGCTGGTGATCCATTCGCGCCACAGATAGGGGAAATGGCCGGCCAGGAAGACCCAGGCCAGCACGCCGAGGATTGCCAGGGCGACGACCGCCGAGGCGATCATCGGCAGAGGCTGATCGAACGGAATGACGTCCCAGCTCAATTTTCCGAGCATTGTCAGCCTCCTGCCTTGGGCGATACGCTCGGCCCGGGGCGACCGGCCTGGGGGCCGGGCGCGGGCGGAACGCCCTGCGTCGCGATTTCATGAAAAAGGTCCGGCTCCACCGAGCGATAGGTCGAAGGCGGCACGTCCAGGCTCTGTCTGGCCAGTTCCTGGTAGCTCGTCCTGTCGAGTGCTTGTCCCTCGTTTCGCGCCGAATTGACGAACGCGTCGAAGGCATCCGCTGCGACTGCATGCAGCACGAATTGCATGCCTGGAAAACCGTCACCGCTGAAATGGGCCGACCGCCCATAAAATTCGCCCGGCTGATCCGCCTGCAGGTGAAGCTGCGTCGTCATGCCGTTCATCGTATAGATCATGCCGCCGAGCTGAGGCACGAAGAACGCGTTCATGACGCTTGCCGAGGTAAGCGAGAAATGCACCGGCCTGCCCGCCGGCACCACGAGCTGGTTGATGCTCGCGACATTCTGCTCGGGGTAGATGAACAGCCATTTCCAGTCGAGCGAGACGACCTGCACCTCAAGCGGCTTTTGCTGCGAATCCAGCGGCTTCATTGGATCGAGGTCATGCGACCCGATCCAGATGATGCCGCTCAGAAACAGGATGACGAGGATGGGGATCGACCAGACCACCAGTTCGATTCGTCCGGAATAGGCCCATTCCGGCAGGTACCGCGCTCTTGTGTTGGTTTCCCGGAACCACCAGGCAAAGCCGAGCGTCGCCACGATCGTCGGGATGACGATGGCCAGCATGATAGCAACCGAATTGAGCAGGATCGTTCGCTGCGCCGCCCCCACCGGCCCTTGCGGATCGAGCACGCCGCCCTGGCAGCCGGCAAGCAGCCCGACCAGCAAAATCGTCGCGCCGAGGCAGCCAAGACGGATGGCGGCACAGTTTCGAACGGTCACCCTCAGCAGCATGAGATCTCGCCGTTTCCTGAAAACCGATTGGAACGTTGCAGGCAGCGTGGCTGCCAACCCCGGATGTGCGCGCCGGTGTGCTCCTGGCGACAGTTTCTTCACGCACGCGGCTCCGGCTGGCAGTACCGCATGCCGTGGATGTTGTCGTTAAGCGGTCGACCTGTCGAGAACCCCTCCAAATCCTAACAAACCAGAGCCAAATCCTGAAAAACCAGAGCCAAATCTTAAGAAACCAGCGACAGGACCCAGATCGAAGTTATCGCCAGAAACGTGGCGAATGCCAAGGCGGTAAACCGGTTCATGGCCGCGCCCACGGTTGGTCCATTTAGTCCGCTCCCTGCGACGTGGCTGCTGATTCCAGTGATGCTGCTCCAGATGGCTGCGCCAACCGAACGAATGTTCGTCGCGAAAGTTCCCCAAAAGCCAGATCCATCGCAGCTTTTGGTTGCAGGCCGGCGGCTACGCGATGCGCACCAAGGATGGTTGGGCGGCTTTCTCGCCAAACGGAAGCGAGGACTGGCTTGCGTATGTAAAAACTACTTGTCTAGGTGAAAATAGTTGCTACTAATCGGCTGGGCCGGCGCATGGCCGCCTCTGGGAGGAATTTCGGCATGACAAGGCTGCGCGGCCTCGCGTGGGATCACCGACGCTGCTGGGGTCCGCTCGACGCCAGCATCGGGCCGTATTGTGCCGCCAATCCCGGTCTTGAGATCGAATGGGACCGCCGCAGCCTCTACGAGTTCGGCGAGGGCGCGCTTGGTCCGGTGCTCGGCGCCTATGACCTTGTCGTGTTCGACCATCCGTTCATCGGCGATATTGCCGAAGGCGGGCTGATGGTGCCGTTCAATTTGTCGGCCGAGCAGCGCCGCGGCTTCGAACGGGATTCGGTTGGCGCGTCCTGGCAATCCTACGCAAGGGACGGGCTTCAATGGGCGTTGCCGATCGATGCTGCCTGTCAGGTTGCCTCGTATCGCCCCGATCTGCTGGAGCGCTACGGACCGCTGCCGCGCAGCCATGACGAGGTGCTGGAGCTCGGCCGGCGCGCCTTGAAGGACGGCAAATGGCTTGGGCTGCCGTTGGTGCCGACTGACGCCATGTGTCTGCTTTTGACCCTGGGTGAGCCCCGGGAAGACGGCGACGAGTTCATCGCCGGGGAAAAAATCGAGCGGGCCGTCGGGCAATTGCGCCAGCTTGCGGCGCTGTCGCATCCGAACTCGCCGAAATGGAACCCGATCCGTTGCTACGATCACATGATCGCGCATGACGACGTGGTCTACGTGCCGTTCGCCTTCGGCTATGTGAACTACGCCTCTAAGGCAGACAGGCCGCATCTGCGCTTCGCCGACGTGCCGACGCCGCGATCCGCCGGCGCCTTGCTCGGCGGCGCCGGCATCGGCGTCAGCGCCCAATCGCAACACAAGCAAGCCGCCATCGACTACGCGCTGTTTCTGTGCTCGCCCGGCTATCAGCGCGGCGACTATGTGAAATCCGGCGGACAGCCGGGATCGCTGGCGGCGTGGCAGGATACCGAGGTCAACGCTCTCTCGGGCGGCTTCTTCGCCTCGACGCTGGCGACGATCGAAGCCTCCTATCTGCGCCCGACCCATCCGGGCTTCATCAGCTTCTTCCGCCAATGCGCCCCTCATGCCGCGGCGGCGATCGCCGGCGAATTGCAGGCGGCCGAGCTCGCAGACCGGCTGAACCGGCTCTATCGCGAGACCAGGCATGGCCAGCCGCAACGGAGCGTCGCGTAATGGCCGCCGATATTGCCCAGATCGTCGACGAAGGCGAAAGCGGCCGCAACGGCTATCGGGTGCCGGCGGTGGAGAAGGCGCTCGACATACTGGAATTCATGGCTGCCAGCGGCGAACCGCTGACCCAAACCGAGATCGCCACCGGAATGGGGCGCTCCATTCACGAGATCTACCGCATCCTGCTGCTGCTGGAGAAGCGCGGCTACATTTTCCGGACGCAATCGGACCGCTTCCGCCTGTCGCTGAAGCTGTTCGAACTGGCGCATATGCATCCCCCGGTGAACCGCCTGGTCGAATGTGCGCTGCCGGTGATGCGCGGCCTCGCCGCCAATGCCGACCAGAGCTGCCATCTGGTCGTGCGCGAAGGCGAGAGCGCACTGGTCGTGCTGCAGATCGATTCGCCTTTGCCGATGCGTTATTCGGTTGCCCTTGGCTCGCATTTCCCGATACTCGAAACGAGCTCCGGCGTGGTGCTGCTGGCGCATTCGAGCCGCGCCGAGCGTGACCGCATCGTCGAACGGATCGTCGCCGCAGGCGAAGGCCAAGGCAGCCGGGCGGAAATCGAAGCGCGGCTGAACGAGGTCGCAAGGCTCGGCTATGAAATGCGCGCCTCGCTGGCTGTCGAGGGCTGCACCAACATCTCGATGCCGGTGCGCGACCATACCGGCGCCGTCATTGCCGCGCTCACCGTCCCCTTCCTGCCGCAAAAGGCCGCCCGCTTCGATCGCAGCACCGTATTCGAGCGGACGAAGGCAGCGGCCGAGACGATATCGGCGGCGCTGGGCGCGGGCGAAGCTGCCGCCTCTTCACGTGCCGACCCGGAACGGCGGGACTATCCGTTCAGCAACTGACAAGAAATACAGGGAGAAGAAACATGAACTGGTCCAAATCGATGCTGTTTGCCTCGGCGGCGGTGCTGGCTCTGAGCGCCGCCGCGGCACACGCCGAAAACATGCCGAAGCGCATCGGCTACGTCACCAACTACGCCACGCATGAGTGGTATCAGAACGTCATCAAGGGCATGCAGTCCCGCGCCAAAGAACTCGGTATCAAGCTCGAGGTGCAGGACGCCAATCTGGACGTTGCCAAGGAGGTCTCCGCCGCCGAAGATTTCATGGCCAAGGGCGTCGACGTCCTGATCATCACGCCCGTCAACGAGGAAGGCGTCGTGCCGCTGCTGCGCCAGGCGAAATCCAACAACGTTCCAGTCGTGCTCGAAGGCAATCCGGTCAAGGGCATGACCACAATGGTCGCGATCTGCGACTACGACACCGGCTACACCGCCGGCGTCGAAGCCGGCAAATACGCCAAGGAAAAGCTCGAAGGCAAAGCCAAGGTGATGAATGTCGGCCTGCCGCTGCTGTCCGCCACGGTGCTGCGGTCGCAGGGTTTCATGGATGGCCTCAAGACCATCATCCCCGACGCGGTCATGGTCCACGACCTCGACGGTGGCGGCAATCCCGATCGCGCGCTCGAGGTCTCTTCGGCGGCACTTGCCAAGAACGCCGACATCAACATCATCTACGGCATCAACGATTCCTCCTCGCTCGGCGGCCTTCAGGCCTGGAAAGCGGCCGGCAAGTCGCAGGACGGCCTGTTGACGGTCGGCACCGGCGGCGAAGGCCTCGCCTTCATGAATGCAATGCAGAACGAGCCGTCCTATCGCATCGAAGCCGCGATGTTCCCTGAAAAGGAAGGCTACACCGCCATCGATGCAGCGGTTAAGCTCTTCAACGGCGAACAGGTGCCGGAACACATCGTCAGCCCGACCGCGCCGATGAACGGCGACGACTGGAAGAAGTTCTACGACTACGATGGCACCACACGCAAAATCAAATGGGATGCCGTCAATGCGCTTCAGCCACCGGAAAAATGCATGAAAACTTCCGCCGATCTGAAGAAGTAAGGATTCCGGCTAGCCCTTCCCGCGCGGCGGGAAGGGCATCGGATCGGATGCCGACGGCAAAACAGGTCAACCGCCCTGTTTTGGCCGGCAGTTTCCAGACGGCGACGGCACCCGATGCGGCCCGGAAATGAAATGGACATGAGCGAGCTTACGCAATCCTCCGCGCCAAGGCGTTTCATTGGCGGCCAGCTGCTGGGCAGCAGCCAGCTGGTGCTCGGCGTGATCCTGGCCGTGCTCTGCATGGCCATCTCGATTGCCGCGCCGCAATTCTATTCCGAGGCCAACATCATCGCCATCCTGCGCCAATGCGCGCTGGTGCTGATCGTCGCCTCCGGCATGACGATGCTGATCATCACCGCGGAAGTCGACCTGTCGGTCGGTGCATCGCTGGCTTTTGTCGGCTGCATCGGCATGGCCGTGCTCAATTCAACGCACAGCCTGACGCTCGGCCTGCTGGCGGCGCTCGCCTTTGCCGGTGCCGTCGGGCTGTTCAACGGGCTGGTCGTCACCAGGCTCAAGGTGAACTCGCTGATCGCCACGATCGGCACCATGATGATGCTGCAGGGCGGCGTCTATCTGTTCACCCGCGAGGCGGTGCAGAACCACCACCGGCTTGCAAGCTTCACCGATCTCGGCGCCGGCTATCTCGGCGCGATCCCGCTGCCCGTGGTCGTTGCCGCGCTGATTTTCGCGCTGGCCGCGGCAACGCTGCGCTTCACCACGCTCGGCCGTTATCTCTACGCTGTCGGCGCCAATGAGCGAGCGGTCCGCCTCTCCGGCGTGCGCTCGCAACGGCTGAAGCTGTTCGCCTTCGTCGTCACCGGCCTGTGCGTCGGCGTCGCCGGCATGATCCTGTCGTCGCTGATGAATGCCGGCCAGCCGACCGCCGGCCGCGGCTTCGAGCTGACGGTGATTGCCGCCGTCATCCTCGGCGGCACCAGCCTGCTTGGCGGCCGCGGTTCGCTGCTCGGCACGTTGCTTGGAGTGCTCGTGCTGAAGGTCATCGACAACGGCATCATCATCCTCGGCTGGAACCAGGATCTGCAGATGGTGGTGCCTGGAATCGTCATCATCCTGGCGACCTATCTCGACATCGTGCGGAACAGAGCCAATGTCGGTTGATTTCCTTCACCCCGGCGAAACCGTGGCTGTCGACAAAAGCGTGCCGGCGCTGGAGATGCGCGGTATCGGCAAGCGTTTTCCCGGCGTGGTGGCGCTGGACAATGTCGATCTGACCTTGGAACCCGGCAAAATCCATGCCCTGATGGGCGAGAACGGCGCCGGCAAGTCGACGCTGATCAAGATCATGGCCGGGGTCTACGGCAAGGATGCCGGCACCATCCGCCTGCGCGGCCGAGAGGCCGACGTCAAGTCGCCGCGCGATAGCCTGAAAGAGGGCATCAAGGTGGTGTTCCAGGAGATCGCGCTGATCGCCGAATTCAGCGTCGCCGAAAACATCTTCCTCGAAGGCTATCCGACCGGCAAAGGCGGCTCGATCGACTGGAAGAAGATCCGTGCCGATGCGGCCGCTCTGTTCAAGCGTATCGGGTTCAATGTCGACCCGGCGGCGCGCACGGGATCGCTGCCGGTCAGCCAGCAGCAGATGGTCGAGATCGCCCGCGCACTCGCCCATGAGGCCCGCGTCGTGGCGATGGACGAGCCGACCTCCTCGCTGACGCCGAACGAGGTCTCGCTGCTGTTCACCGTCATCCGCCGGCTGGCCGCGCTCGGCATCGCGGTGCTCTATGTCAGCCACAAGCTCGACGAGGTCTTCGAGATCGCCGACACCGTGACCGTGCTGCGCGATGGCCGCCATGTCTCGACCAGGCCGATCGGCGAGCACACCAACGACACGCTGATCCAGGACATGATCGGCCGGCGCATCGAAAACCTGTTCCCTCGTAAGCGCGGCGCGCCGGGCAGCAAGGTCGCGCTTTCCGTTGAAGGGCTCAGCACCGCCAAGAAGCTGAAGGATGTGTCGTTCGAGGCGCATGCCGGCGAGGTCCTCGGCTTCTTCGGCCTGATGGGGGCCGGCCGGACCGAGCTCGCCAAGGCCATCGTCGGCTACGACCCGATCACTTCCGGCGTCATTTCGGTCGATGGCAGCCGGCTGCTGCCGCACGAAACGCACACCGGCGTCCGGCTCGGCATCGGCCTGCTCACCGAGGACCGCAAGAGCGAGGGGCTGATGGGCGAGTTGCCGGTCTACCAGAATGCCAGCCTCGCCTCACTCGGCGCCTTCGCCAGAATGGGCTTCGTCGACAAGGTCAGCGAACGCAAGGCGGTGCAGGACTATGTCGACCGTTTCCGCATCCGGACGCCCAGCCTGTTCCAGCAGGTCAAGAATCTGTCCGGCGGCAATCAGCAGAAAGTGCTGATCTCGCGCTGGCTGATGCGCGGTCTCAAGGTGATCGTCGTCGACGAGCCGACCCGCGGCATCGACGTCGGCGCCAAGTCGGAGATTTTTGCGCTCATCGACCGGCTCGCCGGCGAGGGCCTGGCGGTCGTCATGATGACGTCCGAAATGCCCGAGCTGCTGGGGCTTGCCGACCGCATCGCGGTGATGTGCGAAGGCCGCCTCACCGCGATCATGCCTCGCGACGAGGCCACGCAGGAGAACATCCTCAATGCGGCAATCGGCTAAGACGATGACGCTTCGCAAAGGGACCAAGCGATGAGCCTGGCAAGCACCGACACCATGAAAGCTGGGCCGTCCATGCTGGCGCGGCTCGTCGCGCGGCAGGAATTGGCATTGCTCCTCTGCCTCATCCTGGTGATCGCGTTCTTTTCCTTCACCGCCGAGAATTTCTTCTCCGTGCGCAACATCACCAATGTGCTCGGTCAGGCTTCGCTGGCGCTGACAGCCGGCATCGGCTGCGCCATCGTCTTCATATCAGGCGAGGTCGACATCTCGATCGGCTCGCTGCTGGCGACGATCGCGCTGCCGCTGATCATCATCATGAACGACACCAACTCGCTTGTGCTCGGCATCAGTGGCGCGCTGCTGTTCGGGCTGATCATCGGCGTCGTGAATGGCTATCTGACGGCCTATGCCGGCATCAACTCGCTGATCGTGACCCTGGGCACGATGTTCATCATGCGCGGCGGCGTTTATCTCTATACCGGCCAGCGCGCTATTCCAGACGATGCCGCGCTCGACAGCTTCATCGCGCTGTCGGACGGCCGCCTGTTCAACGTCGTTCCCTATTCGGCTGTCATCGCCATCGTCCTGCTCGCCGTCTTCGCCTACGTGATGCAGCACCGGCCGTTCGGGCGGCAGATCTATGCCGTCGGCGGCAATCCGGAAGTGGCACGGCTGGCGGGTTACGACGTGCGCCGCGTCAAGTTCACCTGCTTCATCATCAGCGCGCTGCTGGCGACGGTAGCCGGCATCATCCTGGCAGCCCGCGTCGGTTCGGCGCAGCATACGGCCGGGCTGAATTTCGAGTTCCAGGTCGTTGCCGCCACCGTGCTCGGCGGGGTGAGCCTTGCCGGCGGCATAGGCAGCCTGACCGGCATGGCGCTCGGCGTGCTGATCCTGCAGTTCCTGTCCAACGGGCTGCGCGGCCTCGGCCTGCCGACCGAGTGGCAACTGGTCATCACCGGCATGATCATCATTGCCGCCGTCGCCTTCGACGAAGCAAAGCGCCGGCGCGCCATTGGAGGCTGATATGGATCGTCTCAAGGGGAAAACCGCAATCGTCACCGGCGCCGCCGACGGCATCGGCCACGCGATCAGCGAGGCGATGGCAAGGGAAGGCGCGCACGTCTTCCTCGGCGACATCGCCGACGAGAAGGGTGAAAAATTCGCAGCCGAGCTGCGCGCCGCCGGCCACCGCGCCGACTACATCCATTGCGACGTGGCGGAGGAGGCCGACATCGCCGCCCTGATCGACGCAGCCGTCGGCAAGACCGGCCATCTCGATATTCTCGTCAACAATGCCGCCATCGCCATCGGCGGCATGCCGGTTCACGAAATGAGCGACGAGCAGTGGCACCGGCTGATCGCGGTCAACCTCACCAGCGTGTTCCGCGGCTGCAAATATGCGCTGCCGCACATGATCGCGCAGAAATCCGGCTCGATCATCAACATGGCCTCGGCGCAAGGTCATATCGGGCTCGACGGCTGGACCGCCTATGCCGGCGCCAAGGGTGCGGTGATGGCGATGACGCGCCAGATGGCGGTCGAGTTCGGCCCGCTCAACATCCGCGTCAACTCGATCTCGCCCGGCACCATCAACACGCCGATGAACGACAAATTGGTCAAGGAGATCGGCGGCAATCTCGCCAAGGCCTGGGTCAAGATGCATCCGCTCGGCCGCATCGGCAAACCGTCCGAGGTGGCCGAAGCCGCCGTCTATCTGGCCTCCGACGCCGCCGGCTTCACCACCGGTACCGACCTGCGCGTCGACGGCGGCCTCACCGCAGCACCCCGCTACGTACCCGACCTGCTTTGACAACCAACGAGACATGAAATGAACAAAGCCCTCGAAGGCGTCCGCATTCTCGATTTCAGCCATCTGCTGCAAGGGCCGTTCGCCACGCAGCTGCTCGGCGACATGGGCGCCGACATCATCAAGATCGAGCGTGCCGGCGCCGGCGACATGTTCCGCGGCATGACCTTCTTCGCCAAATGGGTCGGCGGCTCCGAAAGCCCGAATTTCCTCGCCTGGAACCGCAACAAGCGCTCCATCGCGCTCAACCTGAAAAGTCGCAAGGTGCATGCCATCATCATGGACATGGCCAAGAAGGCGGATGTGGTGGTGCAGAATTTCCGCCCCGGCGTGCTCGCCAGGCTCGGCTATGGCTACGAGGACTTCAAGGCAGTCAATCCCGGCATCATCTACTGCTCGGGCTCCGGCTATGGCGAGGAAGGCCCCTATGTCGAGCGCCCCGGCCAGGACATGCTGATCCAGGGATTGTCCGGGCTGATCTCCAACACCGGCCGCGGCGATCAGGCTCCTGTTCCGGCCGGTGCCGGCCTGGCCGACCAGATCGGCGCCATGAACATGGTCTACGGCATCCTGTCGGCGCTCTACTATCGCGAGAAGACCGGCAAGGGCCAGAAGATCGAGGTCAATCTGCTCGCCGGCATGCTGGCGCATCTCAATCAGGAATATGTCGCCGTGCTCAATCTCGGCGAGGATTTCGTGCGCCCGAATTCCGGCATCGGCCACCCCGGCATGCAGGCGCCGTTCGGTGTCTATGAAGCGAAGGACGGCGGCTATGTGTCGATCGCCATGAGCCCGTTCAAGACGCTGTATGAAGTGCTGGAGGCGCCGCAGCTTGC
Organism: Mesorhizobium sp. M0019; assembly: GCF_040323975.1. Lineage (NCBI taxonomy): Bacteria > Pseudomonadati > Pseudomonadota > Alphaproteobacteria > Hyphomicrobiales > Phyllobacteriaceae > Mesorhizobium > Mesorhizobium sp. M0019. The sequence goes on along the minus strand of NZ_JAMYVK010000021.1, from coordinate 37,397 downwards.
TGTCTACGATGATCTGAAGACGCTGTTCGACAGGCGCGACGAGGTGTTCGACAAGGTCAACGCCGAAACCAGGAAGTTTGCCACGCAGGACCTGCTGGCGCGGCTGCTGGCAGCCGACATCTGGTGTGCCGAGGTGAAGGACATAAGGCGCGCAGCCGAGGACCCGCAGGTCAAGCACCTGGGCATGATCACCAGCTACGATCATCCGCGCGGCGGCAAGGTCAGGGTGGTCGCGCCGGCGGTCAAGATGAGCGAGACGCCGCCTACCATAGAGCGGCCGGCACCGCTGGTCGGCCAGCATGGCCGCGAGATACTGGCCGAGTTCGGCCTCTCCAGCGGCGAGATTGCAGCGCTTGAGGCGTCCGGCGACATGACCGTGGATGCTGTCTGACGATGAGCGTTTACCAGACACTCAGCTTGGAAATATCCGGGCGCGTCGCAGTCGTCACCTTCCGGCGCGCCGATCAGCTCAACGCCATGAACCGGCTGATGCAAAGCGAGATCACCGAGGTTTTCGAGGCGCTGTCGCAGGATGACAGCGTCAGCGCGATCGTGGTGACCGGCGAGGGGCGCGGCTTCATGGCCGGCGCCGACATCAAGGAATACGCTGCCCAGACAGCTATCGAGTTCGACGCCTTCCAGGCCGCCGGCACGCGCATGTATGCGGCGGTCGAGAACAACCGCAAACCGGTCATCGCCGCGGTCAACGGCTTTGCGCTCGGCGGCGGCATGGAGCTGGTGCTGTGCTGCGACATCGTCATCGCCAACCAGTTCGCGAAGCTCGGCCTGCCCGAGATCAAGCTCGGGCTGGTCCCCGGCGGCGGCGGCACCCAGCGCAGCGTCCAGAAGCTCGGCCGCAACCGCGCCAATTTTCTGCTGATGACCGGCGCCATCGTGCCGGCTTCCGAGTTCGTCGGCGCCGGTCTGGTCAACGAGATCGTCAATGCCGAAAGGCTGATGCCGCGGGTGCTGGACCTTGCCGAGATGATCGCCGCCGAACCGGCCGCAGCGATCGAAGGGCTGAAAGCGCTGACCGCGCATGCCGTGTCGGGCGATCTGGCCGACGGCCTTGCCATGGAGCGCGATGTCCTGGGTGGCCTGTACCGCAGCGAGACCGGCCAGCGGCGCGTCAAGGAATTTGCTGAAAAGAGCGCGACGCGGCCGAAGGCTGCGAAATGACGTCCCTGGTCAAGCAAAACCGGCCGCGCTTCACCGATGTCGAGGGCCTGGCCGCGATGGTCGGCGGCGGCGACGTCTTCGGTGTCGGTGGCCATCATTTTGCCCGGCTGCCGATCGCCTTGTTGCGGGCCATCGCCCGCTTGGGCGTCAAGGATCTTCGCTATGTCTGCTGGGCCGGCGGCCTGCCGCTCGAACTGCTTCTCGAAGCGAATGCCGTGGCGGAGGTCGATATCTGCTTTTCCAGCCTCGATATTTTTGGCTTGCCGCCGCGCTTCCGCGCGGCTGCCGAGACCAATGCCGTGCCGGTCCGCGACTGGACGGCGCTGGCCATGATCCAGGCGCTGCGGGCGGGGCAGCAGAACCTGCCGTTGATGCCGTTTCAGCTTCCGGAGGGTTCGGACATGCTGGCGCGCGTGCCGGGTGCGATCGCCGCGCCCGATCCGATCGCGGGAATCACGACCGGGATCATCCCGGCCTTGCGGCTCGATACGTTCGTCGTCCATGCCCAGCGTGCCGACGAGAGCGGCAATGTCCAGATCATCGGACCACGGGCGCTGGATTTCGCCATGGCCGGCGCGGCGCGCGAGGTGCTGGTGACGGTCGAGGAGATCGTCCCGGTCGGAGCGCTGCGGCATGATGGTCGGCAGAGCATTTTGACCCGCAACCAGGTGTCGGCGATCGCGCTGGCACCAGGCGGCGCCTATCCCGCCTCCTGCCTGCCATTCTATGTGACGGATTATCAGGCGTTGGCGGGGGCGTTCGCGGCCAAGGAAATACCTTTGTCGGACAGCCTGAGCATGCCTTCGGAAGGCGTGCCGGAGCGGGTTCAAGACGCTGCAAAAGTCCGCGCTGAAACAGTCCTCGCAATGCCCAGGCTCGTGCACGGCAACAAGGAGGCGTCCATCGACGAGATCATCGCCGCCCGCATCGCCGCTGAGCTCGACAATGAGAGCTTTGCCAGTGCCGGCGCGGTGTCGCCGCTCGCCAATGTCGCCTACCGGCTGGCCAAAGCGACGCACGCGCCGGACATGATCATCGCCACCATGAGTTGCGGCCATCTCGACATAGCACCGAGCCCGATGATCCTGTCGCTGATCGAAAGCCTCGATTGCGAGACGGCGGTGGCGCATGCCGGCGGCGACGACACCTATTCGACCTACTACCAGGCCGGCGCGGTGACGCATGAGATCGTCGGTGCCGCGCAGGTCGACCGCCGTGGGCGCGTCAACACCATTGCGCTGCGCAAGCGTGACGGCAGCCTTATCCGGCTGCCCGGGCAAGGCGGCATGGCCGACGTCGCCAACATGCATCGCGATTATCTGCTCTACGTCCCCCGCCATTCCGTGCAGTCGCTGGTCGAGACGGTCGAGATTGCCAGCTCGGCGCGCGGCCTGTTGACTGAGGCCGAACGCGAGCCGATGGGCTATCGGACCGGCGCGGCATTGGTGTTCACCGACCTTTGCGTGTTTCGGCTCGACGGCGAGAGCCGGCAATTGGCCGTCATCGAGACCATGCCGTGCGTGACGCGCCAGCAGCTCCAGGATGCCACCGGCTTTGCCCTGACATTCGATGCCGATTGCCGCGAAGTTGCGCTACCCTCGAACGAGACGCTCGACATCCTGCGAAACCGCATCGACCCGCTCGGCCTGCGACGCCTCGAATTCGTCAGCGCCAGGGAGCGCAGCGCGCTGATCGCCGAGATCCTGGCCACCGACCGGCGGATGGTCGAGCGCTGCATCGCCGCACAGCGGTCGCATGCTGCACCGGATTGAAGAGGGGTGGCGCATGGCAAAGCCGTTGCTCGAAATGTCGGCCGCGAGGGTCTTCTTCGATGGCATCTTCACCAGCCCGCGCGTTGCCCATCCGGAAGGCGTGGCCATCCATCGCGACGGCTCGATCTGGTGCGGCACCGAAACCGGCGACCTGCTGCGCTTGGCCGCCGATGGCGGCTCGGTCGAACGCATGGGCGGTACGGAGGGCTTTCTGCTCGGCATCGCCTTCGATAGCGCGGACAACTGCTTCGCGTGCGATCTCAGACATGCGGCGATCTTTCGCTGGGATGCCGCGACGGCTGGTATGACGCGCTTCGCCTCGGCCGGCATCCGCGTGCCGAACTATCCGATCGTCGACGAGACACGCGGCTGGCTCTACGTGTCGGACAGCGTAGGCGAAGACAACCGCTCCGGCATCTTTCGCTACGATTTGAAGACCGGCGAAGGCGGCCTGTGGTGCAGCGAGACCATGGCCTTCGCCAACGGCATGGCGATGGCGCCGGGTGGCGATGGGCTTTACGTCGTGGAAAGCCATGCGGCCTGCCTCAGCTATGTGCCGATCCTTGCCGACGGCACGGCAGGGTCTCGCCAGCTCGTCGTGGAGGGCGTGAACAACGTTCCCGATGGCGTCGCCTTGGCGCCGGACGGTTCGCTGTTCATCTCATGCTACGAGCCGAGCCGCATCTATCGCTGGCGAAAGGATAGCGGGCTCGAGGTGCTGATCGAGGATCCGGCGGCAACGACGCTCGCCCACCCAACCAACATTGCCTTCAAGGACGACAAGCTCTACACCGCAAATCTCGGCCGCTGGCACATCACCGAAATCGACTTGACGGCGATTTCTTAGATCGGGCCGAACCGGGCGGCGCTGCCCTATCCCAGCCGCCCGTGACTCGATCGGATGCGCAACACCTGCACCCGCGACGGCAGCTCGATCAGGAACTCTTCGTCCCGCTCGAGATGGTGGATTGTCGTCGGATCGCCGCCGGTGAAGGCCGCCATCGCCTCGACATTTTCCCAATAGGAAATCGTCACGAACTCCGAATGGGTCGGCGTGTCCTCGCGAAAAGTCTGCACGCCCAGCGCCTTCTCGATCAGCGGCTTGATGCCGGCCTCGTAATTGTAACTCTCATAGGCATCCGCCTTTTCAGGCACGGTTCTGCCGCGCCAGACACGGGCGATGGTTGGAGTTTTCTCTGTCATCGCCATTGAATTCCTGCTGTCTCGAATCGTTCCGACCCGGCATTCGGCTTGGCAAGGCCAGCCAGGGAATGCATCTGCCAGCGACGGTTTTCGCCCTCCCCGGTCGTTATAGGGGCGCCGCCTCAGCTAGGGCCTCCTTGCCGACCGTAGGAGACTTACTCCTGATCCTCGGCGCCTCCTCCATGGAAGAAGGATCGGATTTCCTGCATGTCGACGCTACCGTCACCGTTCTCATCGACGGCGTTGAATATTCGCCCGACGAAATCCTGGACTTCGCTTTGAGAAACCGCGCCATCGCCGTCCGCATCTACTATGGCGAACATCATGCGCATCCTCGCGCCATGCATCCCGCGTGCAATGCCACCGCGGCCTCCCATCTCCCAACCTCGGTCAGGCGGGCCCATCCTGTAGCCACGATGCCAGCGGTCGGGACCTCGCCGTTCTGCCCGGGGCGCGCGATCTTCCTGCATTCTCTCCTCCAGCATCTCAGTCATCATCTGGCGCATCATTTCGCGCATGGCATCCTGGCTCTGCCCGCTCATTCCGGGCGACGGTTCGGCGCCACGATCCGGTGCCGGCGCGACGGGCGCAGGTGGGCTCGTCTGGCCGAATGCCGGCGCGGCCAACATGGCCAGCGCCGCGGCAATTGCAGTGGTTTTGCTTGCGAGCGTCATCGTATTCTCCATCGGTATGAATTGGAGGCTGAACGTGTCTGCATCCAAGCCAAACCGGCTGCTCGCCTCATGGTTCCTGGGCAGTCGGCACGGCGGCGGAAAAGTCCGCCTGATCGCGGCAACGAAAGCGGCTCACCCACGTTGCCGTTGATGCAAAGCTCCATCAGGAGGAAAAAATGGCCGACGATAAGAGCAAGCGAGATTTCCGCGAGCGCGACCGCGTTTCTGCGGAAGACGAACGTCAAGTCGAGTATTTTGCCCAACAGAACGGCGTCACGGCCGACCAGGTCCGCCAGCTGATCAAGAGCTTCGGCAATGATCGCGGGCGTCTGACCGAAGCCGCGAAGGCGTTGCGAGGGATTTCACCTGCCGGAGCCGACGAGGTGACCAGGGAAGCCCGCCAGCAGGCGACACCCATGCATCTCGGCAAACCCGACGAGTGATGCCGGGGGCAACTGCTCTGCCGCTGCCGCGGGCATCAGAACTTGCGGCTCAGATAATCCGAGCCGCGCAGGCCGAACCGCCACTCGGCATCGACAGCCTTGGAAATGCCGATCCGGCGGCCTGTCAGAACGGCGCCGGCTTCGCTCGGCGGCCTGAATTCGAATGGCGGCAGGTCCACGGGCAGCCCGTCATGGGATTTGTCGATTGCCAGCGCCTGGCAAAGGCGACCCGGTCCCGAGCAAAGCAGCCGGGGATCGTCAAGGCCGCGATTGGCCCGCATCACCTCCAGCCCTAATCGCGGTTCGATTGCGCGGATAAGCACGGCACTGCCGGGCAGGCACACGGCATTGAGGCACCAATGCAGGCCATAGGAGCGATAGACATACGCGCTGCCTGGGGCGCCGAACATTGCGCCGTTGCGCACCGTCCTGCCACCGAAAGCATGCGAAGCCGGGTCATCCGGGCGATAGGCCTCGGTCTCGACGATAATGCCCCCAACGCCGTGCACAAGCAGCGTGGCGCCGATCATGTCGCGCGCCACGGTGGTGGCGTCACGGGCAAAGAATTGATGGTTGATGGTCAATGTGTGCAGCAGACTCGATCACGCCTGAACTTGGCGCGTCAGAAAGGTCCCGGAACGGAAGCAAAATGTCCAGCCTCTGCGCGCCGCTGAACTTGGATGCGATATTCAGCGCAGCATGGCTGCGCCGATGAAAACCGCCGCGGCCAGCACGACGATGGCGGCAATCACCATGACTGGCCCATATCTGCTCGGTTGGACGTCGGGCTCATCCTTCAGCGGGCGCATCGCATTGGCATAGCTCGCCTGGTTGGTAAACTTCGGCGTTTCATGGCGCGGGGCAGGGCTCTTCGGCGGAGCGTTGCCGGCGGATTCCGCGTCCGTTTCCATGGGAGCCGCAGCCGGATCGATGCCCGGGGTCTTGTCCCCTTCGCGCCCGGCATCGATATCGCCCCGCGCTTGAGCCGGGCTTCGCCCAAGAGGATCTGCGTCGGTCATCGTCGAGGTCCTTTCAGAGCATCGGCCTCAAGCATTCTAACCTGCGTCTCATTTCAAAGTTCCGGCGAGCGGAAACCGTCTAAGCCTGCTTACAGGAACAACTGGCGATCGAGCGGGTTGAGCAAGCACCGGGCGGCAGGTCGACGACAGGCCCCAGCGAGCGCGCATGATCTACTTCACCGCCGACACGCATTTCAGCGACCCGCGCATTTTGCGCATCGACCGCCGCCCGTTCGGCTCGCTGGCGGAACATGACCGGTCGCTCATTGCGTTCTGGAACGAGACTGTCGGGCCGGGCGACGAGGTCTGGCATCTCGGCGATTTTGCCAGGGGATCGGCCGCATTCGTGTCGTCGCTTCTGGCGTCTCTTCATGGCAGCAAGCATTTGATCATCGGCAACAACGATGCTGCGGCCACCATCGAGGCCACAGGTTGGGCGAGCACGCAACACTACAAGGAGCTGGCGCTCGACGGCAGCCTGCTGATCCTTTGCCACTACCCTTTTCGCACCTGGAACCAGATCGGCAGGAAATCGATCGACCTGCATGGCCATTCCCACGGCAGGCTGACCCCGGTGACGCGCCAGTATGACGTCGGCGTCGACAGCTGGGATTTTCGTCCGGTCACGCTGACCACCATCCTTGCCGGCCGCGGCCGAAGGGCGGCGCGGCAAAGCCGTCAAAAAGTCGAGTGATCGAAAGTGCCGGCCGTGCGTTGAGGAATTTCAACGCCAGGGAGCACGCCATGAACAGACGTGAACTGATCGATGCCGACGGCGGCAATCATGCCGCAAAACCCATTCCGCGCGCCGCGTTCGATAGCACCTTGGCCCTGCTGCGCGAAGGCTATGACTTCATTTCGGCCCGCTGCCGGCGCATGAACACCGACATCTTTGCCACGCGCCTGATGCTGCGGCCGGCAATCTGCGTCCGCGGTGCCGAGGCTGCCGAGATGTTTTATGGCGGCGACCACTTCACCCGAATTGGTGCGATGCCGCAGACCACGCTGCGTCTGCTGCAGGACAAGGGCAGCGTCCAGGCGCTCGACGGCGCCGCTCACCGCCACCGCAAGGCGCTTTTCCTGTCGATCCTGTTGGATGGTGACCAGATCGAGCGGCTCCGCGCAACCTTCCGTCGCGCCTGGCTCGACCGACTGGAAGACTGGCAGCGGCGTGACGAGGTCGTCCTGTTCGACGCCGTAAACCTCGTCCTGACCCAGGCGGCAGCGGATTGGGCCGGCATCCCCGCCGACAAGGATCGCGCCGAACTCTGCCGCGAGCTCAGCGGCATGGTCGAGAACGCCGGCGGCATTGGGCCGTCGACCATGCTGGCGCTGTGGCGGCGACGCCGGACCGAACGCACTATCGGCGACCTTGTACGGCGCGTTCCAAGCGGCGCGCTTGATTTGCCGGCAAACAGCCCGGTCCGCCTGGTCAGCGAATATGTCGATGCCGAGGGAATGCCGCTCGATCTTGCCAGTGCTGCGGTCGAGATCATCAACATCATCCGGCCGGTTGTCGCCATCGGCCGCTTCATCATGTTTGCGGCGCTGGCGCTTCACCAGCACCGCCAATGGTACGATAAGTTCGCCGCCGGCGATGACGACGGGCTGGAAGCCTTCGCCGAGGAGGTTCGCCGGCTCTATCCGTTCTTCCCGTTCATCGGCGGCCGCGCCCGCCACCCCTTCGAATGGAAGGGCTACCGTTTCCACCAAGGCGACTGGGTCCTGCTCGACCTGCACGGCACCAACCATGATTCGCGCCTGTTTGTGGAGCCGGACCGATTTATCCCGGAGCGCGGCTTGAGCTGGAAAACCCACGGCTTCGACTTCATCCCGCATGGCGGCGGAGATCCGGCGACTACCCATCGCTGCCCCGGAGAAGCCGTCACCGTCGCGCTGATCATGGAAGCGGTTCGCCTGCTGACGCGGTCGATGGCCTACTAGGTGCCTGATCAGGATATGACCGTCTCGCTTGCCCGCATGCCGGCGCGGCCGAAATCCGGGTTCAGGATAGATAATGTGCGGCGACAACCCGGCTGAAAGGCTGCCGGTCGAACCGGAACCTCTGCGCAGCTGAGGCGTTCGAAAATTGCAAGGCGTAAAGGCAAACGCAATGGCTCAGAAGATCACGACAGGCGCGAACGACCGGCCGCGCAATGAAACCATCGGCCAATCCGGCGAAGGCCTGCCGGACGACAGCAGCAGGCCGCTCGAGGTCGACGAAGGCTGGGTCGCCCGGCTGAGAAACAAAGCTGCAGGGCAAGCCCCGGCAAGCGGGTCAGACCAACACGGACGAAGTCCCCGCAGGCACTCCAGGCGCTGGCGAGAATATCTGCCGCCGCTGTGCAGGGGCAGGCATGATCGACGGCCGCACCTGCCCCGAATGCGGCGGAACCGGCAAGGTGACGACGCCGATAGGCGGAGGCTGAGCAATTCCAGGAAAAGTGTGAAGCGGTTTCCCGTCCTGCGTCAAACAATAAGATCGACCGGTTCTGCGTTTCCGCGGAATGATGAACCGTCCAGCGCCGGTCAGATCGCCGGCACCCACTTCCAGAACACGCCTTCCTTGCGTTCGGGGTAGTGTTTGAACTCGCATTCGAAGCGCCAGCCGTAGTTCTTGGCGGTGGCAAGCGCTTCCTTGCTGACCGGGTTCATGCCGGTTCCCGGCGCAAACCAGTCCTCCAGCAAATCATCGGGAATATAGGCGCCGATCCTCAACGGCAGCTTTTCGAGGACGACATCCATTTCAGGTGGTGCAGGCACGGGGGCGCTCCTTTGAAACCTATTCACGAAGAGGCCGTTCAACGCCAAGCGGGTTCATTCTTCTGTTCATAGTCCTGGAACGCCTTCTGGAGACCGCCGATCACCTCGGCGGACGTCTCGAACATCGCCTTGAGCTGCGGCTCATCGACCTTCTCGATGTCCTCGCGAAGGTGCTGCTTCACCTCCTCCAACTTTTTCTGCATTTTCTGCGTGTGGTGGCGCGGATCGCGGTCGGCAGCGCTAGTCATGATCAATCTCCAATTTGTGGGTCTCGGAGAACTCGCCCGGCTCTGAGGATCGACAGGCGGGTTTGCAGCGTAAACGGCTTGCCGATAGCTGTGGTTCCCGACTGCGGATGCGGTCTTCGCGCGCCCAGCGCGCCGTTCCTTCGTTCAACCGCCCGGTAGCAAGTCCGAAGGGCGCTTGCCGCGAATTCAAGACGCAAGCAGTGGCAAACGAGCATAGATGAAACTGAGAACGGATGGCGTCTCTGGCCAAGGACGGCAACCCACCACCTATAGCCCACGCCTCGTCCGCGATCCATTCGAGCGAGGCGCCATGCGGGTCAGTCCAAGCTACAGGGGAGCCGTTCGCAGATAGGAGGAAGCGGCCAGGCGGCCAGCTTGTTCCGGCGCGTGTGGCGATGGACGGGAAGACGCGAGGGAACTCGTTCGATACCCAATAAGGCGAGAGACGCATCGCCTGCTCGGCGAAAGCTTCTCTGTCACCAAGGTCGGAGACATAGTCGAGGACGGCTGTGTGAAAGATGACGAGTGTAGCGTCGTTTGGCGCTTCGTTGCAGAGTTGCACGAGGTCGCTCCCGCGCAGGTCGCCCTTCACCACCCGAGGCTTGACTGTGGCAGCGATCTTTAGGGCCGCCCGCAGATTGGCAAGCCGTGCTGTCTGTTCCGGCCAGACCAGTGTCTCAAGCCATGCGACTTGCGAGTCGTCCGAAGCATCTATCGGGCGCAGGTCCAATCCCGCCCGCCAGACGACTTGTGGCAAGGTCGTCGGCAATGGCGTTGTTTCGCTGGCGAGGCATCGGAAGACAGGCGGCTCCAAGGCCATCGCGGGTGCGCGGATCACCTTGCGTCCGTAGTCATAGCCGTAGAGGTCGGGCATGAGGCAGAGCCCTGCGGAGGTCCCGACCTCGATGAGGGCCAGCGGCTGCGGCAAACGCGCCAGCACGGGGAGCAGGGTGGCGCATCTTCCCGGCTCGTTGGTTTGCGTTGAGCGCTCGAGCATGAGCGAGCGGATAGCGTCGGGATTAGTCTGAAGCGCCTGGCGAAACTCGGTCCACCCTGCCGGCGTGCCGAACAGGTGACGCACCGCGGCAAGTAGAAGATTCGGTTGCTGCTTTAGGTCCGGGAGGGTCGACAGGAAACCGAGCGCCTCCCGGTTCCCAGCGACTGCCCGAGCCAACTCCTCGTAGAGCGGCGAGCGACCGCGAGCTTCGGTATCGGCGAAGCGAATATATCGGGCTGAGATCTCGGCCAAGCCCTCCTCGTCCATATCCGCTGATCCTCGGTCCCGACGTCTCATCACAGTACACGATCCACGGATCTGATTGGAGCCAGGCCCGGCGTTTTTACACAGGCTTGACCCCAGCGGACTTGCCGCGGTCGCCTACTTAACCGTTGCGTTATGAGGTCGTACGCAATCCAAAATCTGGGGAACTGTCCCTATTGGTGTCTCACCCAGGGATGCGGTCCACCATGTCTCCGGTATTAACCGCTACCCATGTGTCCGGGCCGTACAATTTGAAATTTGGCGCACCCGACAGGAGACGCTCTAAATCACGCAAAGCACTTGAACCAAAAGGGCTTTTTGGAAAGCCGCCTGCCCTGTGTGTACCACTGACGGGGGGAGGAGCGGAAGCCCCGCAAGAGATTTTGGGTCAGCTATTTGAGGTCCTGTCACGAAAGAAAGCCAAGCTAGACTTCCCCCCGTGAGTGCCGATGGGACCCGTTACGCATAGTAAGCCCTAGATCGAGGAAAACGCGGCCTCGACAAATGCCTTGCCTAAGGGTGTTTCGTCTACCTTCCTGCCGCGGGTGAACACCAAGGTTCGCCAAGCGTCCGTGCCGTCGATTGTGACAGTGACTTGGAACGCGACGTTGGCATCGGTCCTTGACGTCCCGTTCGCTCGCAGTGCTGCTCGCTGCCGGACGGTCACAGGCAACCAGTCTGTTGTGACAGTGAAATCCTTTGAGATAGCTTGCTGAAGAGCGGTGGCGTAGGCCTGCGGATCAATGCCGCTTTCCCTCAATTTCTCGTGCCCGAATAGCGCTTCTGCAAGGAGGCTGTCGGCAGCGAAATAGAAGAGGTCGCCACCTTTGGCCTCAATGTCAGCCGGATGCCAAACGCCAGGAAAGAGCGTTGATCGCTGGGTAACCGGGTTCCGCCAAGAGAACGACGCAAGGTCCCGCCGATCCTGTTCCTCCGAATATACGATGAGGGACACGAAGCCTCCGACTAGGGCCACAAGCATCAAAACCCCCAGCAATTTGCGGATGACGGAGATAGGTCGGGCTTCAACCCTACCTCGGCCCACATCGTAGCTAGCTGGTTGGCCGGCAGCCACCTTTCTGTACTGAAAGCCTTGCGTAAACAGAGCTATCAAAGGGATGCCAAGGGCGAAAGCCGTGACCCAGACTTGAAGCTCTCTACGCAAGAAGAACCTCAATGATCCATGTTGGCTAAGGTTTCGAACCTTAATGCCGAAGAGAGCTTTGCCTATCGTGTTGCCAAATACGGCGGAGCAAAGAGCAAGCATGAGCAATGTGATGGGGAGGAAGATTAGGCCAATGGCGCTTTCGTTTGCCCCTGTGACCGCAAGGAAGGCGGAGGGAAAATAGATAGCAAGGATCACACCACCGACCACGATTATCACTATAGTAGCGACCCAAACATCGAGACTTCGGGCAAAGAACCTCAGCCACGGGCTCGCCAGCGGTAGCTCTTGAAGTTGCGAAACGGCGGTGCTCGTTGGCGGTGCAACTACCGCCGAGACTGGCCTAGACGCCGGTAGTGGCGGCGGCCTCTTTGGGATGAGTTCGAGTAGTGAAGGCACCTCCGAAAGTCGCGCCCAATTCGACATGTCTTCTTTCCAGACAAGTGTCGCCGCAGTGACCTCCCCGCCCCTGATTAGCGCAGAAAGCTCCTCTTCGGACAGCGGCCCCACGTGCTCACTGCCTTTCGCATAGTACCACATCGACCGATCCCTCTCCCAAGCCTATGAAGCGCCAAGATGGGTCTACTTGCAAGGGGCTCAAACTTGTAAGGCGCGACAACAGCCCTCCGACTAAAACTGAGGGTCAGTTGTTTGAGAGGTCGTATAAGGAATGGGACCCGAATTTGATTTTCCCCCCGCCGGGGGTATATAGGACCCACTCAGGCTCCGAGGGGTACCCTCTCTTCAACGTAGCGTAAGCCATCTGATCAGCGCCGGTCTTGGGATCGAAGTGCAGGAGGCGGGCTAGCGCGGCCTTGAGAGGGGTCGACCGATAGCGGTGGGAATAGCCTGCACCTGCCTGTGTAGCCGCCTTCATTGAATAGTGCAGTTATCACGAAGCCCCAGAGATCGTTCCGGCCTTTCCGGCATCAAGGAGCCGGTATGGTGACCGAAAGGTGCTTCTTGATAGCTGCACGCTTAGAGCTTCCAATCGAGAAATAAAGGACGGAACGTAAACTTGCCGCCGCGGTCCCCTTCAAGTCTTCTGCGTGCAAAGTGACCATTAGTTGCGATATGGCTTGCACCGTCTTTCGATGTCTGGTCGACCACATGCTCAATCTGGCATTGTCAGTACTCCAGAGCAAAACCAGCCCAGCGCTATCGGTCATGCGGAACATTTTCGCCGAAGAGTGGACAGCTTTTGACAAGGTGGCGTACTCGGACTTTAGATCGGCTAAGGTCTTCAAGTGGTTCTCGTGCGGACCGATACGGGGGTGAAACAGCGCGTATTTGAAGAGATCACTGAAAGATATCCGGAAGTCGCCGTTGGTCCATTGCTCAAGCTCGATGGGATGATCCTTGTAGTAGATGGCTGCTAACGAATTCTCGATTGCGCTTCGGAGCGCCTGAAGAGACAAGCGCCATGCGCCGAAAGATGCCGACACGTGCGAAGTAAGCGTGTCGTTATGGGCCTCATAGAAGAATTCGGCGCTTCCAGGGCTATATTTCTTGGCAACAATGCCGGCCTTGAGAGCCTGTATGGCCGTCAAACGCTGGTAGCTGTCTACCAAATGCGAGTTGCCTGCCAAGGCCGCCATATTGCTGGACATCTCGTCGGCCCAGTTCTTAGCGAACTGGACACCGTTGGCATCGATCTCAGACTGTAGCAGCGTCATTTGAGAAGAAATTGCAGGGCCCGCATCAACTCGGGAGAAGTATCTGACGGACTGTGACGCGCCGCGTTCGACATCGACTTACGAGCGGCGGGGTTCTTCTCAAGATATGTGAGAATTTTGCCCAAGATGTCCCGCGAAGCATCCCGCGGGCGGACCTCAATGGGCAGCCGAAAGTCCGTTATAAATTGCTGCCACTGCGATTTATCGAATTCGGACAGCGCCAGCAGCGTACTCAACGCCATCGGAACGTCCTTGGCGTCAACGGGCGCTCGTGCCGGCTTCGGCTCAGAAAGCTCATCCAAGGTTTGATTGGGCGCTTTCCGAAGCGCCTGCGCAAGCGTGTTTAAAATCTTGGCGATATCATGTGTTTTCATTGTTTTTTGTAGCCTATTGCGTTCAACAATTCCTTGCTGAACCTCGAAAATTCATCAGCTGCCAAGCCGTCCCCCATGTCGTAGATGGGCTTATTCTTAGCCGCGCTTTCGCTTACTGCCGAGCGCTCTTTTATCTCTGTGTCAAAGACCCTGTCCGCGAAGGTCTGGCGGAGCGTTCCAATGGTCTGCGTCCGGAAATAGGATTGCCGTCCAACTCTCGACATTACAATCCCTGCGTTCTCGATTGGGTTCTCAAGCGCCTCCGAAAGCTTCTGTATGCGATTAAGCAGAAGCGCAATTCCCAGGCTAGACAAAAAATCCGGAGAAACCGGCACCACGTAGTGGGTGCTTAACGCAAGCGCGTTTTGGGTCGGGATGGTCAGGTTAGGGGGGCAATCGCACACAACTATTTCGTAGTTCGGAACGACATCCTTTAACGCGCGTCGAAGCCTCGTCTCTCGCGCAACCTCTGAGCCCAGTTCTAGATCGACCGTAAAGAGATCAAGGTGAGATGGGATTAGATCCACACCTTGAAAAACCCCTCCGATAATTGTTTCTTCGGCAAGCTTAGGTTTCCCTTCAGCCGAAGTGTGGTTTCGAACGCCAAGCAAATTGGCAACAGTACCGTGCTCGACCGCATGCGCTTCCCAGCGTTCTATCGGGATACAGCTGAATGTTGCGTTCGTTTGCGGATCGAGATCAACAAGAAGCGTCTTGATGTTCTGCCGACCGCAGTATGCAGCGAAATTGACTGCTATCGCCGTCTTGCCGACACCGCCCTTGAGATTAACGCAAGAAACGATGATTGGGTTTTTTGCCATTGTCCACTCCCCCAGAAGGCGAACACTTGGCTTGGCTTTAGCACAAGGTCAAGCGATCATTCGTCGCGGGCAGGATAGCGCGGGCAAGGGCTAACTCCGTGCCGCTAGCAACAAGCAAAATAGCCTATTCACAAATTGCCTAACCCTCGTTAGACTGTTTGGGATTAGCCGGGAGCTGACCCATGTCCAACACCATCACCGCCCCTCTCTTCGTTTCCTATCTGCGCGTCTCAACGGCCAGACAAGGCGCATCAGGTCTTGGCCTCGAGGCCCAGCGCGAAGCCGTCGCGGCTCACATACGCAACCGGGCAGGAACCGATGCCGAGCCCTTGAGGGAATATGTCGAGGTCGAGAGCGGCAAGGCCAACGACCGGCCCCAGCTTCAAGCCGCTCTGAGGCACGCCAAGCATGCACAGGCCACTCTCATCATCGCCAAGCTGGACAGGCTCAGCCGCAATGCCGCCTTCCTGCTCACCCTGAGGGACAGCGGTGCGAGGTTCGTCGCTGCCGATATGCCTGATGCCTGCGATCTCACTATCGGGGTCTTGGCGTTGGTGGCGGAACATGAGCGCAAGATGATCCAGAGCCGCACCAAGGCTGCCCTAGCGGTAAAGCGGGACGCGCTGGCACGAGAGGCAGCGGCATTGGTAGCGCAAGGCCAAGAGCCCGTGAGGCGGCTTGAGGACGGAACTGCGCGGCCTCTTCGCCTCGGCAATCCTAACGGAGCCGACTGCCTGCGCGGCCTTGGCAATGTGGCGGCGGTGGCGACTGTGAAGCGGGGCGCTCAGGACCGGGCAGAGGAGTTCCGTGATGTTCTCCGCGATGTCGATCCGGCAGGCGCATTGTCGGCGCGGGGGCTGGCGGGGGCTCTCAACCAGCGGGGCTTTAGGTCACCTCGCGGTGGGCGCTGGACGGCACAAAGCGTCATCAGGCTGAGGGCGAGATTGGCGGCATGACGTAGCAGGCCAGAGGAGGCGCTACAGGGGTCTGCGTATCTGCGCTGGCACAAGCCGGCAATGCGTGGCAAGCGCTCTCCCAGGGGCTTCATGGGGCTTCTGGTAGCTTGTAGGCCTAGTGCTTTCAGATGAGTTCTATGGGCGAGAAAATTAGGCTGCCTTACGGAAGTAGGCCGACCCCGCCGTGCTCCTCTAGGTTCCAGCAGAGCCGCGCTATTTGCCTTCAAGGTGCGACATTCTGTCCATAGTTAGGCGACAGTATAGGAAGGAGCCCGCCGAGTTACTCCCTGCATTGCGGAAAAGAGAAGCCGCCCGCCCCGCTGCCCTTAGGGTTCCTTGTAGCCGCACGAACGGTCTCAGGAAAGTTAGGGGGGCATATAGGAAGGGGTTTCCGTAGTGCTACCTGTAGGTCCCAGCAGAGCCGCGCTAACCGCCTTCAGGAAAGTTAGGGCCGGGTATAGGAAGGGGACCCCGTAGTGCTACCTAGAAGGAGACCTAGTGGTCTAGCCCCTTCATTCCTTGCAGTCATCCTCCCCGCCTCCTGCACCCTTGTGCCGGCCTAAACCCCTGGCGATGGGGTCCATTGGTCTGTTCATAAAGCCACCTCTTCGGACCCCTCAGCGCACCACCACGCCACCGGCGAGGGAGGGCTAGACCCATCTAAGCATCGTGCATCCCAATGCCACCACTTGGCCAGCATCAGGCACAGATGCGCGGGAGGCAGCCAGCTATCACCCCAAGGCGACAGGGCAGCCTCAGGCCTACCCGTCTGATCACATCATTGCCTTCGCTATCGGGTAGCACCCCTAGGCCACACCATCGGTTGCCCTCTGCCCTCTGAGGCACCCTAGCGCACTCACCGCACTGCGCTCCTCGCCAGCCCACATCAACGATGCCAGCCCTCCGAGGCCAACCTCGAAGGGCACCCCTATGCCGAACCCGGCTTAACCCCGGCCCGCCATGGGCCACCCACCAGGAAGGAAGAACCCCTATGACACGTTCAGTCACCAACTACCCACCCACCACCCCCGAGGCTCTCAAGGCCATCCTCGACTACTGCAATCAAGCCGCCCTGCACCTGAGGAACCCATCAGCCCCTGAGGCCGACCCTGCGCTCCTCCTCGTGGGCCTGCCACAAGGCCCCATCAAGTCAGCCAGGGTCATCACTGACAGGGCAGCGACAACCCCCGCCATCGCCGTCACGATCAATGAGCGCAAGCCAAGGCTTATCGATCCCGAGGGGTTCTTCATGCTCCGTGCTCTGGTCCTCTTCGGCATGGGGCTTCACATCGACAAGAACCAGAAGGGCGGAGCAGGGCGGCGCGACTATGTTGAGGTTGGCTCGGAAGGGGGCATCACGCTCCTGCGCTTGCTAGCGGATGCCCAACAGGGTGAAATCGTTAAGCAGCAATGGGATCATCACGACCTCAGGGCCGCAGCACTCACGATCGTGGGCGGGTCGCTCAGCGCCGTACGGGGGAGGAGGGAGGCCTTAGCCGAGGCATTGAACTCTTACGACCAGAACGCATTGAAGTGGGGGCTATCAACCTCGCTCAGCCGGAAGGACTACCAAGCCCTCGTGCGGGGGAGCTTCCGCCTCTTCGACATCACGCACGGCCACGTGTTCATGACGGCGCTGCCTCCGTTTCGCTGCCAGTAAGGCTCACCCGAAGTCTTCTTAAGGGACAGGGGCGGGGAGCGGGGGAGAGGAAGTCTAAAGGGTTCGGCCCCTTTCTCCCGTCTCACTTATCGGAAGCTCCGTGCTGCCGTCTTGCACGGCCTCGCGGGGACCACTGCGGCACGGCTCGGACTGCCTTTGGGGCCGTGATGCTGCGCATGGCATCGGCCAGCGCCTTGAGCCCGAAGCCGCCCCCGTAGCCTCGGCCAATCCCGCCCCCGCCGACGTGGCCCGTAAGGGCGTCATGTGTCTCTTCTAGGACCCCCGCGTCCCGCGCCATGCGCTTGAAGCTGTGGCGGAAGGAATGAAACACTAGGTTTCTATCTGTGACGCCGGCCTCAATGCGCAGGAAGCGGCCAAACCATTTGGACCAAGCCGTCGATCTGTAGAACGGGTCAGCCGACTTGATGTCTGGCCACAAGCTGGCCTCGTGGCCGCCCTTAGGCTTCCCATCAAGCAGCCTTTGCCGGTAGCGCAGCAAGCCCAACCTTTCCAACTCAGGGTGAACCGGCACGTAGCGCCTTGAGCTGGCCGTCTTGATCGCCCTGCCGCCCTCGGTGCCGATGTCGAACAGCCAGGTCTTGGTCTCCGGGTCCTGCCTGAGGTCCTTAATGCGAAGCTGAGCGATCTCGTTAAGCCGAGCCCCCGAGAGGAGGGCGATCAGCGGAAACCAGAAAGCAGCATCACCGCCGCCACCGGCAGGCCTCTCCCCTGCGGCATAGACACCGGTCCCGAAGATGGCTTTGAGGTCTGCCTCAGCGAAGGGTGCCCGCCTGCCATCCTCTCCGCGCCGATCCACCGTGAGGGCGAGACCCTTGAAGGGGTTGGTGAAGCCCGGCACCTTATCGACCAGCCCCTCCTTCTCCGTCGCGCTGATGATCGCCGAGAGCAGGTTGAGATACTTATTCACACTGGCTGCATGCACAGGCTCATGAGCCCCAAGGTTCCCGGCAAGCAACTCCCTAAGCGGCAAGGCCCTCTGCTTATCCGCCATCCTCGTCGGCATCTTGGCGAGGGCATTGCGGAAGTCTCGGGCCTTCTCCTTCGTGGTGTCCCCGAGCCTCAGGTCGCCATGCCATTGGGTGAAGTAGCGCACGGCCCTCTCCGCCTCGCGCAGCGTGTGGGGGGAGGATTGCTTTCCGCCCCGAGCAGGGCTGCCCTTTTGCCATAGGGCATAGGCTTCTGAGAGGAGCGGCCCCTTGCCGGCGCTAGGCTGAGGCGTAGGGATGTCATCGCCAGCCTGCCTTCTCCCCATCATCTCATAGGCCTTTACGTGCCCCCTAAGCACAGCAAGGCCGGCCTCACGGTAGAAGGGTGAGGAGGGGTCTATCGGAAGCTGATGCGCCTTGAGATAGGCGTGAAGCTCTGCCCTGACGATCTCGGGCTTTCGCCTCGCCAGTGCACTGCGATACTCCCCTACCAACTCAGCGATATGCAGGTCTAGAAGCTCAAGGTGACCTTCCGCCATCCCCTTCGTGCCGAAGCCGGGGTCTGTGAGATCAGGCCATGCTGCCCGCTCTTCGGGGGTCTGTAGCTGCCGCCTCGGGTCTCCCTCCTCGCGCTCCTCCTCGTCGGCCCTGAGCAAGGCGGTGATGATGTCCGCCTCAATCTGTTCGGGAGAGGGGCTAGCGCTCACCTCTTCCAACTCCCCGCCATTCATCAGGCGCGAGGCCAGCGCTAGGAGGTCCGTGACCCGCACGGCCTCCCTCAAGTCAAGTCTCTTGGCCAGCCGATAGTCAGCCGTCTTGAGGGAAACCGTAAGCTCCCGCTTGAAGTGACCGGTGGTGGGATTCACCAATTCGGCCAGTATGGGGCGGAGATGCGGGGGCACAGGCTTGGCGGCAAGCTCCAGCGGGAGCCGCTTGCGAAACTCATAGATGCCGGAAGTCCGCCGCTGCATGTAGCTCAAAGCCGCCATGATGAACCGCCCAAGTGGGACCCCTTTGTGTACAAGGCGGCTTTGTCTAAGGTCCTGAAACCTTATACCTTTTGGCTTTTCAATGCGCTAGGGAGAAACTGGCGCACCCGACAGGATTCGAACCTGTGACCTCTGCCTTCGGAGGGCAGCGCTCTATCCAGCTGAGCTACGGGTGCCTTCAGGATCGGTGATCCCAAAAACGAACCAGCCGGTAAACCGGCCAGCCACGGCTTCTTAGCGGAAGCAGGCGCCGGCTTCAACGGGCAATCGCCAGCGGGCTCAAGTTGCCGTAGCAGCCCGGGGGGAGACAGACACCGTCCCGTCTGGCGCCACCGCCTGCTCATTCGGTCACGGTAAGCACTGCCTTGCCGCTGATGCTGCGCTGCCGCAGCGCGTCGAGGGCTTGGCCGACGTCCCGCCACGGCACGGTGAGGACCACGCGCGTTTCGAGCCGGCCGGCTGCGATCAGCGCGAGCAGCGAGGCGATGTCGGCGCCAACCTCCGGACCGGAAGCGTAGTAGGCGAAGGTCTGCAGCCGCGCACCTTCGTGCCCCGGAACGAACTGGCGGAAGCCGATGGGCGTGAGTTCGCCGCTGCTCGAGCCGAACATGACGACGGTCCCGCCGGGCGCGATCCGTTCGATCGCGTGGGCGAGGCTATCGCCGCCCACCGATTCGGTAATCAGCGAGAACAGTCCTTCGGCCAGCTCGATCGTTTCGACGACCCGCTCGGCTCCGAGGCCGCGGAGATCGTCGGCATGCCGTTCAGCGGCGACCGCCACCACCGACGCGCCCTGCTGGCGGGCGATCTGGATCTGGAAACGGCCGACCGCGCCGCTTGCGCCGGTAATCAGGACCCGCTGGCCGGCCAGGTCGCCGCCGAGGCGCAGGGTCCGCAGCGCGGTCGTGCCCGCGACCGGAACAGTGGCGCCGGAGACGAAGCTGACGGCGTCCGGCAGGACGGCGAGGTGGTCGGTCGGAACGGCGACCCGTTCGGCCCACCCGGCCTCGTCGACCAGAGCCGCAACCCGGGCGCCGACGGCCGGCCCGGAGCCGTCGGCCGCGGCGCGCTCGACAATTCCGGCGACGTCCTGGCCAGGCACCCAGCCGTTCGGACGGATGTTGAGCAGGCGCAGTTCGCCGCGGTTCAGCGAGACTGCCCGGACCGAGACCAGCGCCTCATGCGGGGCGGGCTCGGGCTCACCAAGCTCGGCGAGCCGCAACCCGGTGGCGCTGTCGGAAGATGTGACCAAGGCGAGCATTGGTATCGTCCCTTCTTGCTGCGTGGCGGACGCCAGCCTGTTTTCGTGCGCCGGGCTTGTTGGTCCGACGTTCAGAACGCGAGCAGGGCATGACAAAATGGAAGCCCGCCTGTCGGCTTCTGAGTTACTCATCCCTAAACTATCGACTTTCCTGTGTAAGTAATTTAGATATCTTGGCAGTCGATCGCTAAAATCAGTCAATATGAGACAGCCTCTCCGCTGCCCCTGGCCTTTCGATCCGGATGATGTCCTCGCCCCGGCAATCGCCGTGCGCGTTGACGTTACCGAAACCAGGGCGGAGGTGCCGGACCACCACCACCGCAAAGGGCAACTCGTCTTCGCGCTGGGCGGTGGCGTCATATGTCGCGTCCCCAGCGGCCTGTGGATGGTGCCGCCGCATTGCGCGGTGTGGATTCCCGGCGACATGGAGCACAGCAATATCGCGACCGCCAATGCCCGGATTTTCTTCGTCTATATCGAACCGGGAGCTACCGACCTGCCGGACCGGTGCTGCACGCTTTCGATCACGCCGTTGCTGCGCGAGCTCATCATAGAGCTGACGGATCGCGTTGAGGACGATGACGCGAGGGGCGAGCTCCTGACCAGGGCTCTGCTCACCGAACTGCCGCGCATGCCTGTCCAGCAGCTGCATTTGCCGATCTCGTCCGAGCCGCGCTTGAGGCGCATCGCAGCGGCGTTGGCGCAAGATCCTGCCGATCGCAGCACCCTGGCGGAATGGGCCAGTCGTGTCGCGCTCAGCGAGAGCAGTCTCGCACGTCTCGTGGTGAAAGAGACAGGGCTGACCTTCGGGCGCTGGCGCCAGCAACTGCACCTGATCGTCGCAATGCGCGAGCTGGCCTCCGGCGCCAGCGTGCAGCAGGTTTCGGCCGATCTCGGTTACGAATCGGTCACCGCCTTCATCACCATGTTCAAGAAAGCGCTTGGCAAGCCGCCGGCAAAGTATCTCAGCAGTGCCGCGCAAAACGGCGGCTCTGCGTTTGTCGCCTGAACCCGCACGCGGTCAACACTCGGACTTCAACTGTCACTGCTCCTCGGCATACAGCAGCCGCGTCTTTGCCTCGGAGGTCGGCAACAGGCTGCGCTGGATCAGCGCCTCGACGTGGTCGTTGCGCTGGCGCGCGCTGTCGGCGCCCATCACCACGATGATCAGCCTGTGCCCGTCCGCATCATAGGAGGTGACGATGTTGAAGCCCGAAGCCCTGATGTAGCCGGTCTTGATGCCGTCGACCCCGCGCACCCGGCCGAGCATGTCGTTGTGGCCGCGCACCAGCCTGCCGCGGAACATGAAGTCGCTTTCGGAGAAATAGTGGAAATGCTGCGGGAAGCGGGCGTGCAGCGCCATGCCGAGCACCGCCATGTCGCGCGCGCTGGTGTGCTGGTCGCCGTCCGGCAGGCCCGAGGCATTGCGGAACACGGTGCTGCTCATGCCGATCTGGCGCGCCTTGGCTGTCATCATGCCGGCGAACGCCCCTTCGCTGCCGCCGAGATATTCGGCGACGGCGACCGCCACGTCATTGGCCGATTTGACGACGATGGCGCGGATCGCCGAATCGACGTCGATCGTCTCGCCGCGCCTGAACCGCAGCTTGGTCGGCGGCTGCCGGGCGGCGTTGTCCGACACCGGAATTTGCGTCTCCTTGCTGATGCGGCCCTGGTCCAGCGCCTCGAACAGAAGGTAGAGCGTCATCATCTTGGTCAGTGACGCCGGATAACGCGGCGCCGTCGAATTGACCTCGAACAGCGTCTTGCCGGTGCCTGCATCGATGACCATGGCGGCATATTTCTGCGGCGGCGCCGGTACCGCCAGCACGCTGTCGGGCGGCGTGACTGTCGTGCAGCCGGCAGCAAACAGCAGCAGCGCCAGCACAGCGACGCTTTTGTGGATGGACGAAAAGAACCGGAAGGCGGACAAGTCAGTTCCGAAGGCAGGCAGTTTCTGGGACGAGGCGAAGCTATCTTAACGCAAAGGCACAGTCCATTTGGTTAATATCGGTCTGCCCCTCGAACGGTGCCCTGTCCACAGGCCGACGTGGCGCCGCCTGAGGTGAATTGCCGGCCACCGCGCTTGCGCAACCGGCGGCGAGTGGGCTTTGCTGGCGCCGGCAGAATCGGGCCGCCAGAATCGGGCTGGCAGAATCGGTAGGTGCACATGGATACGGTCACGATCACGGCGAAGGGCATTTCGGTATCGGTCGATCTTGCCGTCGGCCATCTCGCCGACATGACGGTCGATATCGATGGCCGCCGGCTGAAGCCGCTGCATCGCGCACCCTGGGTCGGCGAGCCGCGCGAGATGCTGCCGAAAGATCTGCCCGAAGGGACGGTCCACCTGTCCGGCGATTTCCTGTGCGCACCGTTCTCGAGCAGCGACGTCGAAGCGGCACCTTTGCATGGCTGGCCGGCAAATAGTCGCTGGGACGTCGTCGACAGCGCGGCAACGACCGACGGCTGGCGCGCCGTCTTCCGCCTGCAGCGCCCGGTCATGGGCGCAACCGTCGACAAGATCCTGACCTTGCGCGACGATCATCCCTTTCTCTATCAGGAGCACGTCTTTTCCGGCGGCGCCGGCGCCATTCCCGTCGCCCACCACCCGATGACGGTGATGACGGCCGGCGGCAGGCTGGCCTTCTCGCCCAAGCGCTTTGCCGCGACGCCCAACGAGGCGCCGGAGCCCAATCCCGCCCGCGGCCGCTCGTTGCTCGCCTACCCGGCGCGAACCGCCGACCTGACGCGCTTTCCCGCCGCCAACGGCGGCACGATCGACCTGACCACCTATCGCATGGACCAGCTGCGTGAGGACTTCGTGACGCTGGTCGAGGCCGATCATGGCGGGCCGGGCTGGACCGCGCTGGCGCGCCAGGCGGAAGCCGATCTCGTGCTGGTGCTGAAGAACCCGGCCGAACTGCCGGTCACCATGCTGTGGGTCAGCAATGGCGGGCGCGATTATGCGCCATGGAGTGGCCGCCACCGCGGCGTGCTCGGCATCGAGGACGGCCGCACGGCCGTCGGCCACGCCGCATCGCTCGGCGACAATTGGCTGAAGCGCGAAGGCGTGGCGACCGCCTTTGCCCTTTCCGAAGGGCGCCGCTTTTCGTTCCGCCATGTCATCGGCGCACTGCCATGGCCATCCGGCGAGCCGCCGCACGACGTCACGACCTCGCCGGGCCGCATGCGCATCCTGGCGGCTGACGGTGCCGTGCGCGACATCGCCTTCGACAGCGATTTCCTGCGGACCGGTCAATCCAGGCCCGATTGAAGGCTTGGCACAATCCGGCGTTTGAAATTTTCGAAAACTGCCGCCAAAATGCGCCAGAACCACCGTAAGGGGGCCAATGTCAGAAATCGCCCATATCGCTGCTGCCATTTTCAAGCGCGCCGGCAAGGCGCCGCGCTTCATCGTTGCCATTGCCGGTCCGCCCGGCGCCGGCAAGTCGACATTGTCGGCAGGCTTGCACGACCTGCTGCCGGAAGGCACGGCGGAAGTCGTGCCGATGGATGGCTTCCATTACGATGACGCCGTTCTCGATCGACGCGGCCTTCGCGCGCGAAAAGGTGCTCCGGAAACCTTTGATTTTGCCGGCTTCGAAGCGCTGCTGAAGCGCATCCGCGCCGGCGAGCCGGATATCGCCATCCCGGTCTTCGACCGCAGCATGGAGCTGTCGCGCGCCGCCGCTGCGATTGTCGCCGCCGACACCAAATTCATCCTGGTCGAAGGCAATTATCTCCTGCTCGACGAGGAACCCTGGACGCGGCTGGCGCCGCTGTTCGACTTCTCGATCTTCGTCGATGTGCCGCGCGCCGAGCTCGAGCGCCGACTGCTGGCGCGATGGCACGAGCACGGCCGCTCCGACGAGGACGCGCGCGCCTGGATCGCCTCTAACGATATGCCGAACATCGACCGCGTGCTTGCCCGTCGGCGGCCCGCCGACCTGGTGGTCGGCGACCTGGCCTGACTTGCAAGGAACCGCCCGGCCGGAACCTTGACAGTTTCAGGCCGTTATCCCGGACACGGCAATTGTGCCCATGAGGGAACCGTTCGATGGAAACCATGGCAAGAAAGCCTGCGCCCGCCAAGGGCAGGGCAACACGATCAAAAGCAACTCGAGCGAAAACCAGCGCCGGCCCGGCAGCGGCGGCCCGCTCCAAGGATGCGGCAAAGCCCAGCTTTGGCAAGGCGGCGCCGAAAAAGGTGATGCCTGCCGCGGCCAAAGCCGCTGCACCCAAGCCCAAAAGATCGGCAAGCAGCAGAGGATCGATCGCAGGCAGCGCAATGCGCACTGTTAAAGCAACGGCCAATGTCGCCGCCGGTGCCGTGCTTGCCACCGCCAAAGGTGCGGCGTCGCTTGCTGCTTCCGTAGTCGGCAAGGGCGGCTCAAAACCCCGCACCAAGGCAAAATAGCCGAGCGGAATCGACGTAAGATCAGCTTCTGGCCGGAATGGTGAGGCCCCTCTGCACCGCCGGCCGGGCGAGGCCACGCTCCAGCCATGCGCCCACGCTGGGGAAATCGTCGAAACCGACGAGTTCCCGCGCCTCGTAGAAGCCGATCAGATTGCGCACCCACCCAAGCATCGAAATATCGGCGATGGTGTAATCGTCGCCCATGATCCAGCTGCGGCCCTTGAGCCTCGTTTCGAGGACGCCGATCAGCCGTCGCGACTCGTCGCAATAACGTTCCAGCGGGCGCTTGTCGGCGATTTCGCGCCCAGCGAATTTGTGGAAGAATCCGACTTGGCCGAACATCGGCCCGATCGAAGCCATCTGGAAGAACACCCACTGGATCGTCTCATAACGCAGCGTCGCGTCTGCCGGGACCAGCTTGCCGGTCTTGTCGCTGAGGTAAAGCAGGATGGCGCCGGATTCGAACAAGCCGATCGGCTTGCCACCCGGGCCGTCCGGATCGATCATCGCCGGTATCTTGCCGTTCGGGTTCAAAGACAGGAATTCCGGGGTCCAGCTCTCGTTCTTGCCGATATCGACGGCATGCGGCTCGTAAGGCAGGCCAAGTTCCTCCAGCGCGATCGATATCTTCACCCCGTTCGGCGTCGGAAACGAATAAAGCTGGATGCGGTCGGGGTGGCTCGCCGGCCAGCGCCTAGCAATCGGAAACGCGGACAGATCGGTCATCGAAACTCCTGGTAGGAGACCGCGCCGAGCGGCACGGTCATGGCGGGTCGCAGAGAGTTAGGCGCGACGCCTGGCGCGATCAATATGCGCATGGAAAGTTTCGCCGGCCCCGGTGAAGGACCCGCAAGGGGTGCGGTCACACGGCCCTGACCGCCAGCACCGCATTGGTGCCGCCGAAGGCGAAGCTGTTGCTGATCGCGGTGCGCACGGTGCGTTCGCGCGCCACGTTCGGCGTGATGTCGAGATCGCAGTCGGCGTCGGCTTCCCGATAATTGGCGGTCGGCGGCACGATGCCTTCGCGGATCGCCATCACGCAGGCGATCATTTCCAGCGCGCCGGAGGCGCCGAGGCAGTGGGCGTGCATCGATTTGGTCGAGGACACCGAAAGCTTGTAGGCATGGTCGCCGAACACGCGTTTGATCGCCGCCGTCTCGATCTGATCGTTGGCCTTGGTGCCGGTGCCATGCGCGTTGAGATAGTCGACGTCCTCGGGATTGAGCCCGGCATCGACGAGGCAGAAGCGCATCGCCGCCTCAGGCCCTTCGATGGTTGGCGCGACGATATCGGAGGCGTCGGCGGAAAGGCCGACGCCGGCGATTTCGGCAAGGATGGCGGCGCCGCGCGCCATGGCATGCTCATATGTTTCCAGCACCACCATGCCGGCGCCTTCGCCGAGCACGAGCCCCTGGCGGTCGGCCGAAAACGGCCGGCAGGTGTCCGGCGACAGCACCCGCAGGGCCTCCCAGCCCTTGAGGATGCCCCAGACCAGCGGCGCATCGGTGCCGCCGGCGACCATGACGTCGGCCCGGCCGAGCCTGATCTGATCGACCGCCGAGGCAATGGCGTGGTTGGATGACGAGCAGGCAGAGGTGATGCCGAACACCGGCCCGCGCAGACCAAGATTCATGCTGACATGGCCGGCTGCAGCGCCCGGCATTACTTTCGGGACGGTGAAGATGCCGGCGCGGTTCTTGCCTTCGAGCAGGATGGCGCGATAGTTCTCTTCGATTGCCTCCCAGCCGCAGACGCCGACGCCGACGATGGTGCCCATCCGGTAGGTGTTGGCCGCGTGCGGGTTCAATCCCGCCTGCTGTGCCGCCTCCCGCGCGGCGATCGTCGCCAGAAGGCTGAAGCGGTCCATCGACACGACCTGCTTGCGGTCGATGCCGTGCTCGGGAAGCGCCTTGATTTCGCAGCCGACCTTGACCTTCAGATCATGCAGCAGCGGATTGTCGATCGCGCCGATTGCCGAACGGCCGGCGCGCATTTCATTCCAGATTGCCGGTGCATTGGTGCCGAGCCCGCATAATCCGCCGATGCCCGTGATGACGACGCGCTTGTGCATTCAGTCAGGCTTTTTTCGCGATCAGCGCGCGAACCGCCTCGACCATGTCGCCGACATTCTTCAGATTGCTCCAGGCATCGACAGTGTTCATCTCGATTTCGATGCCATACTCTTCCTCGAGATCGAAGATGATCTCCGTCAGTTCCAGCGAATGGATGCCAAGGGCGGTCAGTTCGGTACTGGTGGTGATTTCCTCGCCGCCCGGCTCGGCATGAGCCTTGATCTTGGCGATGATATCGTTTGCCAGCTGGTCAGCCATTCGGTTTCTTCCCCAACTCTGTCGTTTCCCGACGCCAACTGATCAGCGCCCCTTTTGTCCTCGATTACGTCGTCATCGTCGCCTTTTACCCCCGCCAGGCGCCGGTGACCGTACCAAGGTGGCTCCCTCTATAGAAACCGAAACGCTGTCAAGCAACAAGCTATATATCGACAAAGCCGCCGCAGTGCTTAACGTTGGTGTCGTGGATACGATCGCATATAGCTTGACTTCAGTGCCGCCGGCCCAGCGTGTTGCCGGCGTCGCGCGGCTTGGCTGCGACTGGAACGGAGGTCGCACGCGTCTTCGGCGTCTGTACCAGGACGGTTCGGCCAAGATCCGCATGCCGGCGGTCTCGGCCGATCCGCTCGAAGCCGTCCTGATCAACACCGCCGGTGGGCTGACCGGTGGCGACCGTCTCGCCTGGGAGGTCGATGTCGGTGCCGGCGCCTCTGCAACCATAACAACGCAGGCCTGCGAGAAAATCTATCGCGCCGCATCCGACCGCGCCGAAGTGCGGGTGCAGCTGACTGTCGGGGAAGACGGCCACATTACCTGGCTGCCACAGGAAACCATCGTCTTCGACCGCTCGGCCTTTGCCCGCAGCCTTGACGTGGAGCTTGCCAGCGGAGCCGAGGCGCTGATCCTGGAGGCTACCGTCTTCGGCCGCCTGGCCATGGGTGAACGGGCTTCGCAAGGCCATTTCCACGACCGCTGGCGCGTCCGCCAGGACGGGGCGCTGGTCCATGCAGAGGAGTTCCGCATCGGGCCGGACGTTGCGGCCACCTTGAACCGTCCCGCAGCGGCCGGCGGTGCCGTCGCCGTGGCGACCCTGCTGATGGTGTCGCCACGGGCAGAGGCTTTGCTCGAGCCGGCCCGGGGCATAGTCGGCGGCCAGGGCGGCGTCAGTTTCTGGAGCGTGCGGAAATCTGGCAAGCTTCTTGCGAGGCTGTTCGCTGAGGACGGCTACCAGCTCCGCAAGCGGCTGGTGCCGCTTGTCGAATTACTCAACGGACGGGCGGGCCTGCCCAAATTATGGTCACTCTGATTTCGATTGTGCCACCGCAGGAAAAAGCATGAATCTGACGCCGAGGGAGAAAGACAAGCTGCTGATCGCCATGGCGGCGATGGTGGCCCGCAAGCGGCTCGAACGCGGCGTCAAGCTCAATCATCCGGAAGCGATCGCGCTGATCACCGATTTCGTCGTCGAGGGTGCCCGCGACGGCCGCGCGGTGGCCGAGCTGATGGAGGCCGGCGCCCATGTCGTCACCCGGGCCCAGGTGATGGAAGGCATTGCAGAAATGATCCACGATGTGCAGGTCGAGGCGACGTTTCCAGACGGCACCAAGCTGGTGACCGTGCACGAGCCGATCAGATAACACCGCCAAGGAGAGGAAAATGCTTGAGCTGCGTCCCAACTGCGAGTGCTGCGACAAGGATCTGCCGCCCGATGCGACGGATGCGGTGATCTGCACCTTCGAATGCACCTTTTGCGCCGACTGCGCACAAAACGTGCTCGGCGGCGCCTGTCCGAATTGCGGCGGCAACTTCTCGGCCCGCCCGATCCGTCCGGCAGCGCTGCTGAAGAAATATCCGGCCGCCACCAAGCGCGTCCTCAAGGCAGAGGGCTGCGGCCCCCGCAAGGCCGCCTGATCCTGCGACCGTGAAACGGAAGGCAATCAATGATCCCAGGTGAAATCATCACGGCAAGCGGCGAGATCGAACTGAACAAGGGTCTGGCGACGGTCACCTTGAAGGTAGCCAACAGCGGCGACCGGCCGATCCAGGTAGGCAGCCATTATCATTTCTTCGAGACCAATGAGGGACTGAGATTCGATCGCGACAAGGCCCGCGGCATGCGCCTCGACATCGCTGCCGGCACCGCCATGCGTTTCGAGCCCGGCCAAGAGCCCGACGTTACCCTGGTGCCGTTCGGCGGCAAGCGCGAGGTCTACGGATTTCAGCAGAAGATCATGGGCGCGCTGTGAGATCGAAGGCGTCGAGCAGTTTCGGCTCAGCCGGGCGGCTTGGCCGCCGCATAGATGACGACCTTTCCCGGATCGTCGAATTCCACCGCCAGAACGTCCTCGGTTTGCACTCGCCGCGAATCGATGGCGTTGAACAGCAATGCGTTCGCCTCGATCTCCTTGCGCAGCTCAGCGATGTCGTCCCGATGTTGCCTGACCTTGTTTTCGATCGCCGGCGGCGGGCCGCCTTCGGTGCGCGCGGCATCGGTAAGAAACACGATATCGACCTTGTCGAGCTTGGATGTCTTGCGCACGGCGGCGATGTTTTCACGCGTGCGGTCGATCGCCGAACTGACCTTGCCGGCTTCCGCATTTGTCTGGGCCTCTTCCTGGCCGACCTCCGAGCCGACGATCCGGTTGACGGTCTCGGCGCTGTCGAGGCTCTGCGCGTTCAGCGCGGCGTGCGGAATGCTGGCTGCCAGAAACGCGGTCGTGGCAATCCCATGCAGCCATCTGGTGTCGGAGAAGGTGGTGATCGCCATCGCTCGTTCTCAGGGTCCTTTTCGAGGCTCGTGTCAGGGCGACAGGACCGAAACGTAACGTCCCCCGTGAAGGTTCCCTTTGCGATGCGGCGGGCTGGCCGGGCGCCGGCCCGCCGCATCGTCTCGTCAGCTCGCTTTCTTGGTGATCAGCGTCAGCGCGCCATTGGTGCTCATGCTGGCGGCGATCACCTGCGCCGAGGTGAGCCCCTTGGCTTCGAGCGCGGATTTGACCTGCGGTGTCGCGTCGATCGAGCCGCGCAGTTTCTGCAGGTCGGCATCGCTGCGCTTGGCGATCACCTCGTTGACCTTGGCTTGAGTGTCCGCGGGCAGATCCTTGATATCGACGACGTTGATCGCCTGGATGGTGGGCGCCTGCGGCTGCGCCCCGGGCGCGGCAGGAGCAGGCGCAGCCGGCGCCGGACTGGGCTGCTGCGCAGGCTGTTGCTGGGCGCTGGCGGCGGTTGCGAGCACCAGCGTGGCGGCGGCTGCCAGAAGGGTCGTTTTGCGCATGGATGTTCCTTTCCATCGATTGGCAAATGGTCGTTTTGGGGTGGCCCGGCCACCTCAAACGCTAAATGGGATCGGAAAGTGTCGCTCAGCGGGTCATTGCGTGACCATAGGATGGCGGCAATGTGGGGCCCGGCTTCGACAAGCGGTATTTTCGGGCTGTATTTCGGGAGCAATTGCTGATGGCTAAAATCACCCGCGCCGCCTATGCGCAGATGTACGGCCCGACCGTCGGCGACAAGGTCCGGCTCGCCGACACCGAGCTGTTCATCGAGGTCGAAAGGGATCTCACTCTTTACGGCGAGGAGGTGAAGTTCGGCGGCGGCAAGGTCATCCGCGACGGCATGGGCCAGAGCCAGGTGTCGCGCGCGCAAGGCGCGGTCGACACCGTCATCACCAATGCGTTGGTCGTCGATGCCACCGCCGGTATCGTCAAGGCAGATATCGGCCTCAGGGACGGCCGTATCGCCGCGATCGGCAAGGCCGGCAATCCGGATACCCAAGGCGGCGTCACCATCATCATCGGTCCCGGCACCGAGATCATCGCCGGCGAGGGGAAGATCCTGACCGCCGGCGGCTTCGACGCGCATATCCATTTCATCTGCCCGCAGCAGATCGAGGAAGCGCTGATGTCGGGCATCACCACCATGCTCGGCGGCGGCACCGGCCCGGCGCACGGCACGCTGGCCACCACCTGCACGCCTGGGCCGTGGCATCTGGCGCGCATGATCCAGTCTTTCGACGCCTTCCCGATGAATATCGGCCTGTCGGGCAAGGGCAACGCGTCGCTGCCTGCCGCGCTCGAGGAGATGGTGCTCGCCGGCGCCTGCTCGCTGAAGCTGCACGAGGACTGGGGCACGACGCCGGCTGCAATCGACTGCTGCCTGTCGGTCGCCGACGATTACGACGTGCAGGTGATGATCCACACCGACACGCTGAACGAGTCCGGCTTCGTCGAAAACACGGTCGCGGCGATCAAGGGCCGCACCATCCATGCCTTCCACACCGAAGGCGCCGGCGGCGGCCACGCGCCTGATATCATCAAGGTCTGCGGCCTGCCTAACGTCATTCCGTCCTCGACCAACCCGACACGCCCCTACACGATCAACACGCTGGCCGAACACCTCGACATGCTGATGGTCTGTCACCATCTGTCGCCGTCGATCCCCGAAGATATCGCCTTTGCCGAAAGCCGCATCCGCAAGGAAACCATCGCCGCCGAAGACATTCTGCACGACATCGGCGCCTTCTCGATCATCTCGTCGGACAGCCAGGCCATGGGCCGTGTCGGCGAAGTGGCGATCCGCTGCTGGCAGACCGCCGACAAGATGAAGCGCCAGCGCGGTTCGCTGCCGCAGGAGACCGGCGACAACGACAATTTCCGCGTCCGCCGCTACATCGCCAAATACACCATCAATCCGGCCATCGCGCATGGCCTGTCGAAGGACATCGGCTCGGTGGCGGTGGGAAAACGCGCCGACCTCGTGCTGTGGAATCCGGCCTTTTTCGGCGTCAAGCCGGACATGGTGCTGATCGGCGGCATGATCGCCGCCGCCCCGATGGGCGATCCCAACGCCTCGATCCCGACGCCGCAGCCGATGCATTACCGGCCGATGTTCGGGGCCTACGGCAAGGCGATGACCAATTCGTCGGTGACCTTCGTTTCGAAGGCCGCGCTCGACGCAGGCCTGCGCGGCAGGCTCGGCGTCGACAAGCAGATGGTCGCGGTCGAAAACACCCGCGGCGGCATCGGCAAGCATTCGATGGTGCTCAATGACGCCACGCCGCATGTCGAGGTCGACCCCGAAACCTATGAGGTCCGCGCCGACGGCGAACTCCTGACCTGCGAGCCGGCTACCGTGCTGCCGATGGCGCAACGCTACTTCCTGTTCTGAACCATAGGCGTTAGAACGACCGATGTAGAACATGCCGCGCCAGGCTTATGGACCCGCAACTCCCCTACGCCCACGACATTTTCCCGCATATCCGCATCGTCCTGGGCATGGTGATCGGCCTCGGCGTCACCCGCCTGCTGTCGGGGGTCGCCCGCATCGTCCAGCATCCCGGCCAATACCGGCTCTATCCCGTGCACCTCGCCTGGGTTGCGTCGGTGCTTTTAATGCTGGTGCATTTCTGGTGGTGGGAGTTCGGCCTGTTCCAGATCGAGAATTGGACCTTCGGCAAATACCTGTTCATCATCTTCTACGCCGTCACGCTGTTCCTGCTCTGCGCACTGCTGTTTCCGGATTCGATGCTGGACTACACCAGCTATGAGGATTTCTTTTATTCGCGCCGGGCCTGGTTCTTCGGCCTGCTGGCGGCGACCTATCTGCTCGACGTGATCGATACGCTGCTGAAAGGGCCGGAGCATTTCGCCCATTTTGGCGTCGAATATCTGATCCGCACGCCGGTTTTCGTCGCGCTTTGCGTCATTGCGATCCTGCTGCGCGACCGCCGCTTTCACATCGCCTTTGTCGCCGGCGCGCTCGTCTATCAGATATCGTTCATCCTGCGGCTCTTCGACACGATCGTCTGAGCCCCATTGGGGCGGCGGACGCGATAGGCTAGGCTTTTTGGGAGAGGCAGTTTTTACATGAAGCTCGATATTCGCACCGACTTCACCAAATTCCCGCGCGCCGTCTCCGTCCTGGCCGCGGGCGAAGCCGGAACCACCACGCCATACGACAGTGCGGTGCTTGCCCATGACGAGCGGCATCTGCGCCGTCGCGCCATCGAAACGGCCCGTAGCGACAAGGTGCTGGTCGACCTGCCCGAACCGGTGACCTTGAACCATAGTGACCGGCTGGTGCTGGAGGATGGCCGCCACATCGAGATCATCGCGGCCGAGGAGGCGCTCTACGACGTCCGGGCCAGCGACCCTGTCCATCTGGCAGAGCTTGCCTGGCACATCGGCAACCGCCATCTCGCAGCCGCCATCGAAGCTGGGCGCATCCTCATTCTGCGCGACCATGTCATCAAGGCGATGCTGGAGGGATTGGGCGCCACCGTTAGCGACGTCTCCGAGCCGTTCAAGCCGGTGCGCGGCGCCTATTCCGGGCATGGCGGCCACGGCCACGCTCATGCCGAGGCGCATGCGCACAGCCACGCCGAAGCGCATTCCCATGGCCATAGCGAATCGCATTCCCACAGCCATTCGCATGACCATGACCATGACTGACCAGCCTTCCAACGTTGCCCAGCCTTCCAATATTGCTTTGTTGCGGCTGATGGCGTGGCTGTCGCCTTCCTTCCCGGTCGGCGGCTTTTCCTACAGCCATGGTCTCGAGCAAGCCGTGCATGCCGGGCTGGTTGCCGACAGCAAAGAGCTCGCCGCGTGGCTGGAAACGCTGGTCGAGATGGGTTCGGGCTGGAATGATGCGGTGCTGTTTGCCGAAAGCTGGCGCAGGGCGCGCGAAACCGGCGATCTCGATGAAATCGTCGCCCTTGCCGAAGCTCTGGCAGGCTCGCGCGAGCGCCATGCCGAGACCATGCTGCAGGGCGCTGCTTTCCTGAAGGCGGCCTTCGCCTGGCCGTGCCAAGTGCTGGATCGCCTGCCGGCCGAATGCGCCTATTGCGTTGCCGTCGGCGCCGTTGCCGGCGATCACGGCATTGCGCTGCGGGACGCCCTGGCGGCCTTTCTGCAGGCCTTCTTCTCCAATCTCGTCCAGGCTGCGATCCGGCTTGGCATCGTTGGCCAGAGTGCCGCGATGACGCTACTGGCCGCCTTCGAACCGCTTGCCCTGGCCACGGCCGACCGCGCTGCCGGCTCGACCCTCGATGATCTCGGCGGCTGCGCTTTCATCTCCGACGTGACGGCGATGAAGCACGAGGCCCAGTATTCGCGGCTGTTCCGCTCATGATCGTCCTCGCTTTCGCGCTCTCGCTGGTCCTGCTGCTGATCACCACGCTGCATGTTTATTGGGGCATTGGCGGCATCTGGCCGGGCAGGGACGCTGCCTCCTGCGCCCGCGCGGTGGTCGGCTTCCGTGGCGTCGACGAAATGCCGGCGCCCTTCGCCAGCTTCGCCGTCGCCGCCTGCCTCGGCCTGGCGACACTGTGGCCCATGGCGCTCGAAGGTGTGTTTGCCACGCCCTTTCCCAAGGCAGGGCTTGCCGCCACAGCGCTGCTCATCGCACTGGTCTTCCTGGCGCGCGGCATTGCCGGCTTCACGCCTTGGTGGCGCCAGCTGACGCCCGAGCAGCCTTTCGTGCGGCTCGATCTGCGTTATTATTCGCCGCTGTGCCTGCTGATCGGCCTCGGCTTCGCCATCCTTGCCTTCACGGAGTTCCCCGCATGATAACCCCGAATGGTCCTCTTCGCATCGGCATTGGCGGTCCCGTCGGCTCCGGCAAGACGACGCTCACCGAAAAGCTCTGCAAGGCGCTGCGCGACGAGTTCTCGATCGCCGTCGTCACCAACGACATCTACACCAAGGAAGACGCCATGATGCTGGCGCGCCTCCAGGCGCTGCCCGAGGATCGCATCATCGGCGTCGAGACCGGCGGCTGCCCGCACACCGCCATTCGCGAGGACGCCTCGATCAATCTGCAGGCGATCGCCGAGATGACCAAAAAATTCCCGGATCTCGACATCGTCTTCATCGAATCGGGCGGCGACAACCTCGCCGCCACTTTCTCGCCGGACCTTGCCGACCTGACGCTCTATGTCATCTCGGTTTGCCAGGGCGAGGAGATTCCGCGCAAGGGCGGACCGGCGATCACCCGGTCCGATTTCCTGGTCATCAACAAGAGCGACCTTGCGCCCTATGTGAACGTCAATCTCGACATCATGGAACGCGACGCTGCCCGCATGCGCGGCAAACGGCCGTTCGGCTTCACCGACCTGTCGCGCGGCAAGGGACTTCAGGAGGTGATAGATTTCATCGTCGAGCATGGCGGGCTGAGGGTCGGCGCGGCCACCAGCACGGCGGCATAACGGCGCTCGCCTGTACCAAACGAAACCGGTTGCGCGTGTTCCAGCCGCGCGGCATCCTTGCTTCTTTCACGGAGGTTACGATGAGCATCACGCGCCTGCAGAAGGAAGTGCTGACCAACCTGCCGTTCTATGAGGAGCGCGTCGATCTGGCTTGCGCCTTCCGCTGGACGGCGCGGCTTAACATGCATGAGGCGGTGGCCAATCATTTTTCGCTGGCGGTCAACGACGATGGCTCGCAATTCCTGATGAACCCTAACCAGGTGCATTTCTCGCGCATCAAGGCGAGCGATCTGCTTCTGATCGACGCCAATGATCCCGACACGCTGGTCGGCCCGAATGCGCCCGACCCGACGGCGTGGGGCCTGCATGGTGCCATCCATCGCAACGTGCGTCATGCACGCTGCGTCATGCATGTCCACTCGATCCACGCCACCGTGCTTGCCTCGCTCGCCGACTCGACGTTGCCGCCGATCGACCAGAACTCGGCGATCTTCTTCAACCGCCATGTCGTCGACGCTCATTATGGCGGGCTGGCCTTCGAGGAAGAGGGCGAGCGCTGCTCCCAGCTTCTTGTCGACCCGAAGGTCAAGGTGATGATGATGGGCAACCATGGCGTGCTGGTCATCGGCGACAGCGTCGCCGACACCTTCAACCGCATGTTCTATTTCGAGCGCGCCGCCGAAACCTATATCAAGGCGCTGTGGACCGGCCGGCCGCTGCGGGTACTGTCGGATGAGATCGCGGAGAAAGCGGCAAGGGAACAGGAAGACTATCCCGGCCAGGCCGAGCGCCACCTTTCCGAACTGAAGGCGATCCTCGACGAGCAGGAGCCTGCCTACCGGAGTTGAGCGCGGTCCCGCCGGGCCTGGCTTAAAGCCCGAGTTCGGCCCGCAATTCGCCGGCGCTGTTGATGACAATCGCCCCCGGCGGCCCCTCCATGGGCACCTCTGGCCAGAAAATCGTCTTCATTCCAGCTGCCAGCCCCGCCGTGGCGCCGGTCACGCTGTCGTCGACCGCCACGGCCTCGGCGGGATCGACGTCGGCCAACCAGGCGGCGCGCAGGAAAGGTTCGGCATGCGGCTTGCCTTCACGCACGTCGTTGCGGCTGACCGTCTTCATGCCGGGATATACGAGGCCTACGGCGCGCAGATTGGCATCGACGATCAGCCTGTCCGAGTTGGACACCACCGCTTGCGGCACGCCAAGCGCGAGCAGCTCATTGAAAATCTCGATCGCGCCGGTGCGTGGCGTCAGCGTTTCGGCCATCGGCAGATAGTGATCGTATTTGCGCACGATCCAGTCGTCGAAAGGCAGGTCGAGGCCGAACTCGTCGCGCAGCATTTCGTAGACCGGCCATGCGGCGATGCCGAGCACGCGCTCATGCAGGTCGGCCGGCGGCGCGATGCCGACGCTGTGCAGCGCCGCAATCAGCGCCGCCTCGTGCAGCGGCTCGCTGTCGACCAGCGTGCCGTCCATATCCCAGAAAACCGCTTTCGGCGTCATGCAAGGCTCCATTCTCAAAAAATTCCTTAAGGCGTTTAGAGCGCGAGATAAACCGCCGCATCCCCGCTAATGCATGTCGCGCAAAGTGTGCAGCGGTTTTGCGATGACGACATGCATAAAAAAAGGAACCTAAAACGCGTCGCATGAGGCCGATCGAACGCAACGCGCTTTAGAACCGGGATTGGTGCGACCTCGACAGCCTTGCTGTTGCAACGAGACTGGGTCGACCTGTCACTTCGCTCCAAACACCAAGTTTCATCACTAAGCAATTGCTCTTACAATAGGCAATTGCGCGCAAGTTCATTCCCTGCGAAACTACTGCGCTCCGCCTCTTATGCTCGGCGGGGTTGGGAGGCAGGAACTTGAATTCGCGGCAGGACAGCGGCGGCAACAGGCTGGACGACGCGGCGCGTGCCGGCTGGCTCTATTATGTCGCAGGCAACACCCAGGACCAGATCGCCGCCACGCTTGGCATCTCGCGGCAGACGGCGCAGCGGCTGGTGTCGCTCGCAGTCTCCGAAGGGCTGATCAAGGTGCGCGTCGACCATCCGATCGCCAATTGCCTCGACCTTGCGGCACGGCTGAAATCGCGCTTTGCGCTTGATCTGGTCGAGGTGGTGCCGAGTGACCCTTCTTCTTCCTCCACCGTCATCGGCGTCGCCGAGGCGGCGGCGGCCGAGATCGAACGGCGGCTGCGGTCGCGGGGGGGGCGGGGGGAGGCGGGGGGGCGCCCCCGCCCGCCCGCGGCGCGCGCCGCGCCCCAGCGAGAGGGAGTTGTTAGTAAA
>NZ_JAMYVK010000020.1:0-107931 GCF_040323975.1 Mesorhizobium sp. M0019 | reverse complement strand
TCGAACCTTATGATTGCCTCAATCCAGGACTGATGGACTATATCGCCACCTGGACGGCCAAGAGATCCGGCGCGTTGCCGGCCTAGTAGCCGCTCGACTATCATCGATCGAGCCGGGCGACGCCGCCCGGCTCTTTCACATTTGGAACAACGATGCCCGCACCTGCTATTCTCGTCGATGCCGACGCTTGCCCGGTGAAGGCCGAGGTCGAAAAAGTCGCCGAGCGGCACGGCATCGTCGTCACCTTCGTCTCCAATGGCGGCTTGCGTCCGTCGCGCGATCCGATGATCCGCAATGTCGTCGTCTCCAAGGGCGCCGATGCCGCCGACGACTGGATCGTCGAAAATGCCCGGTCCAACGATATCGTGGTGACCGCCGATATCCCGCTTGCCGCGCGCGCGGTGGCGCTTGGCGCCCACGTACTTGGTCCGACCGGACGCCCGTTTACGCCCGAAACGATCGGCATGGCGGTGGCAATGCGCGATCTCAAGCAGCATCTGCGCGAGACCGGCGAAAGCAAGGGCTACAATTCGAGCTTCGCGCCGCAGGATCGCTCGCGGTTCCTAGGCGAGCTTGACCGCATCCTACGGCGAGCGCTGAAATCCGCGTCAGCGGACTGAAGGCCATGGCGACTGGTACCCCGACCAAAATGCCCATGCGACCCCACACGCCGTTCGCGGTGTCGGCCTGCATCGGCGTGGCAGCCTTTGGCGCCGCGCTGGTCTGGCGTGCGCCGCTTGCCTATTCGATCGGCGCCAATGTGTTCTTTGCCGCCTATCTCGTTCTTGTCATCGCCCATATGCCGCGGCTTACCGGCAGCTATCTGCGCAAGAATGCAGGCGACACGGACCTGCCGGTACTGGCCATCTTCGCGGTCACGCTGATTGTCGTCGCTATTGCCATCATTTCGTTGTTTCAATTGATCAACAGGGAGAAGAGCGCGGACACCGTCGAGCTTACGGTGGCGCTGCTGTCTATCCCGCTTGGCTGGTTGACCATCCATGCGATGGCCGCACTTCACTACGCGCATATCTACTGGTTGGATGGCGATGCGATGGATGGCGACACAAAAAAGAAAATTCCGGTCGGCGGCCTCGACTTCCCGGGCGGCAAGCGGCCGGAAGGCTCGGATTTCCTCTATTTCGCCACGGTGATCGGCATGACGGCGCAAACCGCCGACACCAACATCACGACCTCGCAAATGCGCCGTGTCGTGCTTGTGCACTCGATCCTGTCGTTCTTCTTCAACACGGTCATCGTGGCAGCCGCGGTCAACCTCGCCGTCAGCCTCGGCAGTCCGTAATAAATCCGTGATCGGGTGAAACATCGCTTAGGCTGGCGACGTATTGGGAGGAGAAGAGATCTGACGAGGCCGCGACGAACGCGCGGCCGGAGGGAACAACAAATGGAATCGCTTGCCAGAAACCAAGCCGCCGGAGCAGATACCGCCGCGCCGAGTGATGCGACGCTGATCTATCGGCAGTCGCGCTGGACGCGGCTGACGCATTGGCTGTGGGCGATCGCGCTGTTCTTCATGCTGCTTTCCGGTCTGCAAATATTTAACGCCCGCCCACAGCTCTACATCGGCAAGGAGTCGGGTTTTGGCTACAACAACACCGTCTTCGCCATTGGCGCCGAGAATACTGGCCCGCGCGGCTATACCGAAATCTTCGGCAAGCGCTTCGATACCACTGGCGTGCTCGGCTGGTCGGGTCCGGCCGGCCAGGAGACCTCCCGTGCCTTCCCGTCCTGGGCGACGATCCCTTCCTATTACGATCTCGGCACCGCGCGCGTCGTTCATTTCTTCTTTGCCTGGGTGCTGACCACCACGCTGCTGGTCTGGCTGGTCGCCAGCCTGATCAACGGCCATTTGCGCCGCGATCTTGCCCCGCGCCTCGATGATTTCAGGCGCCTGCCGCGAGACATTGTCGAGCACGCCAAGCTCAGGTTCCATCACACGCGCGACTACAACACGCTGCAGAAGATGGCCTATGGCGGCGTGCTGTTCGTGCTGCTGCCGCTGATGATCATCACCGGCCTTGCCATGTCGCCGAGCATGGATTCGGTGCTGCCGTTCCTGAATGATCTGCTCGGCGGCCGGCAGACGGCGCGCACCATTCATTTCACGGTGATGCTGCTGCTCGTCGCCTTCTTCATTATCCACATCCTGATGATCCTGGCCGCCGGCCCGATTAACGAGCTGCGCTCCATCATCACCGGGTGGTACCGAACCGACCCGCTGGCGCATGGCGACAATGCGCCAGAGAGGAGTGCCTGACATGGCGAAATTCGAGATCAGCCCCAAGCTACAGATAAGCCGAAGAAAGTTCCTGACCTCGGCCAGCCTCGGCCTTTCCGGCATCATGCTGTCGGGCTGCGACGCCTTCGACAGCCAGCTTGGCGTCGGCGACAGCCTGCGCAGCTTCCTCGAAAGCGCCAATGGCCTGACCTGGCGGGCGCAGCGACTGCTTGCCGGCGCTGATGCGCTGGCGCCGGAGTTCACCGAGGCCGACATTCGCCAGCCGCAGCGGCCGAACGGTGTCACCGCACCGGACGACGATTTCTACAAGGGCCTGCTCGCCAGCGATTTCGCCGACTGGCGGCTGGAGGTTTCAGGCCTCGTCGAAAAACCGCTGTCGCTGAGCCGCGAGCAGCTGATGAACATGCCGAGCCGCACCCAGATCACCCGCCACGACTGCGTCGAAGGCTGGAGCTGCATTGCCAAATGGACCGGCACGCCGCTGTCGCTGGTGCTCGACCAGGCAGTGGTCAAGCCGCAGGCGCGCTACGTCATGTTCCACTGCCTCGATACGATCGACCGCAGCCTGGCCGGCGACATCAAATATTACGGCTCGATCGACCTGGTCGATGCCCGTCATCCGCAGACGATCCTTGCCTATGGCCTCAACGGCAAGCCGTTGCCGGTCGAGAACGGCGCGCCGCTGCGCGTCCGCGTCGAGCGCCAGCTCGGCTACAAGATGCCGAAATACCTCTACAAGATCGAGCTGGTCGACGGCTTCGCCAATATCGGCGGCGGCAGAGGCGGCTATTGGGAGGACAATGGCTACGACTGGTACGGCGGCATCTGACCGAAACCTGACCTAAGCTTCATCTAACTGTCGTCGTCGCTGTCGTCGCCGTCGCTGCGCAGGGCCGGATTCAGGTCAGGATTGTCGTCAGGGGTGACAAGCTTGCCCAGCCCATGCGGTCCCTGGTAGTTGCCGTGGGTATCGAAGTTGGGGTTGCCCTGATTGTCGAATTGCGGCGTCGGATCGATCAATTGGTCGTAACGGCGCGGGCGCGGCTTCGGATAGTAATTATCGGAATGATGGCGATGCGAATTGCCGTTGTCGAGAATGGCGCCTACCACGCCGCCGACGATAATGGCTGCGGCGACGTCGCCAGCAGAGGGATTGCGGTTGGGGCCGGCGACTGCGAATTCGGCCGAGCAACCATTGTCGACCCAGATGCCGCCGCCGTCATAGCCCCAGCTTCTACCGTATACGCAACGCGCCTTCGACAGCCTGGAGGTCAACTGCACGCCGCGGCGCGTATCGACCCCGCAATAGGAATAGCGGTAATCGGCGCTGGAGCAGACCACGCGTTTTGCCCCCGCAGCCTGCGCTGCCGCCGGCAACAGCGAAAGCTTCGCCGGATTGCCCAGGATGCAAGCCAGGAACACCATCGAACCGGTAACCGCCATCCGTGCCGACATCGCAACTCTCCATCAGGGTCCGCTATCGACAGAATGGCACCTCTGTGTAAATCTGACAACCGGACGGGCTCAGCGAGGTTATATTAATGCGCGCTAAGATGATCGCCACAACTATACTTGCCCTTTCTGCTTGGTTGGCTTTGTCGCTGCTGCCGGCCCGGGCGGACGACAGCCTCAAGCGCATCATCGACCAGAAGACACTGACGGTCGGCGTGGCGCTCAACCCGCCATGGATCCTCAAGAAGGCCGACGGCAAGTTCGCCGGCTATGATGTCGACCTGACCAGTGCGCTGGCGTCTGATCTCGGCGTCGACCTGAAGCTGGTCGAGGTGCCCTGGAACGACCTCAAGACAAGACTGCTCAAGGGTGATTTCGACATGATCGCGGCGGGCTACGCCAGCACGCCGGAACGCGCACGCGAGGTGGTGTTCTCCAACCAGACCGGCACTGCCGATATCCGCATGGTTGCGACGATCGCCAGTCTTGGGAAAAGGCCGGGCAAGGCAGTGGCGGCGCCGGGATACAAGATCGCCGTGCTGTCCAATTCCACCGATGAAGCCGCCGCGAAGGAAGCTTTTCCCAAGGCGACTATCCTGTCTTTCGACAATACCTCTGATGTTTTCGCCGCGATCATCGGCGGCGACGCACAGGCAATGGTCGCGACATCGCCAACGCCCCAAATGGCCGCCAGGCTCTATGACGCGAAGTTGACAATGGTGGGCGGCCCGCTGTTGCGGACGCCGGAGGCGTTTGCGATGCGGCCGGACGATGTGCGCCTCATCCAATACGTCAACAACTGGATCGGCGCGCGTACCGCCGACGGCACCATAGGCGGCGTGCGCCGCTACTGGTTCGGCAGCTTCAAATGGATGTCGCGGTTCGACACCAGCGCCAAGCCGGAGCCCGCCAAACAATAGCGTCGCGCGACTGCTTATGCGACCTTGTCGATCAGCGGCTTCAGCGCCGGGTGGATTTCCGGCGAGGCGTGCTTGATCAGCGTCAGCAGCGCACGCTCGTTCTCCTGCAGCGGCCGGTCGCCGATGTGTTCAGCAAGCCACTTCGCTTCGCCGGCATCGACCGTCTCGGCGCGGCGGGCCAGTGCCTCGGCTGCCTTGTTCTTGGACTCCCACTCGGCTTCGATGTCGCCCGGTGAGCGATAGGCTTCAATGATGCCGGACAGGCCGCCCGATACCATGCGGCTGAAGAACCCGCCGATCTCCGGATCGGCCTGCTCGAAGAACGAATCCCGGCGCAGCGCCACGTCGCGCACCGGCGGTTCGTAGCCGGCCGAACACATGACGAAATTGGCGATCGCCTTGACGAACAGATCGTTCCAGGACGGATCGTTGTCGCCCGCCGCTGTCCGCTCGTTGATCTCGAACAGCACCTCGGCTTCGGCGCGGCTGATGGCGATGTTGCCATCGCCGCCGTAGGCGTAAAGGATGCGGCGCAACAGCTCGACCTCAGCCTTGGCAATCGACCCAGGGATAAGCCTGCCGCCGGTCATCAGCGGCCCCTTGCCGTCCACGACCGCATGAGCGACCTGCTCCAGCGCATAGCTGGAAAGCGTGCTCGGCGATGATTTGGCAACTTCCAGCACATGAACCAGCAGCTCGAGTTCGGTCTGGCTGTCGACCATGCCGTCGCGCGAAATCGTCCGGATCAGCCAGTCGGCATTGTCCTGCGAAACATAGGCCGCCGGCTTTTCCTGGTGGACGATGAAATCGGTGACGGCCTCGACGAAAAACTCAAGCCATTCTGCGCATTTGTCCCTCGCCGTTGCATCCAGCGCAAA
This sequence comes from Mesorhizobium sp. M0019, assembly GCF_040323975.1. Taxonomy (NCBI): domain Bacteria; kingdom Pseudomonadati; phylum Pseudomonadota; class Alphaproteobacteria; order Hyphomicrobiales; family Phyllobacteriaceae; genus Mesorhizobium; species Mesorhizobium sp. M0019. The sequence goes on along the minus strand of NZ_JAMYVK010000020.1, from coordinate 102,421 downwards.
CAGCGCCTCGGCCTCGCCGCGCGTTACCACGCCGTCGCCGAACACTTCGCCGCGCAGCATGACCACGTCTTCCGCCGTGATCCGATTTTTCGAGGTCAGCCCGGCCACCGGCGCGCTCATGATCAATTCGCCCATTTTCTTCCCCGCCCGCCGCCGGTAATTGCCGGCCCTTATGCGGTATATCGGCAAGGTCTTGAGAAACCGGCAAGCGGCGTGGTTAGCGAAGGCTTGCCTGTAAAGAAGGCCCGCAGAAGACTTGGCAGTAAAAATGTCGCCGGCAGGTGACAAGGTGTCGTCCACGGGCTATGGATGACGAGTCGAGGGCTCCTGACCGAGTCCTACCTGTTTGCGGGAGAGAGCAGCGAGAGCTGCCGCCGAAGGGGAAATCGCCCGAAATCTCTCAGGCAAAAGAACCGTAGACGGGAAAGACACTCTGGAAAGTCGGGGCTTGCCCCCGCGCCGAAGGTGTAAGCGCTGCCGACAGAGTTACGGGGCGCGAGTCTCTCAGGCTTCAGACAGAGGGGCACGGACTGGTCGCCATTCGCGGCCGCTTGCGTGCGACTCTGGAGATGACATGACGGGCGACGACACCAAACACCTTCCCTTCGAAGATCTGCACATGGCAGCCGGTGCGCGTTTCGGCGCCTTCGCCGGCTGGTCGATGCCGCTGACCTATCCGGCCGGCGTGATGAAGGAGCACCTGCACAGCCGCGAGCATGCCGGCCTGTTCGACATCTCGCACATGAAGCTGTTCGAAATCAGCGGCCCGGGCGCAGCACCGCTTCTGAACCGCGCCTGCCCGTTCGATGCCGGCGCGCTTGAGATTTCCCAGTCCAAATACACGTTCTTCCTCAATGAGGCGGCCGGCATTCTGGACGATCTGATCGTCACCAGGCTCGGCGCCGAGCGCTTCATGATGGTCGCCAATGCCGGCAACGCCGCCGCCGACGAAAAGCATCTGCGCGCACTGGCCAAAAATTTCGATGCAGAGGGCGATTTCGATGTAAAAGTGGATGCACTCGACCGCGTCTTCTTGGCCATCCAGGGCCCCGAGGCGTGGGCTGCCCTTTCCCGCGCCGGCATCGAGACCGGTTCGCTGGTGTTCATGCACGGCATCGAACCGCGCAAAAAATGGTTCATGAGCCGGTCCGGCTATACCGGCGAAGACGGCTTCGAGATCGGCCTGCCGGAAGCGGATGCAAGAAACCTCGTCGCCAGGCTGCTCGAGGACGAGCGGGTGATGTGGGTCGGCCTTGCCGCCCGCGACAGCCTGCGGCTCGAAGCCGGACTGTGCCTGCACGGGCTGGACATCACGCCGGAGATCGATCCGGCCAGCGCCGGGCTGATGTGGGCCATCCCCAAGGAGGTTCGCGCCTCTGGCGCCTTCATCGGCGCCGATGCGCTGCGCGCCATCCTGGAGCGTGGTCCGGCGCAAAAACGCGTCGGCCTGAAGCCGGAAGGCCGCCAGCCGGTGCGCGCCGGTGCTGCCCTTTTCGATGCTGACGGCAACCCTGCCGGCCATGTCACCTCAGGCGGCTTCGGCCCCTCGGCCGGTCATCCGGTCGCCATGGGCTACGTCCAGACGCCGCTTGCCAAATCCGGCGCAAAACTGTTCGCCGATGTCCGCGGGACGAAAATCCCGGTCGACATCCACCCCTTGCCCTTCACGCCCCATCGCTACCGCAAAGGATGATTTCAATGGCAAAGACCTATTTCACCGAAGATCACGAATGGCTGCGCGTCGAGGGCGGCATCGCCACGGTCGGCATCACCGACTACGCACAGCAGCAGCTCGGCGACCTCGTCTTCGTCGAGCTGCCGGAATTGGGCAGAAAACTGGCCAAGGGCGACACCGCCGTGGTGGTCGAATCGGTCAAGGCCGCATCGGATGTCTACGCGCCGGTCGACGGCGAGATCACCGAGGCCAACACCTCGCTGTCATCGGATCCTTCACTCGTCAATTCGGCGGCAACCGGCGACGGCTGGCTGTGGAAGATGAAGCTGGCCAATGAAAGCCAGCTCGACGGGCTCCTCGATGAAGCCGCTTACAAAGCCCATATTGGTTGATAGCAGGACCAGGAAGATGACCGCAGCACCCTACCCCTTCTCGGCTCGCCATATCGGCCCGGGCCTCCATGACGTCAGAGCCATGCTGGCGACGATCGGCGTTCCTTCGGTCGAAACCCTGATCAGCCAGGCAGTGCCGAAGTCGATCCGGCTCGACCGGCCGCTGGCCCTGCCCGCCCCCGCAAGCGAAGCGGAAGCGCTGACCGAGCTCGCGGCGACGATGGCAAAGAACACGGTGCTGAAGAGCTTCATCGGTGCCGGGTATCATGGCGTCCACGTGCCGCCGGTGATCCAGCGCAACCTGTTCGAGAACCCGGCCTGGTATACGGCTTACACGCCTTACCAAGCCGAGATCAGCCAGGGCCGGCTGGAAATGCTGTTCAACTTCCAGACGCTGGTGACAGAACTGACCGGCCTGCCGGTGGCGTCGGCCTCGCTGCTCGACGAGGCGACGGCGGTGGCCGAAGCTGTCGGCATTGCGCTGCGCCATCATCGCGACAAGCGCACCAAGGTGGCACTGGCCGGCACGCCGCACCCGCAGACGCTGGACGTCGTGCGCACCCGCGCCGAGCCGCTCGGCATCGAGGTCGACGGCGAGGTGATCGACGACAACACCGCCGCCCTGCTGGTCTCCTGGCCCGATACATTCGGCGTCTACGGCGACCACAAGGCAGCGATCGACAGGGCCCGTGCTGCCGGCGCGCTGGTCGTCTTCATCGCCGACCCGCTTGGCCTGACGCTGACCGATGCGCCGGCCAGGCTTGGCGCCGACATCGCCGTCGGCCCGATGCAACGTTTTGGCGTGCCGATGGGCTTTGGCGGGCCGCACGCCGCCTATTGCGCCGTCTCCGACAGGCTGACGCGGCTGATGCCCGGCCGGCTCGTTGGCCAGTCGACGGATAGCAAGGGCCGTCCCGGTTATCGCCTCGCGTTGCAGACACGCGAGCAGCATATCCGCCGCGACAAGGCGACGTCCAACATCTGCACCGCACAGGCGCTGCTCGCCAATATGGCGACGGCCTATGCGATCTGGCATGGCCCTGCCGGGCTGCAGGCGATTGCCGGCCGCATCCACACGCTGGCCAACCGCCTGGCTGCCGGCCTCAAGGCAGCGGGCGTTTCGGTGCTCGGCGACAGCCGCTTCGACGCTGTGACCGTGGAAATGAAGGGCAGAGCCGGCGCGATTGCCGCCGCCGCAGAAAAGACCGGCCGGCTGCTGCGCGTCATCGACGCCGACCATGTCGGCATCAGCTTCGACGAGACCTCCACCGAAGCCGATCTGGAGGCAATCGCAGCGCTTTTCGGCGCCAAGGCCGGCGTTGCCGCCGGCAGTTCCATGCCCGGAAAAACGCGCGGCAAGGAGTTCCTCACCCAGCCCGTCTTCCGCGAAAACCACTCGGAAACCGACATGATGCGCTTCCTGCGCCGGCTGGCCGACAAGGACCTGGCGCTCGACCGCGCCATGATCCCGCTCGGCTCCTGCACCATGAAGCTCAACGCCGCCGCCGAAATGATGCCGGTGAGCTGGCCTGATGTCGCCAACCTGCATCCCTTCGCCCCGGCAAACCATTCGACAGGCTATCGCGCCATGATCGAGGAGCTGGAAGGCTGGCTGGCGGAGATCACCGGCTTCGACGCGGTGACCCTGCAGCCCAATGCCGGCAGCCAGGGCGAATATGCCGGGCTGCTCGCCATTCGCGGCTATCATCTGTCGCGCGGCGAGGGCCATCGCACCGTCTGCCTGATCCCGTCCTCGGCGCATGGCACCAATCCGGCAAGTGCGGCCATGGCCGGCATGAGCGTCGTCGTCGTGCGCTGCACCGAGGACGGCAATATCGATACGGCCGACCTGCAGGCCAAGGCGGCCGAGCATGCGCACAACCTTGCGGCGCTGATGTTCACCTATCCTTCGACGCATGGCGTCTTCGAGGAAGGCGCGCGCGACCTTTGTGCCCTCGTCCACAGCCATGGCGGCCAGGTCTATTTCGACGGCGCCAACCTCAACGCGCTGGTCGGCCTCGCCCGTCCCGGCGATATCGGCGCCGATGTCTGCCACATGAACCTGCACAAGACCTTCTGCATCCCGCATGGCGGCGGCGGCCCCGGTGTCGGCCCGATCGGCGTCAAGGCGCATCTGAAGCCATATCTGCCCGGCCACGTCACCGAAGGCTCGGCCCATGCCGTGGCGGCGGCACCGTTCGGCAGTGCCTCCATCCTGCCGATCACCTGGATGTATATCCGCATGATGGGCGCTTCCGGCCTGAAGCAGGCGACCGAGACGGCGATCATCTCCGCCAACTATGTGGCGACGCGTCTCGGCGAGCATTTCCCCCTGCTTTACAAAGGGCGCAACGGACGCGTTGCGCATGAATGCATCCTCGACACCCGCGTGCTCAAAGACAGCGCCGGCATCAGCGTCGACGATATCGCCAAGCGGCTGATCGACTATGGCTTCCATGCACCGACCATGTCGTTCCCGGTGGCCGGCACACTGATGGTGGAGCCGACCGAGTCCGAGCCCAAGCGCGAGCTGGATCGCTTCTGCGAGGCCATGATCGCCATAGCCGGCGAGGCAGCCAAGGTGGCGAAGGGCGAATGGCCGTTGGGCGACAATCCTCTGGTCAACGCGCCACACACCGCCGCCGAGGCATTGGCCGGCCAGTGGACCCATCCCTATACGCGTCTGGAGGCGGCCTACCCCGCCGGCGATGCCGACACGGCGGCAAAATACTGGCCGCCGGTGTCGCGCATCGACAATGTCGCCGGCGACCGCAACCTTGTCTGCTCCTGCCCGCCGCTGTCGGAATATCTGGGTGCGGCGGAATAGATCATGATCCCGAAAGTGGAATCCGGTTTTCGGACAAGATCATGGGGTCTAACAAGAAGATAGAAACCTCAATCAGGCAGAACGCAAGGCCGGCCCGTCGGCCTTGCTCGCCCGGTCCCGGACGACGACGCGATTTCGCCCGGCGCGCTTTGCCGCATAGAGTGCTGCGTCGGCTTCGGCCAGCACATCGTCGAGACCGGTGCCGTTTGTTCCGCCAAAGCCGATGCCGCCGCTGACTGTGCTTCGCAACGGACCGAGTTGGGTGGCCACGACTTCCGTGCCGAAGGCGACGCTGATCTTGCTCGCAATGTCATAGGCCTTCTCTTCCGTCATCCGCGACATGACGAGCACGAATTCCTCGCCGCCCAACCGGAAGGCGTCGACGCCGGTCCGGGCGTATTTCCTGACGACGGCGGCAAAGCGGCACAGAACCTGGTCGCCGACCGGGTGACCAAATACGTCGTTCGTCCTCTTGAAATGGTCGAGGTCGAACATGGCAACGGACATGAACGGACCGAAGACCCGCTCGCCGTAGAGTGCCGTCAACGCCCGCCGATTCATCAGCCCGGTCAATGGATCGGTCATCGTCTCGGCCTTCAATTCGATCTGCGCCTGCAAATGGTGCAGGGAGAGCGTCAATGCGCCGAGCCCGGTCATGCAGGCGACGGCCACGACGGAATTCACCCGCTCGGCCCAATTGTCGGGCGCAACACCCAGCACCCATTGGCCCTTGACCAGCAGGACCGCGCCGCAAAGTCCGAACGACAGGGCACAGACGCCGCTCAGGAACGAGACGACCAGCAATATCCGGCGATCGTGACCACCCTCAATCCAGAACATCGCCCCGATGAGCGAGAGCAGCGCCGTTACCGTTGCGTAGGTGACAATAAAGCCGACACCATCAAATCCGAGATACGTCGCGCCTGTGCAAACAGCCATCGCAACCAAGGTCGGCAAGATGGCGCGCCTGTAGTCGCCTATGCCGAGATATTGCATGGCCGACAGGCAGATAATCAGGAAACCGAGGCTGAGAAGCGCAAGCACGATCTGGCAAAGCCAGGCGCTTGGATCCCTGGTGTAATGCCAGAACAACACGACATGTGCGACCAGCACGAGAATGCCGCACGCCACCGTCAGCACAAAGCGTGCCTGTGGCGCGGTGAACCAGATCGCAAACATGGTGATGCTAAGGCCCGTGCCCGACAGCGCCGCCGCGAGCAGGAGCGAACTGTAATCCAACATGCTTAAGCGACAGCCTCTTGAGGGTTCCGCTGCATTCTAGGTCAGCGACAGTCCGCAAATACCGTTTTTTCAGCCAATCTTGCGGCGTAACCTTCGGACAGGGTTTACAAAGCGTCGATGCTCCAGGCTTCGACCCCATTTCCGCCGCTTGGTTGTCGAATGGTTTTGCAGTAAGAGGCCCTATCCTCGAACGTAACAGGAACCTCCGTCGCCTGCCCGCGAAAAGCGTGGCAGTATCGGGTGGTGATTCGCAGCATCGGAATCCAGGACCGGCATGGACGACAATAACGATCTTTTCGCCAAATTGGACAAGCAGCCGCAACCGGCTCGCGCCGCCGCGCGCCCGGCCGACCCGCTGGTGCAGGCGGCGAAGCGGCCGGCGCCCCGCGACGCCAGCGAGAGCTACAGTGCCGCCGATATCGAAGTGCTGGAGGGGCTGGAGCCGGTGCGCCGCCGCCCGGGCATGTACATTGGCGGCACCGACGACAAGGCGATGCACCATCTGTTCGCCGAGGTCATCGACAATTCGATGGACGAGGCGGTCGCCGGCCATGCGACCTTCATCGATGTCGAGCTTTCCGCCGACGGATACCTGTCCGTAACCGACAACGGCCGCGGCATTCCGGTCGATCCGCACCCGAAATTCAAGAAGCCGGCGCTCGAACTCATCATGACGACGCTGCATTCAGGCGGCAAGTTCGACAGCAAGGTTTACGAGACGTCCGGCGGCCTGCACGGTGTGGGCGTTTCCGTGGTCAACGCGCTGTCCGACCATCTCGAGGTCGAGGTCGCGATTGGGCGCAAGCTCTATCGCCAGCGCTTCTCGCGAGGCGTTCCGGTGACCGGCCTGGAGCAGCTCGGCGAGGTGCACAACCGCCGCGGCACGAAGATCCGCTTCCATCCAGACGAGCAGATTTTCGGCAAGGGTGCTGCTTTCGAGCCGGCGCGGCTCTACCGCATGGCGCGGTCAAAGGCCTATCTGTTCGGCGGTGTCGAAATCCGCTGGACCTGCGATCCGTCGCTGATCAAGGAAAAGGACACGACGCCGGCCAAGGCAGAATTCCATTTTCCGGGCGGCCTCAAGGACTATCTGAAAGCCTCGCTCGGCGACGAATTCCAGGTGACCCGTGAAATGTTTGCCGGCAAGAGCGAGAAGCAGGGCGGCCACGGTTCGCTCGAATGGGCGGTGACCTGGTTCGGCGGCGACGGTTTTATCAATTCCTATTGCAACACCATTCCGACCGCCGAAGGCGGCACGCATGAGGCCGGCTTCCGCAACGTCCTGACGCGCGGCTTGCGCGCTTATGCCGACCTGGTCGGCAACAAGCGCGCTTCGATCGTCACTTCCGAGGATGTGATGATCTCGGCGGCGGGCATGCTGTCGGTGTTCATCCGCGAACCGGAATTCGTCGGCCAGACCAAGGACAGGCTGGCGACGATCGAGGCGATCCGCATCGTCGAAAGCGCTATCCGCGACCCGTTCGACCACTGGCTGGCCGACAATCCGCAGGAAGCTTCGAAACTGCTCGAATGGGTGATCGCCCGCGCCGACGAGCGGGTGCGCCGCCGCCAGGAAAAGGAAGTGTCGCGCAAGAGTGCGGTGCGCAAGCTGCGCCTGCCCGGCAAGCTCGCCGACTGCACGCAGAATGCCGCCGCCGGTGCCGAGCTGTTCATCGTCGAGGGCGATTCGGCCGGCGGTTCGGCAAAGCAGGCGCGCGACCGCGCCAGCCAGGCGGTGCTGCCCCTGCGCGGCAAGATCCTCAACGTCGCCAGCGCCGGCAACGACAAGCTTGCCGCCAACCAGCAGATATCCGACCTCATCCAGGCGCTTGGCTGCGGCACGCGCTCGAGATATCGCGACGAGGACCTGCGTTACGACCGGGTCATCATCATGACCGATGCCGACGTCGACGGCGCCCATATCGCCTCGCTGCTGATCACCTTTTTCTACCAGGAGATGCCAAGCCTGGTCCGCGGCGGCCATCTCTATCTGGCGGTGCCGCCGCTTTATTCGATCCGGCAAGGCGGCAAGGTCGCCTATGCCCGCAACGACGCGCACAAGGACGAACTCCTGCGCACCGAATTCACCGGGCGCGGCAAGGTCGAAATCGGCCGCTTCAAGGGGCTGGGCGAAATGATGGCCGCCCAGCTCAAGGAAACCACCATGGACCCGAAAAAGCGCACACTGCTGCGGGTCGACGTTATCGATGCCGAGGCGGCGACCAAGGATGCGGTCGACGCATTGATGGGGACCAAGCCCGAGGCCCGTTTCCGGTTCATCCAGGAACGCGCGGAATTCGCCGAGACGGAAGTGCTGGATATCTGAGCTCCCGCCGCTAGCTTGGCCTTCTGGGCTGGAGACGAGCACTTGACCTGGGCGCGGCTGAAGGACGATATCGGCACGCGGATCGCTGGCCTGACGCGGCCGACGCGCTCGGACTGGATCTTTGCCCTGCGCACCGTTTCGGCCGGCCTCATCGCGATTTTGGCCGCCTATGCGCTGAAGCTCGACCACCCGCAATGGGCGATGATGACGGTGTTCATCGTCGCACAGCCGGTCGCCGGCATGGTGCTGGCGAAGGGGTTTTATCGTCTCCTCGGCACGCTTGCCGGCGCGCTGGCGGCGATCGGCATTACCACTGTTTTCGATGCCAACCCGTGGTTGCTGGTTGCAGTTCTTGCCGTCTGGATCGGCATCTGCTCGCTGGTCTCGTCGCTGCTACGCAATCCGGAAGCCTATGGCGCGGCGCTTGCCGGCTACACCGCGATGATCATCGGCCTGCCGGCTTTCGGCCAGCCGCACCTCGTCATCGATCTCGCCGTGGCGCGCTGCGCGGAAATCGTGCTTGGTATCGTCTGCGCTGCGCTGACCAGCCGGCTGATCCTGCCGAAACTGGCCGCCGACGCCATCATCTCAAGACTGAAACGCAGCATTCTCGACCTGGCGGCCTATGCGGACGGCGCTTTTTCCGGCGGTGATGCGGAAAAGCTTGCCGGGCTGCACCGCAAGCTGATCGGCGACGTCCAGACGCTCGGCGAGATGCGCACCTACGCAAGGCTGGAGGGGCCGAGCCTCGCCACCCGCGCCTATCCGGTCCGGCGTACCATCGGCCAGCTTCTGTCGGCCCTGTCAGCGGCGCGTGCGCTGCATGCCCACGCCGCCGCGCCGAAGAATGCAGCCCTCATCCCCGTTCGCGCCGAGTTGCAGGCCGTTGTCGGCGAACTGGTAGCCAAGCCGGGCGCGCTGGACGATACGGCGCCCTGGGTGGCGCGGCTCGACGCAATCGCCGGCAAGGCGCGGCAGATGCCTGACATCGCGGCCGGGCAAGACATTAACTGGGCTGGCACTGTCACACGCCTGACCATTGCCGCCGACTTCGCCGAGGCAATGCAGCAAGTGCTGCGCGGCCTGGATGCACTGCGCTCTCCCCCGTCTCGTGCCAGTCGCGAACGGCGGCAGCCAGCGCTGGTGGTGCACCGCGATTACCGTGCGGCATCGCGCAATGCCGTGCGCGCAGCAATCGCCACGCTCCTGGTCGCCGGCTTCTGGCTGGCGACGAAATGGTCGGACGCGACCGGCACGGTCATTCTGGTCGCCGTCGTCTCCAGCTTGTTCGCCGCGCGCGCCGATCCGATCCGGTCGGCATGGAACTTCTTCGAGGGCACGTTGCTCGCCCTGCCGTTCGCGTTTGTGGTCGGGCAGATAGCACTTCCAGCGCTGCCGGGCTTTGGCTGGTTCGCGGTTTTCGTCGTCCCGATCCTGGTGCCAGCGGCACTGGGCATGGCCAATCCGCGCTACGTCGGCGTGGCAACGGCCTTTGCCATCAATTTCCTCGCCTTCCTCAGCCCACATCAGGTCATGACCTACGATCCGGAGCCGTTCCTCGCCAATTCGGCAGCGGTCCTTGTCGGCATTCTTCTGGCGATCGGCGTCTTCGCCGTCGTGCTGCCCGCCGACCCCTGGGTTACAGTCAACCGCATCCTGCAAACCATGCGCGAAGATCTTGCACGCCTTTGCCTGCACGACCGCCTGCCGCGGCGATCGGCCTTCGAAAGCCTTGCCTACGACCGGATCAACCAGTTGATGCCACTGCTGCAGAACGCCGGCAAGAAAGGCGACGCGGTTCTCGGCGGCGGCATAGCTGCGGTTACCGTCGGCCTCGAAATCCTACGGCTGCGCAACGCGCAGCAAAGTTCCGCGATCCCGCCTGAAACAGCACTTTCCATCGCCAATTTCCTGCGCGGTCTGGCACGCGAGCTGCTGTTCAGGCGGCCCGGCGAGCCGCAGACGGCGACCGTCGCAGTCGCCAGGCAGTATGCAGCAGGCATCGCGGAGCGCAGCGTCGCGGCCGAAATGCTGCAGACCGCCGCCTCGCTGCGCATCATCGCCGCCGCGATTGAGGATTTTCCGGATTTTTTCGCGAAGGACCGGGTTTAGGCAGCAGCGATCGCCAGCGCGTGCCCGCGTGCGTTCTCGCGCAGCGCGTCGAGATGGATCGATTTGACCAGCCCGGCGAGATCGCCTTCTGCGGACTGTCCGCCCAATTCCTTCAGCATCAGCCAACTGACTTCCTGGACGCCGGCGAGGCGTTTGCCATTGGCGACCTCGCGCCAGACCTTCAGCGCGCGCAGAATGATGGCGTGGGTGGCGGCGGTAAGCCCGGCACTGCGGAACAGTGCCTGCAGAGCCACGTCATGCCCGCCGGCCAGCAGTGCTCTCACCCGTTGTTCGGACTGTTGGCTGAGCGCGACCAGCGCCGAACCAAAGAAGTCGACCTTGCCGTGCGCAATGGTGCGGACGACGAAGCTTGCGGTCAGGTCGCCGCGCAGGCGCAGATGTTCGACAAGTGCGGTATGTTCCTCTGTCCGCGTGCCTTCGATCAGCGTCACCGAAGCCTTGATGCAAGCATCGCGCGTGACGCGCTCGGCCCTGGCGGCGCCCATCAGCGCCAGCACCAGCGGCGACCCCTTGAGCATCTCCCCGAGCTTGACCAGCAGCATATGCCGGCAGTCGGCGGGCAGGCGCGCGTCGGCAATCAGCGCCTCGCGCACTAGAGGCAGATGGCCGTGCCGCTCGGCCATGCGGCGAAAGCTGACGGATGCGATGTCGGCGCCGCTGTTGGCGAGCAGCGTGGTGCAAGCCTCCGGCTCACCGATCTCGGCGATCGCCGCCGCGACCGACATCGAGACACGCGGCCGGTCGGCGATCACCTTCTGCGTCGCTTTCTGGGCGCCGGCAACCCGATCGATCAGGTCGGCATCGGTGAGCAGCGGCGAGCGCGCCAGCACCAAGGCTGCGACTTCCGGTTGGTCCGAGGCCAGCGCGCTGACGATCTGCGGCGGCGCATGATGGCTCATGGAAAGCGCGTCGGCGATCGCCAGCCGCACCTTCGACGATACGTCATCGAGCAGCAACGTCAGCGCCGCCTCGGCAGCGCAGCGGTCCTCGAAAGGCAGCTCCGAGTCGACATAGGCGCGAGCCAGCGCGCTTGCCGCCGCAGCACGCTCCGACACCTTCGCCGTATGGATCCATTTCAGGAAATGCGAAACGACCATGTCGCCTGCTTACGCCCCTTGCCAGAACGCTTCTGACCCTGGCGGAGACCGTAGGCACAAATGGTTTACGAACGGTTCACCATGTTCGTTAACTGGCTTGCGAGCCCGATATGCAACGCCTATCAACCCTGAAGCAGCGGAGGAGATCGACCATGGCCGGGCTTTATCTTGAGGAGTTCGCTGTCGGCCAAGTGTTCACGCACACGCTGCGCAAAACCGTGACCGAAAGCGACAACATGTTGTTTTCGGTGATGACGTTGAACCCGCAGCCGCTGCACATCGACTTCGACTTCGCGGCGAAGAGCGAATGGGGCAAGCCGCTGGTCAATTCGCTGTTCACGCTTGGCCTGATGATCGGCATCTCGGTCAATGACATCACCGTCGGCACCACCATCGCCAATCTCGGCATGAAGGAGACGGTGTTTCCGCACCCCGTCTTCCATGGCGACACCATTCGCGTCGAGACCACGGTGGTTTCGGTGCGTGAATCCAGATCGAAGCCGGACCGCGGTATCGTCGAGTTCGAGCACCGCGCCTATAACCAGAACGATGTGCTGGTTGCCAAATGCACGAGGCAAGCCATGATGATGAAAAAGGCATAGCCGATGCGTTCTCTGCTCTTCGTTCCCGGCGATTCGGAAAAGAAGCTGGAGAAGGGCTTTGGCGTGGGCGCCGACGTGGTCATCATCGATCTCGAGGACTCGATTGCTGCGCAGAACAAGGGGTTGGCGCGCGACACAGCGGCGCGTTTTATCGGCGCGCACAGGCACCGGACCAGCTCCGCGATCTATGTGCGCGTCAATGACCTTTCGACCGGACTGACCGACGACGATCTGGCGGCGCTCGTGCCAGCAAAACCAGACGGCATCATGCTGCCTAAGTCGAACAGCGGACTGGATGTCCAGCATCTCTCGGCCAAGCTCAGGGTGCACGAAGCCGAAAGCGGCCTGCCGGATGGAGCGATAAGGATCCTGCCGATCATCACAGAAACGGCCGCAGGCGTCTTGGCCGCAGCGACCTACGCCCGTGCAAGCGCGCGGCTTGTCGGCGTCACCTGGGGGGCGGAAGATTTGTCGGCGGCGATTGGCGCGCGCGCGACGCGCGACGCGAATGGCCGCTACACGGATGTGTTCCGCCTCGCCCGCACCATGACCATGCTTGCCGCAAGTGCCGCGGAAGTCGCGGCAATCGACACCGTCTTTCCGGATTTTCGCGACATGGCCGGCTTCGAGGCCGAATGCGCCGAGGCCGAGCGCGACGGTTTCACCGGCAAGATGGCCATCCATCCGGCGCAGGTGCCGGTCATCAACGCCGCCTTCACGCCTTCGGCGCAAGCGGTGAAAAGCGCCCTGGCGATCGTCGAGGCGTTCGAGGCGGCAGGAAATCCCGGCGTCGTCGGCATCGACGGCAAGATGTACGATCGGCCGCATCTCAAGCTCGCCGAACGGCTCCTGGCGCGAGCCAAGGCAGCGGGGCTTGACGCTTAGGGTCTGTTCCGCGCCGAAATTATCCCACCCACGGCCCTGAATAGTCGGCATAGAGCTTTGCTGGATCGGGCCGCGGTCGTTCCGGCGCTGGCCCCTGGTAGGAGCCGATATGGACGAAGCCGACGACCCGCTCATGCGGCGCCAGGCCGAGGATCGCCCTGCCCTCGGGCACGTCGGAATACCAGTTGCTGATCATGTTGGTGCCGTAGCCCAGCGCATTGGCGGCAAGCATCAGGTTCATCGCCGCCATGCCGCCGGACAGGAACATCTCCCATTGCGGGATCTTTGGGTTTTCCCTGGGGATAGAAATCACGCCGATGACCAGCGGCGCGCGCGAAAAGCGCGCCAGTTCCTGGTTGCGGCGGCCTTCCGGCAGCGGCCCTTCGCGCTGATCGGCAAGTTCTGCCAGCTTCTTGCCGATCTCGATGCGAGCCTCGCCGCGATAAAGGATGAAACGCCAAGGCTCCAGCCGGCCATGGTCCGGCACCCGCGAGGCGGCGGCGATCATCGTCGCGATCTCCGCATCGCCCGGTGCCGGTTCTTTCAAATCCGGGATCGGCGCGGAATTTCGGGTCAGCAGAAGATCGATGATCGGCGACGCCATGGGCGCAAGTCTCCTGGAATTTGAGCTGAAGCGCACCATCGGGACATCGGGCGGCTTGGGCATTGGCGCGGCGCGCCGGACAAAGAGCCCTGTAGCAGAAGCCGACCGGACTCTTAAGCCTTGAAATTGCCACCGCCTTGGGCTTCAACGCAAGGCATGTTTGAGGGGACATTGCGTATTTTCCTGATAGGGCTCGCTGCCGCACTGTTGATGGTGCCGGTTTCGCTTGCCGTCGCCCAGGATGTGGACGGCCTCGGCGAGCTGAAGCTTCCCGGAATTTCGGGCTATGCGCCTCCGAAAAGCGAGACATCGCTGGCATTGGGCAGCAGCGGGGCGATCACGCTGTCGGCGCAATTGACCGACAAGGGCACCGACATCACGCGCGGCATAGTCTGGCGCGTCTTCAAACCCGAATCGGCCAGCGACGGCAAGCTGCCGATGGTCGCCTCCGCTCATGGCGGCACCGCCATATTCCAGCTCGAGCCGGGTTCGTATCTGGTCCACGCCTCCTACGGGCGGGCCGGCGCCACCAAGCGCATCACCGTCGGCAAGGAAGCCAAGCGCGAGAGCCTCGTGCTCGATGCCGGTGGCCTCAAGCTCGATGCCGTGCTGTCGGGCGGGGTACGCATACCGCCGAAGAAGCTGCGCTTCTCGATCTATGAGAGCCATACCGAGCCCGATGGCGATCGCGCGCTGATCATACCCGATGTCGAGCCGAACAGCGTCGTGCGGCTCAATGCCGGCACCTACCACGTTGTTTCGACCTATGGGGCGGTGAACGCGGTCATCCGCTCCGACATCCGCGTCGAGGCCGGCAAGCTGACCGAAGCGACGGTCGAGCACCGTGCCGCCGAGATGACCATGAAGCTGGTGCGCGAGCCGGGCGGCGAGGCGATCGCCGACACCTCCTGGTCCCTGCTCAACGAGTCCGGCGATCCGATCAAGGAAACCGTCGGCGCCTTTGCCTCGATGGTGCTGGCCGAGGGCGACTACACCATCATCGCCAAGAACCGCGACCGCATCTACCAGAAGGACTTTACCGTGGTGGCCGGGCACAATCAGGACATCGAAGTTCTGGCCACCGAGGCTTCGGCCATCGATTCCGAGGAAGGCGCCGACTAAAGCCGCGCCCCTCTAGGCTGCTTTGCGCATGCGTCGCGCCAGCAACTGCGCGCGGCCACGCGGTACGGCCGAAGGCAGGTCGAAGACGCAGCGGTGAAGGCGGTCGAGCAAGATCTTGCGGTCGCGCAGCGGCTTCCAGTTCGTCCCACTCCAGCACGTCGCCGATGCGCACGTCGATCGATCTTGCCGGATAGGCTCGCGGCGTGACAGGCATATGAAAATGGCGGTGGATCGCTCCACCGCCATTCGTTGCTGGTCGACTGGTTCAGGCCGCGCGGCGCTTGCGGTCGGGTGTCACCGCCTCGTCGGCAAGCAGCTTCACGGCGGCTGCGAGGCCGAGTGATTCCTGGTCGCGCGACCCGAGACGACGGATATTGACCGTTTCTTCCTCGGCCTCGCGCTTGCCGCAGACGAGGATGACCGGCACCTTGGCCAGCGAATGCTCGCGGACCTTGTAGTTGATCTTCTCGTTGCGCAGATCGGCTTCGGCGATCAGCCCCGCCGCCTTCAGCTGCGCAACGACCTTTTGGGCGTAATCGTCGGCATCGGAAGTGATCGTCGCCACCACCACCTGCAGCGGCGCGAACCAGAGCGGGAAATGGCCGGAATAATTCTCGATCAGGATGCCGAGAAAACGCTCCATCGAGCCGCAGATGGCGCGATGCACCATCACCGGCTGCTTCTTTTCCGAATCCGAGCCGATGTAGAAGGCGCCGAACCGTTCCGGCAGGTTGAAATCAACCTGCGTGGTGCCGCATTGCCAGTCGCGGCCGATGGCGTCCTTCAGCACATATTCGAACTTCGGCCCGTAGAACGTGCCCTCACCCGGATTGACGCCCGTCTTGATCCGGTTGCCCGACCGCGCCGCGATCTTGTCGAGCACGTCCTGCAGCACGCCCTCAGCATGATCCCACATCGCGTCGGTGCCGACCCGTTTTTCGGGGCGGGTCGCCAGCTTGACGGTGATTTCGTCGAAGCCGAAATCGGCATAGGTCGAGAGGATCAGATCGTTGATCTTGATGCACTCGTCGGCGAGCTGTTCCTCGGTGCAGAAGATGTGCGCATCGTCCTGGGTAAAGCCGCGCACGCGCATCAGCCCGTGCAGCGCGCCGGACGGCTCATAGCGATGCACATTGCCGAATTCCGCAAGTTTTACCGGCAGATCGCGGTAGGATTTCAGCCCGTGCTTGAAGATTTGGACGTGACCGGGGCAGTTCATCGGCTTCAGCGCAAACACCCGGTCGTCGTCGGTGTCGTCGCCAGCAACCGTCACCTTGAACATGTTGTCCCGGTACCAGCCCCAGTGGCCTGACGTCTCCCACAGGCTCTTGTCGAGCACCTGCGGCGCGTTGACCTCCTGATAGCCCTGTTCGTCGAGGCGGCGACGCATATAATTGACCAGGTTCTGGAACATCCTCCAGCCCTTGGCGTGCCAGAACACGACCCCGGGGCCCTCCTCCTGGAAGTGGAACAGGTCCATCTCACGGCCGAGCTTCCTGTGGTCGCGCTTCTCGGCCTCCTCCAGCATCGTCTGGTAGGCTTCGAGCTGCGCCTGGTCGGCCCAGGCGGTGCCGTAGATGCGCGTCAGCATCGGGTTGTTCGAATCGCCGCGCCAGTAGGCACCGGCGACTTTCATCAGCTTGAAGGCGCTGCCGATCTGGCCGGTCGCGGCCATATGCGGACCGCGACAGAGGTCGAACCATTCGCCCTGCGCATAGATCTTGAGATCCTGATCCTCTGGGATGGCGTCGATCAGCTCGAGCTTGTAGCGCTCGCCCTTGTCGGCAAAGATCCTTTTCGCCTTTTCGCGCGACCAGACCTCTTTGGTGAACGGCTTGTTGCGCGCAATGATCTCGCGCATCTTCTTCTCGATCACCGGGAAATCGTCGGGCGTGAACGGCTCGTTGCGGGCAAAATCGTAGTAGAATCCGTTTTCGATCACCGGCCCGATGGTCACCTGCGTTCCCGGCCAAAGTTCCTGCACGGCTTCGGCCAGCACATGGGCTGCATCGTGGCGGATGAGCTCCAGCGCACGCGGGTCCTCGCGGGTGATGATCTCGACTTTGGCCGATCTGCCGATCGGGTCGGAAAGATCGCGCACTGTGCCGTCGATCGAATAGGCGACGGCCTTCTTGGCCAGCGACTTCGAGATCGATTCCGCCAGGCCGGCGCCGGTCATCGCCGCGTCGTAATCGCGAACGGAACCATCGGGAAATGTCAGGGAAACGGAATTCAGCATAAGATTCTCCTATCCAGTCCCGCAAACGAGCGCGGGTGGTGAAATGCATGTCGCCCAAGACTGCTTAGCGGTTTTGGGGCTACGACATGCATCAGTAAGAGCCGGATGCGTCCGGCGGCGAGCGGTCTTTTATGGGCAGTTTTCGGCGCCGTAAAGCCGGATGTAGATCACCTGAGGAGATTCGGCAGATCTTTCAGGAACATCGCCCGCGTCTTGAGCCCCTTTGGCGTGTCGGAACGTTTCGTATCGACTACCAGGCGGGCAAAGACGATCTTGCGAGCATCGGTCTGCGCCCAGCCGACAAACCAGCCAAGCGAGCGCTTGTCGGCGCTGTCGCCGAGCCTGGTCGTTCCAGTCTTGCCCTGCACCGTCCAGCCGCCTGCCCGGAAGGTCGGGACAATCGCGCTGGTCATCGCATGGGCCTTGTCCGAGACCGGCAGTTTCCGCGCCAGCAGCTTGCGCAGGAAATCGACCTGCTCGACCGGAGATATCTTGAGCGAAGAATTCACCCAGGAATGGGTGAGGCCGTCATTCTTGCCGGCAGTGCCGGAGACTTCGGTGTTACCATAGTCCAATCTGGACACATAGCCGGCAAACTGTTTGCTGCCGAGCCGGCGCGTAATCTCGCGTGAGAACCAAAGGACCGAATCCCTTTCCCAGATCGTCGGGTCGACGGTCTTGCGGTCCCGTTTCGGGGCATTGAACTCTGCCTTGTACTCCCAGCTTGGCGTATGCTCGTCGCTCAGGATTCCAGCATCATAGCCGATCAGCGCCAGCGGAACCTTGAATGTCGAGGCGGGGCTGAAGCGTTGATCGCAGGTCCCTTGGCGATACAGCGTCTCGCCGCTTGCGGCGTCGACGATCAGCGTGCATTCGACGTCCCCGAGCGGCGCCGATTGCGCACGGATCGGAAAACCCATCAGCCACGCCAGGACATAGAGAACCACGGCGAAAACGAAGGGAAGACGATCTATCCGGCGCATTTGGTAATCTCTCCTGAAGGGTGTCAGGAGCGGCTTAGCGAGATGTCTTGTCTCGATTTTGTCTCAAATGCGCTATGTCAGCGCAAGCTGCGGTTAACCCTACCAGATCGTAAAAAGCGATCCCTTTGTGCACCGCACAGCTGCGGTCAACTGTCCAGGTCGCCGCGTTTTTTCCCGATCCGCCAGTACCGCCATGGCGTGAACCAGAGGTAGCGATCAGCCAGTGCCTCAGGCACCCGGTCGATGCCGTGCGTGCCGAACGGTCCGCAGCGCAGCACCCGGAAAAACCCCATCCAGCCGCCGGCCCATAGCCCGTGGCGGGCGATCGCTTCGTGCGCGTATTCGGA
Organism: Mesorhizobium sp. M0019; assembly: GCF_040323975.1. Classification (NCBI taxonomy): domain Bacteria; kingdom Pseudomonadati; phylum Pseudomonadota; class Alphaproteobacteria; order Hyphomicrobiales; family Phyllobacteriaceae; genus Mesorhizobium; species Mesorhizobium sp. M0019. The sequence continues at coordinate 83,947 of NZ_JAMYVK010000020.1, read as the reverse complement.
ACAGGTCGGCAGATGCCGGCAGGAATTGCCGACGAAGCCGGACAGCGTCAGCTGGTAGAGTCGGACAAGCGACGTGCCGAAGACGCGGCCCGGCGTCTTGCGCCACGGGCCGGGCCAATTGCGTCCTTGTCGAATCGGTCTGGCGCCGTGCGCTTGCCGATGTTGGCCGACCACCGCAGTCTCCACATCGCGTTTCCCTACGCGATAGATGTGCGAATCGGGCCAGGAAGGCAATGCCGTTCCGGCAATCCGGTCATGGCCTGGGTACGGCGAACCGGGTAGCGGTCGGGCGTCGGCCTTCGACATACGGGGACGCTGGTCGGCGGCCTCTCCTCGCACCAATCCCTATGCGGTTTCTCGTCGTACCACTGAAACGTCGCGATCCGCAGGACATCGCCCAGAACGTTGAGAAACTGGATCATGGCGGCACTCCTTGAGCACCGATTAGAGCGCCGCTGGCCTTGCTCTTCAAACGAGTATAACGTCCACGTCAGATAACTCTGAGTTATGCGAATGAAGCGCGGACACCTCCCCCTGACGGCTCTCAGAAGCTTCGAAGCAGCCGGTCGTCACCTGAGCTTCAGCCGTGCGGCCGAGGAGCTTTATGTTTCGCAGGCGGCGATCAGCCGACAGATCCGCGAGCTCGAAACCTTCCTGCGCCAACCTTTGTTCTTCCGCCATCATCGCCGCGTCGAGTTGACCGACACCGGCCGGCGGCTGCACGACCAGTTGGTCAGAAGTTTCGAGGGCATCGACAGGCTGCTTTCGGAATTGACGGCGGCCCCGACGCAGTCCGTGGTACGTGTCAGCGTCGAGCCATCGCTCGCATCCGTATGGCTGGTGCCGCGGCTCAACCGGTTTCGCGAGTTGCGACCCGACATCGACGTTTCCCTTGAGGTCGACCCGAGGTTGATAGAGTTTCGCAGCGATCAGCCCGAACTTGCCCTACGTTTCAGTGCGCACGCCACCTCATGGCCACGCAGCGAAGCCGAACAGCTTGCCGCGGTCGTCGATTCCCCAGTTCTGTCGCCGGCACTTCTTGCATCCGGCCCAGCTCTGGAAAAGCCGATCGACCTTGGTCGCTATACATTGCTGCACGAAGAAAACCGTCAGGCTTGGGCGCGCTGGTTCGAAGCGGCGGGCGTGACGGCTGATGCCGTGCCTGCGCGCGGCCCGATGCTGGCCGATGCTTCGCTTTCGAAGCAGGCAGCCTTGCTTGGACATGGTGTCGCGCTGGGCGATCTTTTGCAGATCGGCGAAGAACTTGCGTCCGGCGCGCTGATCAAGCCTTTCGACATCGACGTCGCGTCGGGCGCCTATTGGCTAGTGGCCAGAAGGCTGAATGACCTTTCCGAGCCGGCCAGGGCTTTTGCCGACTGGGTCCGGGCGGAATTCGCCGAAAGCCGGCGTTTTCTCGCCAAGGTTTAAGCCGCCTCTTCCGCCCGCTTCTTTTCGATCTGGCCGATCGCGTCGACCACTGCGTCGAAGGTCAGCATGGTCGAGGCGTGGCGCGCCTTATAGTCGCGCACCGGCTCCAGGTATTTCAGGTCGGCGAAGCGGCCTTCGGGCGGCGGGCCATTTTCCTTCAGCATCTTCAGCATCGTCTCGCGCACGCTGCGCAATTCTTCTGCACTGGCGCCGACGACGTGCTGCGCCATGATCGAAGACGACGCCTGGCCAAGCGCACAGGCTTTCACGTCATGCGCGAAATCGCTGATGACGCCGTCATCCATCTTCAGATCGACGGTCACCGTCGAGCCACACAGTTTGGAATGTGCTCGTGCGGTTGCGTCGGGCCGGTCGAGCCGGCCGATCCGTGCGATATTTCCGGCAAAACCCAGAATTTTCGCATTGTAGACATCGTCGATCATATTTTTCCAATTCGTCGCTGCCCAGCGAACAGCGATTGCCGCTCTGGCGTCTTCCTTTCGCTCGGCACGAACATATATAATGGCGGTAGTCGGGTATCGACAAGGCGACCACAAACCTCGTCGTGCCCAAATCTGTTCACGCCACTTACGGGCTGGAAACCGGGCGAGTTTCTAACACCCGAAAGGTCGTGGTCCGTTCAACTCGTTCCTCCTAAGAGAGGAACTACGGGAGACGCCTTTATGGACGCCGTTATCAAGAAACTCATGCCGCAGTCGGCCTATATGGAAAAGCCGGTCACCGACCGGCCAAGCGAGGCCGAAGTCGAAGCCGCGGTGCGCACCTTGCTGCGCTGGACCGGCGACAACCCTGACCGCGAGGGTCTGATCGACACGCCGAAGCGCGTCACTAAGGCGTTCCGCGAAATGTTCAACGGCTACGACATGTGTCCGGCCGAGGAACTCGGCCGCACCTTCGAGGAAGTCGCCGGCTACGATGACCTCGTGATCGTCAAGGACATCACGTTCCACTCGCATTGCGAGCACCACATGGTGCCGATCATCGGCAAGGCGCATGTCGGCTATCTGCCGGACGGCAAGGTCGTCGGCCTGTCCAAGATCGCCCGCGTCGTCGACATCTTCGCCCATCGCTTGCAGACCCAGGAAGCGATGACGGCGCAGATTGCCGGGGTCATCCAGGACGTGCTCAATCCGCGTGGCGTCGCCGTCATGCTCGAGGCCGAGCATATGTGCATGGCCATGCGCGGTATCCGCAAACAGGGCTCCACCACGCTGACCTCGACCTTCACCGGCGTCTTCAAGGATACACCCGAAGAGCAGGTCCGCTTCGTCACCATGGTGCGCGGCGGCGGAACTGATCAGACCCGCCCCACCTTAGTTAAATAAGGACCGGCGAATGTCGGCATTGGAGTTCCCGAAAGCTCCCTCAGACAAGAAGGCGCTTGAGGAAGGCACGGTCCTTTCGCCGCGCTTCGATGCCGGCGGCCTCGTCACCGCCGTCGTCACCGATGCCGAAGACGGCATGCTGCTGATGGTCGCGCACATGAATGCCGAGGCACTGGCGCTGACGCTCGAGACCGGCCTCGCGCACTACTGGTCGCGTTCGCGCAACGCGCTGTGGAAGAAGGGCGAAACCTCGGGCAATGTCCAGGAGGTTGTCGAGATGCTCACGGATTGTGACCAGGACGCGATATGGTTGCGCGTCAAAGTGCTGGGTCACCAAGCAACTTGTCACACCGGCCGACGTTCATGCTTTTATCGGACGGTGGGGCTGAGCGATGGCAAAGGGACACTTGCCAGCGACGGCAGCAAGCCGCTGTTCGATGCGGAAAAAACGTATCAAAAGCGCAATACACCATCAATATGAACCATTCGCAGCACTTCAGCCACGTATATTCATGATTTCGATACGGCCCGCCTATAGGATGGCCGTGGGACAAGGGAGATTGTGATGCTCGACTGGGCGTCATTGCGCAACAGACCTGACGTTCGGGAGGCCAATGGCCTCTCCTCGGCCGCGGGCGCATCCGAAACCAAATCTCCGGGCAAAACAGGGATTTCGCTGGCATTGGGCGGCGGCTGTGCGCGCGGCTGGGCGCATATCGGCGTGCTGCGCGCGCTTGACGAAGCCGGCATCGAAGTGTCGATGATCGCCGGCACCTCGATCGGCGCGCTGGTCGGCGGCTGCTATGTTGCCGGCAAGCTTGACGAGCTGGAAGAATTCGCGCGCAGCCTGACCAGGCGGCGCATTTTTGGCCTTCTCGACCTCAATCTACGCGGCAGCGGACTGTTCGGTGGCATGAAGCTCGACGCACGGCTGCGCGAGCACATAGCCGGCATCCGCTTCGAGGACCTGCCAAAACCGTTCGTCTGCGTCGCTTCCGAAATCCGTACCGGCCATGAAATCTGGCTGTCGAGCGGCTCGTTGAGTACCGCAATGCGCGCCTCCTACGCGCTGCCCGGCGTGTTCGAGCCGGTCGCCTGCAATGGGCGCGTGCTGGTTGATGGCGCACTGGTCAATCCGGTGCCGGTCTCGGTCTGCCGCGCCTACGAGCAGCCGCTCGTGGTTGCGGTGAACCTTCACTACGATCTGTTCGGCCGCGCCGCTGTGATCAAGCACAATGCCGGCGAGTTGGTCGTCGAGAAAGACGCGCCGAGGGCCGGCCACGCCGATCCCGAACGTCAGTCGCGCGAGACACGGCTCGGCATCACCGGCGTCATGGTCGAAGCCTTCAACATCATCCAGGACCGCATCTCGCGCGCCAGACTGGCCGGCGATCCGCCGGACATATCGCTGCAGCCGAAGCTCAGCCATATCGGCCTGACCGAATTCCACCGCGCAGACGAAGCGATCCGTATCGGCTACCAGGCAACGATGGCGCAAATCGGCGAATTGACCCGGCTGCAGACCGTCCTCGCCTAGGCCGAGCGGTCAGAGCTCTCAGGCAAGCGCCGCGTCGACGATGCGGAACTGCACCGTGCGGTTGCCGTTCCAGTGATTGCCCGACAATGAGCCGGCGACGTGCACCGGTTTGCCCCTGTTCTTGAACAGGAATTCGCCGAGCGCAGTATCGAGGGCGCGAAAGGCGATCGCCTGGATGCGGCCGCCACTTTCCGACTGCAGGTCGGCGCGGATGTGGTTGGTGCCGACCGCCCGCGCATCAACAAGCCGGTGACGCGGCAGCGCGAACACCGGCGAGACATGCCCAGCGCCGAACGGCCCTGCCCTCTCTAGTGCATCGAGCAGCCCAAGCGTGGCACCCTCGGCGGCTAGCGCACCGTCGATCGCCAGGCTCTCCTCGCCTTGCAGCCGGAATACATCCACCGCCGCGCGTTCTTCGAAGAAAGCCCTGAGTTCGCCGAGCTTCGCCCGCTCGACAGTGATGCCGGCCGCCATTCCGTGGCCGCCGCCCTTGACGATCAGCCCGGCATCGGCGGCCTCGCGCACCAGCCGGCCGAGGTCGAAGCCAGACACTGAACGGCCTGAACCGGTACCGACACCATTGGCGTTGAAGGCGATGGCAAACGCGGGCCGGCGCGCATGGTCCTTGAGCCGCGAGGCAAGCAGGCCGACAATGCCCGGGTGCCAGTTGCTGCTGGCTGTGACCACGATGGCCGGACCATTGCCGCCGGCAAGCTCGGCGTCGGCCTCTGAGCGCGCCGCGGCCAGCATCTCCTGCTCCATCGACTGCCGTTCCTGGTTGAGCCGATCCAGCGTCTCGGCGATGGTGCGGGCTTCGACCGGGTCGTCGGTGGCAAGCAGGCGGCTGCCAAGTGCTGCGTCGCCGATGCGCCCGCCGGCGTTGATGCGCGGACCGATCAGAAAGGCCAGATGGAACGTGCTGATCGGCTCGCCTATACGCGAGACCCGCGCCAACGCCGCCAGCCCTTCGTTTCTCTGCTGCCGCGCCACCTGCAGCCCCTTGACCACGAAGGCGCGGTTGACGCCGGTGAGCGGCACCACGTCGCAGACTGTGCCCAGCGCCACCAGATCGAGCAGGGCAAGCAGGTCCGGCGGTGCGGCATCGGGCAAGCGGCCGCGCAGGATCTTCGCGGTCTGCACCAGGCAAAGGAAGACGACGCCGGCGGCACAAAGATGGCCTTGGCCGGAAAGGTCGTCCTCGCGATTTGGGTTGACGACCGCAGCCGCCGCCGGCAACGGCCCGCCGACCTGATGGTGATCGAGCACCACGACGTCGGCGCCGACGGCCTTCGCCGCGTCGATGGAAGCAGCACTATTGGTGCCGCAATCGACGGTGACGATCAGCGTCGCGCCGCGCGAAACGAGTTCGCGCATCGCTTCCGGATTGGGGCCGTAGCCCTCGAAGATGCGGTCCGGTATGTAGATCTCCGACGCCACCGAGAAATGCGCGAGAAAGCGCTTGAGCAGCGCCGACGAGGCGGCGCCGTCGACATCGTAGTCGCCAAAGATCGCCACCTTTTCTCTGGCCATCACCGCCTGGGCGATGCGAGCGGCGGCCCTGTCCATGTCGGTCAGCGATGCCGGGTCGGGCAGCAGGTTGCGGATGGTCGGATCCAGAAACTGCTCGGTCTGCTCGGCGGTGACGCCACGCCCGGCCAGCACGCGTGCCACGATATCGGGCACGCCATACCCTTGCGCGATGGCGAGCGCGGCCATGTCCTGACGCTCGGTCAGCCGGTGTTCCCAGGAAACGCCGGTGGCCGACTGCCTGACATCGAGGAAAAAGCGTCTTTCCCCCGTCACGTGACGCGCCGTCTGCAATTTGTCATTGCGCACAGTATGCAACGGCTAACTGAGTCGAAATCAAAACTTTTCCAGATCCTGGTGCCTGGCCTTGATTTCGCGCACGGTCCGCGATGACGATCGCAGGACGATCGTGTGCGTGGTGATGAAATTGCGGCCGAACTTGACGCCGGCCAGCATATTGCCGCCGGTGACGCCGGTCGCGGCAAACAGCACGTCGCCGCGTGCCATGTCTTGCGTGTGGTAGATCCGTTTAGGGTCGGAGATGCCCATCTTGGCGGCGCGCGCCAGCTTTTCCGGCGTATCGAGGATCAACTTGCCCTGCATCTGGCCACCGGTGCAGCGCAAGGCGGCAGCTGCGAGCACGCCTTCCGGCGCGCCGCCGGTGCCGAGATAGATGTCGATGCCGGTCTCGTCCGGGTCGGTGGTATGGATGACCCCGGCGACATCACCATCGCCGATCAGACGAATTGCGGCTCCGGTCGCCCGCACGGCTTCGATCAAGGCGCCATGGCGCGGCCGGTCGAGAATACAGGCGGTGATCTCCGCCACCGGCACGCCCTTGGCCCTGGCCAGGCTGGCGATGTTTTCGGCCGGCGAGGCATCGATGTCGATGATGCCGTCGGCATAGCCCGGGCCGATCGCGATCTTGTCCATATAGACGTCCGGCGCGAACAAAAGGCTGCCTTTTTCGGCAATGGCGATAACGGCCAATGCGTTGGGCAGGTTCTTGGCGCAGATCGTCGTGCCTTCGAGCGGATCGAGCGCTATGTCGACAGCCGGGCCTTTGCCGGTACCGACCTCCTCGCCAATATAGAGCATCGGCGCCTCGTCGCGCTCGCCCTCTCCGATCACCACCGTGCCGTTGATGGCAAGACGGTTAAGCTCCTGCCGCATGGCATCGACCGCGACCTGGTCGGCGGCTTTCTCGTCGCCACGTCCGCGCAATCTGGCGGCCGCGACCGCGGCGCGTTCGGTGACGCGCACCAATTCCATGGTCAGTATCCGGTCGAGGCCGGCGACAATGTTCTGGGCCACATTCATCGATGGACAATCCTCGTTGGCACTTTGTTTTTATTATGCATGTCGTTGTCCCAAAACCGCTGCCCACTTTTGGGCGACATGCATTAGCCTCCCGCCAGAGACGCGCTTCTTGTGTCAAAGCCCCGTGACAACAGCAAGACCTGCGCTGGACCTTTTTGAAAGCACAGCAATATCAATCGATTAAACGCAAAATGTGAGACTGCTATCCGGCCCGCTCGATGCGGATGACTTGCGGCTTGTCGGTCAGAAGGCTGTCCCTGGTGATGCCGTCGACCGCCTTGCGCACCGCCGCCTCGGTCGTCTCGTGGGTCACCAGGATGACGGTCTTCTGTGCCTCGGTTTCCGGCCCGGCGGCATGCTGGACGATCGATTCCAGCGAAATGTCGTTGTCGGCCATGCGCTTGGCTATTGCCGCGAAGACGCCGAGGCGGTCGTGTACGGTCAGCCGGATGAAATAACCGCCGGCATGGCTGCGCATCTGCGCTTTCTTGTAAGGCTTCAATTCCTTCGCCGGCCGGCCGAAGACCGGACCATGCTGGAAGCCAGGCCGGCTCTTGGCGATGTCGGCAATGTCGCCGATCACCGCCGACGCGGTGGCGTTGCCGCCGGCGCCAGGGCCGGAAAGCAGCAATTCGCCGAGGATGTCGGTTTCGATCGCCACCGCATTGGTGACGCCGTGCACCTGCGCGATGACCGAGGCCGTCGGCACCATGGTCGGGTGCACGCGCTGCTCGATGCCGCTTTCGGTGCGTTGGGCGACGCCAAGCAGCTTGATCCGGTAGCCGAGATCGCCGGCCGCGCGGATGTCGGCCTGGCTGATGTTGGAGATGCCTTCCATGTAGATATCGTTGGCGGCGATCTTCGTGCCGAAGGCAAGGCTGGTCAGGATCGACAGCTTGTGCGCGGTGTCGTGACCCTCGATGTCGAAGGTCGGGTCGGCTTCGGCATAGCCCAGCCGTTGCGCATCCTTCAGGCAGGCATCGAAAGACAGGCCCTCGGCTTCCATGCGCGTCAGAATGTAGTTGCAGGTACCGTTGAGGATGCCGAAAACGCGGGTCACCGAATTGCCGGCCATCGCCTCCCGCATTGTCTTGATAACCGGAATGCCGCCGGCCACCGCCGCCTCGTAATTGAGCAGCACGCCTTTCCTCTCGGCGATCTCGGCCAATGCCACCCCGTGTTTGGCAAGCAACGCCTTGTTTGCGGTGACGACATGTCGGCCGGCCTCGAGCGCCGCTTTGACGGACGAGCGTGATGGGCCTTCGTCGCCGCCGATCAGCTCGACGAAGACGTCGATCTCGGCGGTCTGCGCCATCTTGACGGCGTCGTCGAACCACTGTGCTGTGCCAAGATCAACGCCGCGGTCGCGTTTGGGATCGCGGGCCGAAACCGCCGACACGACGATGTCGCGCCCGCACTGCCGCGTCAGTTCGGCCGCCTTGTCGCGCAGCACGCGGGCCACCGACGCACCGACGGTGCCGAGCCCGGCAATTCCAACACGCAACGCTTCAGCCATATCCGGCGACGCCCCATTCAGTCGGTTGATGTGTAGAAAATCAGCGATGCGCGGCGAGCGGCACGACGTTATTCGGCTGCTTGGCGCTGGATGCGAGGAAGCGCTTGATGTTGCGCGCCGCTTGCCGGATCCGGTGCTCGTTTTCGACCAGCGCGATGCGCACGTGATCGTCGCCATGCTCGCCGAAGCCGACGCCCGGCGCCACCGCGACGTCGGCGTGCTCGATCAGGAGCTTGGAGAACTCAAGCGAGCCCAGGTGCTTGAACGGCTCCGGGATCGGCGCCCAGGCGAACATCGAAGCCGCCGGTGCGGGAATGGTCCAGCCGGCGCGGCTGAAAGCGTCGACCATGACATCGCGGCGTTTGCGGTAGACGTCGCGCACTTCGGCGATGTCGGCGCCGTCGCCGTTGAGTGCATGCGCCGCCGCCACCTGGATTGGCGTGAAGGCGCCGTAGTCGAGATAGGATTTCACTCGCGTCAGCGCCGAGATCAGCCGTTCATTGCCGACCGCAAAACCCATGCGCCAGCCCGGCATCGAAAAGGTCTTCGACATCGAGGTGAACTCGACGGCGACGTCTATGGCGCCCGGCACCTGCAGCACCGAAGGCGGCGGATTGCCGTCGAAATAGATCTCCGAATAGGCAAGATCCGACAGGATGATGATGTCGTTCTTCCTCGCGAAGGCCACCACCTCCTTGTAGAAATCGAGCGAAGCGACCAGTGCCGTCGGATTGGACGGATAATTGAGGATCAGTGCCAGCGGCTTCGGGATCGAATGGCGGATGCCGCGCTCCAGGGCCGGGATGAAGCCGTCGTCCGGCTCGACCTGCAGCGAGCGGATGACGCCGCCCGACATGATGAAGCCGAAGGCGTGGATCGGATAGGTCGGATTAGGGCAAAGGATCACATCGCCGGGGGCGGTGATCGCCTGCGCCATATTGGCAAAGCCCTCCTTCGAGCCGAGCGTCGCCACCACCTGGCTGTCCGGGTCGAGCTTCACGCCGAAGCGGCGGGCATAGTAGTTGGCCTGGGCACGGCGCAGGCCCGGAATGCCGCGCGACGACGAATAGCGGTGCGTGCGCGGATCGCGCACCACCTCGCAGAGTTTGTCGACGATGGCCTTGGGCGTCGGCAGGTCCGGATTGCCCATGCCAAGGTCGATGATGTCGGCGCCGCGCGAACGGGCGCTGGCCTTCAGCCGGTTGACCTGTTCGAAGACATAGGGCGGAAGCCGGCGGACCTTGTGAAATTCTTCCATGGCAGTTCCAGACAGTGAGGTTGCGGTCGCGCGTATAAGCTTATTTGCAACTAGGGTCGAGAGCGGGGTCGCATTTGCCTTCGATCTGCTTCAGCGCCTCGGCGCCGTGTTTTTTTGCCAGCTGGTCCAGCGCTGCCTGGTCCGCAACCTTGACGCCGCCGCCCTTGGCGGCCTGGCTCTGCTCCTCGGCCTTCAGTTGGGCGAGCTTGGCGTTCTTTTCCTCGTCGGTGAATTGCTCGGCCGCCACCTGCGGCCGGATGTTCAGGTTCGGATAGGAACCGGTGTCCTTCGCGCCGACAAGGCCGGTGGCGGGCGCTGCACCTTCTATGTTGCTGCTCGTGCAACCGGCCATCGCCAACAGGACGAGCGCCATGCGGCAAAAACGACCAGTGCCGGAAAAAACGTTCTTGCCAATATTAATCGTCATATTGTTTTCCTGGCGGCCGGGTTAGAGCACATTGGACCCTGTTCGATATCCCATGGTAATATGTCAACAAAACGCTTCGGGAGGAACCCCGCGAACCATGTCCAAAACACCCGATTCGGGCAAAGCGGAAGATGACCAACCTTCGACCGTCGAGCAATATCTGGTGAAGGACCCGGAACGCTTCGCCCTGAACATGGCCCGCATGATCGAGCAGGCCGGCAAGGCCGCCTCGGCATGGGCCGAGCCGCGGGAAAAGGGCGAGGTGCGCGATCACGTCGCCGAGCCGGTCGTCGACATGGTGAAGACGTTCTCCAAGCTCACCGAGTACTGGCTCTCCGACCCGCAGCGCGCGCTGGAGGCGCAAACGCGGCTGTTTTCCGGCTACATGACCGTCTGGGCCAACGCCGTCCAGCGCATCGGCGCCGGCGCCGAGGACGCCGAGGACGCGGTCAAGCCCGAGCGCGGCGACAAGCGTTTCCAGGACCCGGAATGGGGCCGCAACGCCTTCTTCGATTTCCTCAAACAGGCGTATCTGGTCACCTCGCGCTGGGCGGCCGAACTGGTCGAGCACGCCGACGGCCTGGACGAGCACACCCGCCATAAGGCCAGCTTTTATGTCAGGCAGGTGTCCAACGCCATCTCGCCGTCGAATTTCATCCTGACCAATCCGGAATTGTTTCGCGAGACTGTCGCCTCGAACGGCGAAAACCTGGTGCGCGGCATGAAGATGCTTGCCGAGGACATCGCCGCCGGCAAGGGCGACCTGAGGCTGCGGCAGGCCGATTATTCGCCTTTCGAGATCGGCAAGAATCTCGCTACCACGCCCGGCAAGGTGGTCGGCCGCAGCGACGTCGCCGAGATCCTGCAATATGAGCCGGCGACTGACACCGTGCTCAAGCGGCCGCTGCTGATCTGCCCGCCATGGATCAACAAATACTACATCCTCGACCTCAACCCGCAAAAATCCTTCATTCGCTGGGCAGTCGAGCAAGGCCACACCGTCTTCGTCATCTCCTGGATCAACCCGGACGAGCGGCATGGCGCCAAGAGCTGGGAGGCCTATATCAGGGAGGGCCTGCAATACGGCCTCGACACGATTGAAAAGGCCACCGGCGAAAGGCAAGTCAACGCCATCGGCTATTGCGTCGGCGGCACGCTTCTGGCGGCGGCCCTGGCGCTGATGGCGCAGGAAGGCGACCACCGCATCAAATCCGCCACCTTCTTCACCACCCAGGTCGATTTCACCTATGCCGGCGATCTAAAAGTGTTCGTCGACGAGGAACAGGTCGCGGCCGTCGAAAAGGCGATGAACGAAAAAGGCTATCTCGACGGCACCAAGATGGCGACCGCCTTCAACATGCTGCGCTCGGGCGACCTGATCTGGCCCTATGTCGTCAACAACTACATGCGCGGCAAGGATCCCCTGCCCTTCGACCTGCTGTACTGGAATGCCGACTCGACCCGCATGGGCGCTGCCAACCATTCTTTCTATTTGCGCAATTGCTATCTCGAGAACAGGCTTTCGCAAGGCATGATGGAACTGGCGGGCCGCACGGTTTCGCTGAAGGACGTTACCATGCCGGTCTACAACCTCGCCTCTAAGGAGGACCATATCGCGCCGGCGCTGTCGGTATTCCTCGGCTCGAAATATTTCGGCGGCGAGGTCGATTACGTCATGGCCGGCTCCGGCCACATCGCCGGGGTCGTCAATCCGCCGGCAGCGCAGAAATATCACTACTGGACCGGCGGCAAGCCGGCCGGCGACTTCGACCAGTGGCTCGCCGGGGCCACCGACCATCCCGGTTCCTGGTGGCCGCACTGGCAACGCTGGATCGAAGCCAAGGACAATACCCGCGTACCGGCCCGCAAACCGGGCGAGCATATGCAAGTTCTAGGCGAAGCCCCCGGCACCTATGTCAAGGTGCGCGTGTAACCATCTGTAATGTGTGGTGAGTTGACGCGCCGCCAAAAGCGGGCGAAATGGTGCCGTCAACCCTGAGCAGCCTTGATTCATCCTCTAGCCGCCAAAGTACTTTGAGGCTTGCAGATTTGACACAGGTCTCGTTTCCGGTTCGGGGAACAAGGGTCATTTCGACGAGACGTTTCGACGCCGCGCCAATGACGAACCGGTCGGATATCGAGGGGGAATATTGTTTTGAGATCAGCAGGATCGCGCCTCGCGAAGGGAGAAAGCCGCGCCATTGTGGCGGCGCTTTTCTCGGTGCTCCTGGCGTCCTGCACCTCGGCCGGCGACCCGACCATGTCGGTCGGCATGCCAGGCTACAATACCTCGGCTACCGAAATCAGCACGGTCGCCGGTGCGCCCCAGGCCAGCACGGCCGCATCATCGTCGCAGATGACAACCGCACAAATGACGATGAATGCCGACGGTGACGCCAACCTTCCCGAGCAGGTGGCCTATGTGCCAGTGGCCAAGCCAGGGGCCAAGCCCGATGCCGGCTTCCCGATCGCCGTTCCCACGGCAGCCGGGACGATCGCGGGACACACGCCGCAGCCGCTGCAACCAAACGCCCAGACGGCCGATCAGGCCGTGGCACAGAACAGTGCTGATGCATCGAAGCCCGACGCCAAGGCCGCAGCGCCGGCGATGAAAAACCCGGTCTATGTGACCGCCGGCGAGATGCCGCAGCCACAGGCCTACGCACCGAAGAAAAATTTCCTGGCCTCGCTGTTCAGCGCCACCCCCGCTTCGGCAGCATCGCCGGCCAACAGCAGATCGGGCGGGCAGCCAACGGTCGTGCAGGCCAAGGCGACGCCTGCGGCAAAACCCACCGTTACCCTGGCCTCGGCCAATCCGGCTGAAAAGCCGGTGCAGCTGGTGTCGACGGGCGATACCAGCCACTTCACGGCCGATGCGCTGCCCGGCGTGCGCCAGACGGCGCTGTTCGAGATCAAGCGCAAATCCGGCCTCGACGATGAGAGTGACGTCGATCTCAACGAAGACGAAGGTTCGGGTGGCGCCTACCAGGTCGCCTCCGCCGCTGGCCTCGCACGGCTGGCACCCAACGGCCTTCTGAAACAGAACGAAAGCGTCGATGTCGCCTGCTTGAAGCCGTCGCTGGTTCGCGTGCTGAAGACGATCGAAGGCCATTACGGCCGCAAGATGACGGTCACCTCCGGCTATCGCGACCCAGCCCGCAACCGCCGCGCCAACGGCGCCAAGAATTCGCTGCACATGTACTGCGCCGCCGCCGACATCCAGGTTCCTGGCGTCTCGAAATGGGAACTGGCGAGCTACATCCGCACCATGCCGGGCCGCGGTGGCGTCGGCACCTACTGCCACACCGAATCCGTTCATGTCGATGTCGGCCCCGAGCGCGACTGGAACTGGCGTTGCCGCAGGCGCGGCTAGGGCGAGCTTCTTCCAGCACTGCGAAGCTCCCCTTCGGCGGCGTTGCATCATGCCGCAAAACCAGCTTGGCTGTTGGAAAGACGCGCTTTGGAGCCAAAGGAAAAAAGTTGTCGCAGCCGGCGGCAGACGGGTTGCCGGTTTGTCGCGACGCAACTATAAGCGCTCACATCTGAGCGCGCCCATCGTCTAGCGGTCAGGACACCGCCCTTTCACGGCGGTAACAGGGGTTCGATTCCCCTTGGGCGTACCAGCATTTCAACTTGGCATATGTCTATCGCCAGCGTGATGCTGCGCAAGCTTTGCTGGACCCGCCACTCTGATAGGGATGTCGGCAAGAAGAGGCGAAGACGACTGAGGACTACGTCGAAGGCTCCCTACGCCCTCAGCCCCCTCGCCTCGCCGCCGCGCTTGCGCGGCACCATCATGTCCCTGGCCAGGAGGCCGCTCACCCGGCAAAAGGCCATGAAGGCCCGCCATGCGTCTTCGGTCTCGACGATGTCCACAGTGGCGCCAAAACAGGCATTGAACGCGGCCTGGTAGGTTGGTCCGTTCCGGCGAACCGGCCACGTTTGCAGGAAATCGAGCGCCTGCTCGACGCTGTAGATTTCCTCGACCGGCTGGCCGGGCACAGGCGCGATCCGCACCGGCACCTCGAATTGCAGTCTGTCCATTCGATCTCTCCCGAACCGACCCCCGCAGCAACGCCGTTCGTCGCAAAAAATTGCCGTGGCGGCTTAATGCTTGGGCCGCTTCTCGCCTAGAAATGTGTCGTCACTACGGTGGTCAATGAACCCGGCGAAGCATGGGCCGCTAGAGGCAAGGAGAATGCCCCCAGGCGTGAATATCGCCAGTCTTCGGCCGTCGCCGGCAGTTCGTCCTTGAACCTTGCGCTTTCCAGTGCCAAATCTGGGAAGGTTTCTCTCGCGGAGGCTCATCCAGCCCCGCATCCCTGCAAGACGGATAAAAATGGTCACCTATCTCGACGCCGCCACGGCACCGCTCAGAAACACCGGCCAGATCCGTCTTTACGACGAGGAAGGTTTTGTCGGCATGCGCAAGGCTTGCGATCTCACCGCGCGCTGCCTCGACGAACTGGTACCGATTGTGGCGCCCGGCGTCACCACCGAAGCGATTGATCGCTTCGTCTTCGAGTTCGGGATGGACCATGGCGCGCTTCCGGCGACGCTCAACTACCGTGGCTACACGAAATCATCCTGCACCTCGATCAACCACGTCGTCTGTCACGGCATACCCGACAGCAAGCCGTTGAAGGATGGCGACATCGTCAATATCGACGTCACCTATATCCTCGACGGCTGGCATGGCGACTCCTCGCGCATGTATCCGGTGGGCACGATCAAGCGTGCCGCGGAGCGGCTGCTCGAAGTCACGTATGAGTGCCTGATGCGCGGCATCGCAGCAATCAAGCCGGGCGCCCGAACCGGCGCCATCGGCGCCGCCATCCAGACCTATGCCGAAGCCGAGCGTTGCTCGGTGGTGCGCGATTTCTGCGGCCACGGGGTTGGCCGGCTGTTTCACGACGCGCCGAATATCCTGCATTACGGCAGCGCCAGCGAAGGCGTCGAGATGCGGCCGGGCATGATCTTCACCGTCGAGCCGATGATCAATCTCGGCCGGCCGCATGTGAAAGTGCTGTCGGACGGCTGGACCGCGGTGACGCGCGACCGTTCGCTGTCGGCGCAGTACGAGCACACGATCGGCGTCACCGAGACCGGCTGCGAGATCTTCACGCTGTCGCCAAAAAACCTCGACCGCCCCGGCCTGCGGGCCTAGTGTCTGGCAGATCGGGCGTTACCTTGCCCGGCAAATGCTGGGTGGGGCAGCCATGAACGGTGACGACGACGAGCGGGCCTTCTTTCCCGAAAGGCCAGTGCGATCGCCCGCGAAGGCGGTGGCCGCCGACAAGCCGCATTATCTCGGCCATCGCGACCGCCTGCGCGAGCGCTTCGCCGCCGGTACCAACACCCTCCCCGACTACGAACTGCTCGAGCTTTTATTGTTTCGGCTGATCCCGCGCGCCGACACCAAGCCGGTCGCCAAGGCATTGCTGGCACGCTTCGGTACATTGGCCGAGGTCCTGGGTGCGCCCGTCGAGCGCCTGCAGGAGGTCAAGGGCATCGGCCCGGCGGTGGCGCTCGACCTCAAGGTGGTTGCGGCAACGGCGCAGCGCATGGCGCGCGGCGAGATCGCCGGCCGCGAGTTGTTGTCGACCTGGACGCAGGTTCTCGAATACTGCCGGTCGGTGATGGCCTTCGAGGAGCGCGAGCAGTTCCGCATCCTGTTCCTCGACAAGAAAAACGCGCTGATCGCCGACGAAGTCCAGCAGGTCGGCACAGTCGACCACACACCGGTCTATCCGCGCGAGGTGGTCAGGCGCGCCTTGGAGCTCTCCGCCACGGCGATCATTCTGGCGCATAACCATCCGTCGGGAGACCCGACGCCGTCGCGCGCCGACATCGAGATGACCAAGCTGATCATAGAGACGGCCAAACCGCTTGGCATTGCCGTTCACGACCACATCATCATCGGCAGGAAAGGCCACTCCAGCATGAAGGGCCTGCTGCTGATCTGAGGTTTGGCGTTGTTTTCAGCTTTGTCCGCTGTGCGCCTCTGTACCGCAACGTCAAGGCGGTCGGCTCGATAAATTCTGGCGCCGAGGCTCAGCTGGCCGTGCGCAGGCGTCGCGATCGGACAAAGGTCTTAAGTCCCTCGGAATCGAATGCGTGGCCGAAGGCATAACCCTGCAATATGTCGCAGCCCAGGCCCTCGAGTAGCCGTGCATGCTGCATCGTCTCGACGCCTTCCGCCACGACCTCGATACCCAGCGACTTGCCGATTTCAATGATCGACGAGACAACCTGCCTTCTCTGCGGAGATTTGACGATTGGGGTGACCAGCTGCCGATCTATCTTCAGCCGGCGCGGCTGCAACTTCAGCAAACTGACCATCGAAGCGTAGCCGGTACCAAAATCGTCTATTTCGACGTCAATCCCCAGCTCTTTTATCTGCTCGATATTCCAGGTGACAAGGTCGTCGTTCTCGTCCAGGAAAATCGACTCAACAAGCTCGAACGAAACTGTTCCTTTCTTGATATTTTGTTCTCGCAGGCTCTTGATGAGCTCCTCGTCTTGAAGGCGCCTGGCCGAGACATTGACCGACACCCGCGGAATGTGAAGTTTGGCCGCGGACCACTCTTCGAAATCCGAAAGCGATTGCTTCAATATGGCTTGGTCGATGATCGAGACGACGTTCAGTTCTTCTGCAATCCTCAGGAAGATGTCGGGCGCCAAAATACCCTTTATTGGATGTTTCCACCTCGCCAGCGCCTCAACCCCAACGATTTCGAGCGTCTTTGCGTCAAATTGGGGCTGGTAGAAGGGGATGAACTCGTTGCGCTCGAGGCCGCCGAGAATTTCGTCGGCAATCCGCTTAGTATCGACGATTTCGCTTTGCATCGCGTCGGTGAAGAATTCGTATCGATTGCGGCCCCGCCCCTTTGCTCGGTAAAGCGCGATATCGGCGTTCACCAGCAGGTGTTTGGCTTCGACATCTTTTGCGTTATCGACAGCGATTCCCACGCTGACACCAAAACGGCATCGATGACCCTGATAGTAGACGGGTTCGCGCATCTGGCTGATGATGCGGTCGGCGAGCAGCGCCAGTTGCTTGGTATCGTCGCGCACCACGCACAGAACGATGAATTCGTCTCCCCCGATACGGGCGACGAATCCCTCGTCGCCGACCTTCGACCTGAGCACGGTTGACGCGTGAACCAACATCGCGTCACCGGCGGCGTGGCCCAGCGTATCGTTGATGTGCTTGAACCGATCCAGATCTATGTGAAGCAGTGCCGCGTGCCCGCCTGAGCGCCTGGCGTTTGCCGCGTAATGTTCCAGTACCTGGTCGAGGTAACGCCGGTTGGGCAAGCCGGTCAGCGAATCATGAAGCGCGATGTGCTCTATGCGCGCTTTGGCCGACTCGAGTTCTGCATTTTTCGACTCGGACAGCTGTTTTGCACGAACCAGATCCTTGTTCAGCAGGACGTCGGCAGTCACGTCCCATTCCGCGCCGATCATTTTTGGGGTGTCGTTTGCGACCCGGTAAAGGATCGCCTTGGACCGGACATGACGGATCTCGCCATCCTGACGCACAATCCGGTACTCCGACAAATATGGTCGTCCGCTGGCCACCGCCCTGTCGAAGTCCGCGTTAGCGCCAGCCAAATCATCTGGGTGGATTGCTCCCGCCCAGTCTGGGTAGCCCCGGTGCTCGCCGGTTGGTTTGCCATATATTTCGTTGACGCGATCATCCCACGTAAGCTCGTTGGTCGCGAGATCGTGTTCCCAAACCCCAATAGCCGAAGCTTCCAGAGCGAGTTCCAAGCGTCGTGACAATCGACGCAATTCCGCATAATTGCGCTGTCTTTCGCCAATCAGGCGGCCTGTGACCAGGAAAGGGAACACAACCAAGGCTCCGGCCGTCGCCATGATCGCGCGCAACAACCATGCGTTGCTTGGCGTCGAAGGCCAGCCATTTTTGGGAATGGCCGCGAGCTGCCACGAGCCGGAAGGAAGCAAAACGTCAGCCGTCACCGGATCGCTTTTGCTGATCTCCTCATTGCCGTAGAATTGACCACCTCGGTGACCGAGGGCGTCCCTGCCGATCAGCGCTACGTCGATCCCGAGATCGTCGTCAAGCAAGCCGCTCGCTCTGTAAAGGCGCTGCACGTCGACAACGGCGGAAATGATACCCCAGAACCTTTCCGTATTGCCAGCGCTCGGCACGAAGACCGGAAAGCGGCCGATGAAGCCTTGTCCTCCCTGTTTCAGGTCGACGGGACCGGCAAGCACCAGCTTGCGTTCGTCTCGCGCCCTTAGCGCAGCCGCACGCTGCCGCTCGTTCTTGCGGTAGTCCAGACCCATCGCCTGCTCGTTACCCTCCATCGGATACATAAGGGAAACGACCAGATCGGGCGCGCCGGCAATATCGTTCAATTGCGAGTCGGCGCCAAATAGATTGCTCGCGAGCGAGGCGAAGCGTTGCTGTCCCATATAGGGCTCGGTCACGACCGCGGCGACCAGTCCACGCACGAGCTGGAGGTTTCCATTGATATTGCCTTCGAGCTTGGCGCGGATGAGATTGACCTTGGTCAGCACGTCCGCACGGACGGCCTGGTCCGAGACGATTTTGTTCTGGTGCTCCGCGAATGCTGCGCTGACAAGGATGACGACAAACGCGATCGCCGCCGGAATATTTGCCGACGAAAAGACGGCCTCCTTGATGCCGTTGAACCTAGCGCGGAAAAAAGCCAATAGGCGATTCCTCAAGTGCCGTTTTCAGGTTCTCGGTGTCGACCCGATGAGGAACATTAGCTTTCAATGTTTAATTTGACCTTCATACTCCTGAGAAATTTCATTTTCCGACGGCTGACGCCGGCTGCGATACCGACAGCGATGCTGAAGGCGGGCTGCACGATGCGGACCAACATGAAACGCCAGCTAGATCAGCCTTGTTCGGAAGATCGAGGCGCACGAGCGCCATTGCACATTTCGACGCTCCGACCCGAGTACGTCAGAGCATTGACCTTGGACTAGTGGCCCTCGATCGCCTTGGGAGACACAAGGTATGGTATCTTGCCGACGCTGCGCTTCGTCGCGCCAATGGAATAGGCCATCGGTATCTTGGGAGAGTTCTCGGGTAGGCCGTACATATCCTTGCCGGCCCGCACGGCAAATGAAAAGTGCTGCCACGAAACCGTGTCATGCTCATTGAGAAAATCGAGCGTCAGACCAGCTGAAATCAGCGCATTCACCACGTCACTGATCGGGTGGATCCATTCATAATAGCGAGGATGCTTCAAGATGCGATCATCGCCGGTGTAGGTCAGTTCCTCGTTCCAGGCGAGCGGCCGAGCTATCGGCGTTCGCCAGTCGTGCTTCAATTCCAGGACCGCGGCCTTTCGATCGCACTGAAACATCAATGGATGGCCCTCGGCCATGTAGAGGCGGCCGCCGGGTCGCAGAAGATCGGTAACCACCCGCGCCCAACGGAACACGTCGTCCAGCCAGTTTACCGAACCCCAAGTAACGTAAGCGATATCAAAGGTCCGGCCGAGCGCTTCCACCGCCTCGAACAGTGGCGCTTCCACGAAGCGCACGTCGGTGCCTGCCTTCGCAGCAAAATCCCGCGCCGCCACGATCGCCGTCGGTGAAAAGTCGAGCCCGGTCACGCTGCCTGCGCCGAGATTCTTCAGGCTGATCGTGTCAAGACCGATGTGACACTGCAGGTGGACGATATCCTTGCCGGCGATATCGCCGAGCTCGCGTGTTTCCAGCTCATAGAGATTGGATCCGCCGGCCAGCACATTCTCGATGTGGTAGCTGCCCGTTGTGTCGGTCGAGTGCAGTTCGGCCCGATCATCCCAATTAAGGCGGTTCGCGCCCAGAAACCGTTCCAAATTCCCCCCACCCCTGACTGACGCATGGTAAACAAGTCGTTAAAGCACCTTTGCAGCGAAAGTAGCGCGCGTCAATCCGGACCGGGCGGCAGTGCGCCGCCGCTCGCGAAAGCATCAGCCCCGGGAAGGCTTGCTGCTGATCGAAGGCTTCTGGCGCGATCGCCGCGCCCGGCGACAAGACCCCGCAGGCGCTCCCGGACTCCGCCGTCGTGGTCTGTATGTGGATTAGTCGGTTCCTCAGCCCGGCACAGCCACCATCGCGATATTTCTGGAGAGCTCGTTTGTGGGGGCAACTGCGTCTGCCGTGCCGCTCGTGAGTGCTCGGTAGAGTGCCACATAATCGCTGCACATGCGCTCGACCGTGAACCGCTTCTCGAACGTCTGCCGCACTCGTGCGCGATCGAGGCTGTCTATGCGCCGGAGCGCGCCCACGGCTTCCTCCACCGTATCCACGATCCATCCGGACACACCGTCATCGATGATCTCCGGGACGGCGCCACGCCGGAACGCAACCACCGGCGTACCGCAGGCCATTGCTTCGATCGTTACGAGCCCGAAGGGTTCCGGCCAGTCGATCGGAAACAAAAGCGCTATCGCATTGCCCAGAAAATCCGCCTTTTGCCGCTCATCGATCTCGCCAATGAACTCCACGTTCGAATGCCGCAGCACTTGCGGCTCGACCCTTTCCTTCCAGAACGACTGGTCCACCTTGTCGATTTTGGCGGCGATCTTCAGGGGAAACCCGGCCCGCGCTGCTATTTCTATAGCCGTTTCCGGCCCCTTTTCCGGCGAGATGCGACCGAGAAACGCAAGATAGCCAGAGGTGTTCGGGTGGAATGGTAGAAGATCGCGGGGCAGGCCGTGATGCACGGTTCCAACCCAATTGACGGGCGGCATGGGCCGACGCTGGTCGAAGGAGATCGAGACCAGGGGAACGTCGTCGAACATCGCATAAAGCTGCGCCAGATCGGGCAGGTCGAGCCTGCCGTGAAGCGTGGTAACCGTTCGTCTGGCAAAATCCCGAATTATGGGGAAGTGCAGAACATCGACGTGGAAATGCAAAACGTCGAATTCATCGGCTCGCCGGCGCACCCGTTCAAGCATCATAACATGGTGCGGACCACCGTCCTGGACCCTGGGGTTCAGGCGCAGCGCGACGTCGCAACATCGCACCAGCTCGGCTGAGGTACGAGAATCGGCGCTGGCGAACAGCGTCACCTCATGGCCCTGTCGGACAAGTTCTTCGGTCAGATACGAAACAATTCGCTCGGTTCCACCGTAGGTTCGGGGCGGCACGGATTCGGTTAGCGGTGCGATCTGGGCTATTTTCATTTAGAAATCTTTTCGGCGGCGACCGCCGTCTTTCAAACAAGCTTCGGCGGCAACCAAGACAAGCGAGAGCTTCCAGTTGCGAAGTATTCTATGCAGAGCGTATTTATAGTTGTGCCGTCCGCGCTCCTCCCGTGCAATCAGGTTGCCCTTATTCAACTCCTCTGGATCCAAGAACTGCGATCCATGAGAAATGTTTCACCGGCTCGATAAAAAGACAGAATGAGCTACGCGCCGCCGCCCCGCCGCCCCCTGACAGGCAGGTTTGGATTTGTTCGATCACCATCAATTGATCCAGGCCTGCCGGTGCCCAATGGAACATAAAGCCCGGAATTCAGTTAGATAGCCGGATTTGACTGGAGTTCGCCACATGCGCAACTCCGGCCGGGCAAGGGCACTGCCGTGACACGGAGTGAGCGGCTTCGGGCGTATCGCGCCGAACTCAGGCACCACCTTGCCGAACTCGGGAGCCATAAACGCTCCTTATGGAGGATGCCATGAACCAGTGGACAAACGCCAGGCTCTGTGACGTAGCCAACCTGATCCTTGGGGCAATTCTGTTCTTCTCTCCCTGGATCTTCACATTTGCGGCAGGCCCGCAGACGCAGAACGCCCTCGGCAGCGGAATCTTGATCGTCGTGCTTTCGGTTGCCGCCCTCGCAGCATTTGCCGTGTGGGAAGAGTGGGTGAACCTGGTCGTCGGACTGTGGGTTCTCGCATCGCCCTGGGTGCTTGGATTCCAGGCGACCACGGCGATGACCGTGCATGTCGTGATCGGCATTCTGGTCGCCGTGCTGGCGGCGATCGAGCTCTGGATGATGTATCAGAACCCGCCGACCCAGTCCGCCGCCTAACAGGCGCAGCCAGCCAGCGCCCCTTTTTTGGGCCTGACGGATCTATCGGTCGTCTGCCGGTCTCTCGGCAACAGCCGCCGGAGGCCGGGCAGGCGGTTGTTTGGACGAGAATAGGAAGGGTGGCGCATTATGGTCGGTGACAATCCGCGTTCGACGGCCAGGATTGCGGGACATCCTATTCATCCGATGCTCGTGCCATTTCCGATCGCCTGCTTCGCCGGCACCCTGCTGACGGATCTAGCCTATTGGCGAACAGCGGAGATGATGTGGGCTGACTTCTCCGCTTGGCTGGTTACCATCGGCGTGATCATGGGCTGCCTAGCAGCGATCGCGGGGCTGATCGATTTCCTGGCCAATCCGCTGATAAGGGCACAGCCCCCCGCCTGGCCGCACGTGCTCGGCAATCTTCTGGCGCTGGCGTTATCCATCATCAACATGCTCGTGCACACCCGCGATGCATGGACCTCCATCGTTCCTACCGGCTTGATCCTCTCGGCGGTTGTCGTGCTCATCCTCATCTTCACTGGTTGGCTGGGCTGGTCCATGGTGTACCGGCATCACGTCGGAGTGGCGGATTGATGCGCATAGCAAGCTCCATCGGTCAGACCAGGCGCATCGCGGTGTCCGTCCTCGTTTGCACTGCGGCGATCACTCTTGCAGCGTGCAGCGGCAACGACCCGGATCCCAGCAGTCAGATAGGGCCGAATCCAAACCTGCCGGAGCCGATCCAATATTTCTTCCCGCCCATGCATCTCGCTTCCGTGGTCGGATGGAAGAACGACGAAAAGCCGACCGTCGCGCAGGGGCTGCAGATCCAGGCTTATGCCCACGGCTTGCAGCATCCGCGGTCGCTTTACGTGCTGCCCAATGGCGACGTCCTGGTGGTCGAGTCCAAGGCGCCGGGTGGCGAACCGATCAAACGGCCCAAGGATTTGGTGATGGGCTGGATCGAATCCTGGGTCACCTCGGGCGGCGACAGCGGCCCAAGCAACCGCATTACGCTGCTGCGCGACACCGATGGCGATGGCAAGCCGGAGCTGACCAGCGTATTCCTCGACCACCTGAGCTCCCCCTTTGGCGTGGCGTTGGTGGGAAGCGATCTCTACGTCGCCAATACCGACTCCATCGTCGGCTATCCCTACAACACCGGTGACACAAAGATCACCGCGCCCGGGACGCCGCTAACCGCCCTGCCCGGCGGCCCGATCGACCACCATTGGACGAAGAGCCTGGTGGCAAGCCCCGACGGCTCGCTGCTCTATGTCGGCATCGGCTCGAACAGCAACGTCGCCGAAAACGGCATCGAGGCGGAGAAGAACCGCGCCGCCATCTGGCAGGTAGACAGGGCCACCGGCCGGTCGCCCATTTTCGCCAGCGGTTTGCGCAATCCAAACGGCCTGAGCTGGGAGCCGCAGACCGGGGCGCTCTGGGCAGTGATCAATGAGCGCGACGAGCTCGGCCCCAATCTCGTGCCGGATTATCTGACCTCGGTAAAGGATGGCGGCTTCTACGGATGGCCATACAGCTATTACGGCCAGCATCTCGATCCCCGCGTCATGCCCCAACGTCCGGACCTGGTCGCAAAAGCGGTCGTTCCGGATTATGCACTGAGTTCCCACGTCGCCCCTCTGGGACTGGCCTTCTATACGGCAACCAGCTTTCCCGAGGCATATCGCGGCGGCGCCTTCGTTGGCGAGCATGGCAGCTGGAACCGCACGCGCTTCAATGGCTACAAGGTAGTGTTCGTACCATTCAGCGGCGGCCGTCCGAGCGGCGTCGCTACCGACGTGGTGACTGACTTCCTGGACAAGGACAACAAGGCGCGCGGCCGGCCTGTCGGCCTGGCTGTCGACAAAACCGGGGCCCTGCTCATCGCCGACGACGTCGGCAACACAGTTTGGCGGGTGACATCTGCCGGCCAATAAAGTGGCTCCACTCCCTTCGTCGAGCGTCGAGCAGGTGAACGGACACTGGTCGAAGCAATCGTGCTGACGTTCTTCGTCATGCTGCTGTTCCTGCAGAACCTGCGCGCGACGATCCCCGACGATCGCCGTTCCGGTGACTCTGCCGGGCACATTCGGCGTGCCCGCCCTTGCCGGTTACTCGACGCTGACGATGTTTGCCACCCGCTGCCGCTGATCACCGCCGAACCGAAGGACCGCCAGCGCCGAAATGGTATTTTTGCCCTTCCCACAGCCGGCTCTAGAATTTTCATCGCAAATCAAGTTATGATGCACTTGGTATTTCCCGGGACGGCTTGCGCCGCTTGGAATACCGGGAGGAACCGGGACATGGCGGTTGCGCTTGTACTCGTTCTGATAGTCGTGGGCTCGGTGTTGTTCCACTTCCTGAGCCCATGGTGGTGGACGCCGATTGCCTCGAACTGGGACTATATCGACAACACCATCATCATAACTTTCTGGATCACCGGTGTCGTCTTCGCCGCCGTGGTTCTTTTCATGGCCTATTGCGTCTTCCGCTTCCGTCATCGGGAAGGCAATCAGGCGGCATATGAACCTGAGAACAGGCGGCTCGAATCCTGGCTGACGGTCGTCACCGCGGTTGGCGTCACCGCTTTGCTCGTTCCAGGCCTGTTCGTCTGGAGCCGGTTCGTTAACGTTCCAAGCGACGCAACCGAGGTCGAAGTCGTCGGCCAGCAGTGGCAATGGAGTTTCCGCCTCCCCGGCAAGGACGGCAAGCTCGGCACATCCGACACTCGCGACGTCAACGCTGAAAATCCACTCGGCGTCATCGCCACCGATGCCAACGGCCAGGACGATGTCGTAGTGGAAGCGGCCGACCTGCACCTCCCGATAGGCAAACCGGTCAAGATGCTGCTCCGCTCGGTCGATGTGCTGCACGATTTCTACGTGCCGGAATTCCGCGCCAAGATGGACATGATCCCGGGCTCGGTCACCTATTTCTGGTTCACTCCGACCAAGACCGGAACCTTCCAGGTCCTGTGTGCCGAACTCTGCGGCCAGGGACATCCGATGATGCATGGCGTGGTCATGGTCGATACTCAGGAAGACTATCTGGCGTGGCTTGGCCAGCAGCAGACTTTTGCGCAGCTGTCCGCCCCCCAGCAGATGGGCTCGGCAGAGTAGGAAACCGGAACGACGGCGCGCCGTCGGGATTGAAATTAGTGTGGCAAGCCCGAACTGTCGGGCTGGCCGAAAAGGGCACGGAGGTGTTCCTATGGTCGATATCACACCTGCAGATGCGGTACCGCCGGCCGAAGTCGCGGAAATGGAACTCTACCATCCGCACAGCTGGTGGACGAAATACGTTTTCTCGCAGGACGCCAAGGTCATCGCCATCCAGTATTCGGCGACGGCGACAGCGATCGGCATGGTCGCGCTGGTGCTATCCTGGCTGATGCGGCTGCAACTCGGCTTCCCCGGCACATTCGACTTCATCACCCCGGAAGCCTACTACCAGTTCATCACCATGCACGGCATGATCATGGTGATCTACCTGCTCACGGCACTCTTCCTGGGCGGCTTCGGCAACTATCTGATCCCGTTGATGGTTGGTGCTCGCGACATGGTCTTTCCCTATGTCAACATGCTGAGCTACTGGATCTATCTGCTCGCGGTGCTGGTCCTGGTGTCGAGCTTCTTTGCGCCCGGCGGACCGACGGGTGCCGGCTGGACGCTCTATCCGCCGCAGGCAATCATGACCGGTACGCCAGGCGGCCAGGACTGGGGCATCATCCTGATGCTTGTCTCGCTGATCCTGTTCATCGTCGGCTTTACCATGGGCGGCTTGAACTATGTCGTGACGGTGCTGCAGGGGCGCACGCGCGGCATGACGCTGATGCGCCTTCCGCTTACTGTCTGGGGTATTTTCACCGCCACCATCATGGCGCTGCTCGCCTTCCCGGCGCTGTTCGTCGCCTGCGTGATGATGCTGCTCGACCGGGCGCTCGGCACCAGCTTCTTCATGCCGGCGATCGTCGAGATGGGCGAACAGTTGCAGCACGGCGGCGGCAGCCCGATCCTGTTCCAGCATCTGTTCTGGTTCTTCGGCCATCCGGAGGTCTACATCGTGGCGCTTCCGGCCTTCGGCATCGTATCCGACCTGATCAGCACCCATGCGCGCAAGAACATCTTCGGCTACCGCATGATGGTCTGGGCCATCGTCGGCATCGGCGCGCTGAGCTTCGTGGTCTGGGCGCACCACATGTATGTCAGTGGCATGCATCCCTATTTCGGCTTTTTCTTCGCCACAACGACATTGATCATCGCCGTCCCAACAGCCATCAAGGTCTACAATTGGGTGCTGACGCTGTGGCGCGGCGACATCCACCTCACGATTCCGATGCTTTTTGCCCTGGCCTTCATCGTCACCTTCGTCAATGGCGGGTTGACCGGCTTGTTCCTCGGCAATGTCGTCGTCGACGTTCCGCTGTCGGACACGATGTTCGTCGTCGCCCATTTCCATATGGTCATGGGGGTTGCCCCGATCATCGTAATCTTCGGCGCGATCTATCACTGGTATCCGAAGGTCACCGGCCGGATGCTGAACGAGACACTGGGCCGGTTCCATTTCTGGGTCACCTTCCTCGGCGCCTATCTGATCTTCTTTCCCATGCACTATCTCGGCTTGATGGGCGTGCCGCGGCGGTACAACGAATTGACCGACATGACGATCATGACGGAATCGGCCCACCACCTGAACTCGTTTATCAGCATCATGGCTTTTATAGTCGGTTTTGCTCAGATTGTGTTTCTGTTCAATCTCATCTGGAGCATCCGCCATGGCCGTGAGGCTGGCGGCAATCCGTGGCGGGCAACGACGCTCGAGTGGCAGACGCCCGAAACACCGCCCGCCCACGGCAATTTCGGCAAGGATCTGCCGATCGTCTATCGCTGGGCCTATGACTACAGCGTACCGGGAGCCAAGGAGGACTTCATACCGCAAAACGTTCCGGGCTCCTTCGCGCCCTCCAGGGAGCCGGCATGAGCGTAATCCTGGTCTTCCTGCTCGTGATCGCCGGTATTGCCGGGTGGTGGCTTTCCCATCAGCGGCTAATGACGAAGCCGTGGCTCGAGCAAGGTATGATCGGGGATTTTGTCGCTCTGGACCGATCGGCGCTGCCGACCGCAAAGATCGGTCTCGGCGTCTTCCTTGCCGTCGTCGGCTGCCTGTTCGCGCTGTTCACCAGTGCTTACTTCATGCGCATGGCGCTGTCGGATTGGCGGCCGCTGCCCATCCCGCCCCTGCTCTGGCTTAACACCGGCGTACTGGTCTTGAGCAGCATTGCAATACAGTGCGCTTCGCTCGCGGCGCGCAAGGGCCAAGTGGACATGGTCAGGCTTGGCCTCGCCACCGCTGGACTCACGGCGCTCGTCTTCCTGATTGGACAGCTTGTGGCATGGCGGGAACTGAGTGCGGACGGCTATTTTCTGGCATCCAATCCGGCCAACAGCTTCTTCTACCTGCTAACGGGAATGCATGGCCTGCATATACTGGGAGGACTGGTCGGGCTGGGCAGAACGAGCGTCGGCGCCTGGAACGGAGCGCAGCCGCAGCGGCTTCGCCTCAGTGTCGAGCTGTGCGCCATGTACTGGCATTTCCTGCTTTTCGTCTGGCTCGCCATCTTTGCGCTTCTGGCCGGCTGGGCTTCGACTCTAATCGACATTTGCCGAGGGTTGCTGACCTAGGAGGAACGGGCGGATGGCAGAGACGACACTGGCCCACATCGGCCGAACAGAGCCGCGGCCCGCAGGCTGGCAAGGCATCGCCGCCGACTGGTCCTCGGATCAGCGGGCGTTCAAAAACGTGTCCTGGGGCAAGGCCATGATGTGGATCTTCCTACTCAGCGACACGTTCATCTTCGGCTGCTTCCTGCTCTCCTACATGACCGCGCGTATCTCAACACGCGTGCCGTGGCCCAATCCGAGCGAGGTCTTCGCCCTGCGCATCGGCGGCTCCGACATTCCACTGATCCTTATCGCCATCATGACCTTCGTGCTGATCTCGAGCAGCGGAACGATGGCCATGGCGGTCAATTTCGGCTACCGCCGCGACCGCCGCAAGACGGCAGTGCTGATGCTCTTGACCGCAGCACTCGGCGCAACCTTCGTCGGCATGCAGGCCTTCGAATGGACCAAGCTGATCACCGAGGGCGTGCGGCCTTGGGGCAATCCCTGGGGCGCTGCCCAGTTCGGCGCATCCTTTTTCATGATCACCGGCTTCCACGGCACGCACGTGACGATCGGGGTGATCTTCCTGATCATCGTGGCGCGAAAGGTCTGGCGCGGAGACTACGACGTCGGACGGCCCGGTTTCTTCACCAGCCGAAGGGGCCGCTACGAGAACGTCGAAATCATGGGGCTTTACTGGCATTTCGTCGACCTGGTCTGGGTGTTCATTTTCGCATTTTTCTATCTTTGGTGAGAGGCAGGACATGGCTGAAGCAACCGCAAACGGCCTGGGACAGCATGCGCTGGACAGCGCCCGTACCCATGATGCGACGACGACCGGGTTTACCCCGGCGGAGGTTCACCAGGAGCACCCGATCAAGCTCTATCTGGTGGTCTGGGCGTGGTTGTTCATCCTCAGCACCTGCTCCTATCTGGTCGACTATTTCGGTCTCCACGGCTATCTCAGATGGTCGCTGATCCTGATCTTCATGATCCTCAAGGCAGGACTGATCGTCGCCATCTTCATGCACATGGCCTGGGAACGGCTGGCGCTGACATATGCAATCATCCTGCCGCCGGTGCTGGTGCTGGTGTTCGTGACGATGATGGTCTTCGAAGCGGACTACACGCTTCTCACCCGAATGGCGTTTTTCGGGGCCGGGCCCTGACATGCAGTCTGGATCCAGGCCGTCCGGTCCTGGAGCCTTCGCCTTGAAACTATCCACGGCTGGTCCATTTCTGTTGGTATCGGAAACGACAGGCGATGCCGGCGTTTCCACATGCGTCGCGAACACCAGCAAGGGGCGCCCAAGATGACCATCGCAAACAGACTGAAGGACTTCATCGATAGGAAAGGAATTTCCTACGACACCGTCGAGCATCACCGCACGGCGACAAGCAGACAATCCGCCATTGCGGCACATGTGCCTGGCAGCATAATGGCCAAATCGGTGGTCGTTCACCACGACCGTGGCTACGCGCTCGCCGTGGTTCCAAGCACGCACAGGATAGAACTCGCGACATTGCAGGATGTCATGGAGAAGCCTCTTGGACTTGCCTCCGAAGACGAGGTGGTCTCGTTATTCGGCGATTGCGATGTCGGCGCTGTGCCGCCGATCGGCGCTGCCTATGATGTGCCAGTGGTCCTCGATGAAAGCCTCGGCGACGCTCCCGAAATCTATTTCGAGGGCGGTGACCATAGGACGCTGGTGCATGTGAGCGGCAAGGATTTCCGCGACCTGACAAAGGACGCGCGCCAGGCCCGTTTCAGCCACCCGGCCTATTGAAAGCTCTGCCCCACCCTGCCCGCACCGGCACTTTCACCGGTGCGCGCAGGGCAGGTTTTTTTCAGCTCACGGTCTGGTGGCCGGCGGCGATTCCACAACTTTCCGATAGACATGCCAGGTCGCATGACCAAGGATCGGCAGCACGACTGCCAACCCGGCGAACACTGGCAGCGAGCCGACGATCAGGGCGACGGCGACGATAAGGCCCCACACGGCCATCACGATCGGGTTGGCCAGGACAACGCGCACCGAGGTGTGGATGGCTTCGTAGGCGCCGACATCGCGGTCGAGCAACAACGGGAATGCGACGACCGTGGTGCACAACACAACCGCGGCGAACACGAAGCCGATGGCGTGACCCAGGATGATGAGCGTCCAGCCGCGTCCCGTGGCGAATATTTCACTGATGAAGCTGGACAGCGATTGCGGCGGCGCCGGGCCGAACAGTGTCTGGTAGAATATCTGGGCCGTCAAAAGCCAGGCGATAAAGATCGCAAGCTGCATGACGCCGACCGCTGCAATAGCCGGCAGTGCCGGAGAACTCCTGACCTCAAAGGCGTGCCTCCACGAGGCGTCGAGCCCGGCTTCCCGTCGCCGGCTGATCTCATAGAGGCCGATCGCCGCGAACGGACCAATCAGTGCAAAGCCGGATACAAGCGGAAACAGCAATGGCAGCGTGTTGTTACCTGATGTCCAGACAGCAAGCACGACTCCCGCAATCGGATAGATCAGGCAGAGAAAAACGATGTGCGACGGTTTGACCATGAAATCATCGACGCCACGCCTGAGCGCATCAAAAAGATCGGAGACACCGATTTTTCGAATTCTGGTGTGTTCCAGCGTCTCGCCGGCGCCTGCTATCACGTGAAAGCTTGCCATGACCATTCCTCCAGACCAGGTCCGGTAAGGTCGCGTTTTACGGTGCTGCCGTTCTGCATGATTGGCCCACGCAAACCGCGACCTGCACCATGATCAATATACTCTCATGCGGGGGACTTGTCGCGCTTTGTAGGAAGGCCCGGGAGTAGGAGGTCCCGGGTAGCCTGACTAGCTACGGACGCCGTTCTTCGATATGCTCTTCTAGTCGAAGGTGAAGGTCATGGACGGAAGGACAGTTCTCATACTCGGCCTTGGCGTCGTTATTCTGCTGTTGCTGGGATTTTGTGCTCTGCCGACGTGATGTTTTGAGCCGGGGTCAATAGTCGGCTGAAGCGATCACTCGCATTACAATGGTGTCGGCAAGCAACGCCGCAAATATTGCGAAAAGATAGACAATCGAATACGCAAACAGCGCCTTTGCCGGCTTCATCTCCTTGTCGGCGACGAGAACCTTCCAGGCCTGCCAAATGAAACCTGCACCCAACGCGGCTGAAACAGTGCCGTAATATCCGCTCGCGAAGCCGAAGCCCCAAGGAAGCACGCCGATTGGCGCCAAGAGCAGCGAATAGGCGAAGATTTGTTTTCTGGTCGAGTGCTGGCCGGCCACATTCGGCATCATCGGGACCCCCGCCGCGGCATAGTCACCGACCTTGAAAAGGGCCAGCGCCCAGAAATGAGGCGGCGTCCAGAGGAAAATGATCAGAAACAGGATGAGACTTTCAATGCCGATTGCGCCGGTTGCAGCAGCCCACCCGATCACCGGAGGAAGGGCGCCTGCCGCGCCGCCTATGACGATATTCTGTGGCGTCGAGCGCTTCAGCCACATCGTGTAGATAACAACATAGAAAAAGATGGTGAACGCCAACAACGATGCGACGAGCCACCCCACCAGCACGCCGAGCGTCATGACCGACAGTGCGGAAAGCACCAGACCGAAGCTGAGAGCTTCGCCAGGCGTGACGCGACCGGACGGAATTGGTCGCTTGGACGTGCGAGACATCAAGGCGTCTATGTCTGCGTCGTACCACATATTGAGCGCGCCGGCGGCTCCCGCTCCAACCGCGATTGCGCCGATGGCAATTACGGCGATAACTGGATTCATCACGCCGGGCGCCATCATCAGGCCGACGAAGGCAGTAAACACGGCAAGCGCCATGACGCGTGGCTTCAAAAGCGCAAAGAAATCACCCGCCGTCGCCTCCGAGAGGCGGATGCCGGTATCCTTGAGACGGCTTTCTTCAGTCGACATTCAGACGACCACCGATGGGAATGGCAGCCTAGCCGGCCAATGTCTTTTTTGCAACGAGCCGCCCTCCCCACCGACACTGCCGGCAGATTGCGGCCGAGGCGATGCCTCGACCTGTTTGCTATGCCAAGATCCGGCGGAAGAGCCGGGCTATT
The DNA here is from genome assembly GCF_040323975.1 of Mesorhizobium sp. M0019. Lineage (NCBI taxonomy): Bacteria > Pseudomonadati > Pseudomonadota > Alphaproteobacteria > Hyphomicrobiales > Phyllobacteriaceae > Mesorhizobium > Mesorhizobium sp. M0019. The sequence goes on along the minus strand of NZ_JAMYVK010000020.1, from coordinate 51,836 downwards.
TGGAGAATTGCTTCAGATAAGCAATGACGTTGGCGATGTCCTCGTCTTTCTTGAGGCCGACAAACGCCATCTTGGTTCCTTTGACCATCGCCTTGGGATCGCGAAGGTAGGTCGTCAGCGTGGCTTCGTCCCATTTAACGCCGGATTTTCCGGCCTCGGTCATAGCCTTGGAATAGCTGAACCCTGGATGCGTGCCGGCCGTTCGGCCGATGACGCCGTTCAAGGACGGACCGATCTTGTTCTGATCCTTGTCCGCGATATGGCAGACCTTGCATTTGGCGAAGACCTTCTCACCCGCCGCGGCATCCTGTGCCCGCGAGGGGCCGGCAATGACGGTGGCGACGGACATGATGATAAAAAACACAATGGCACGCATGGCATTTCCTCCCTGATCGCCAATTTGCCCTGGCTGACCTGCACAGGCCGACATTTAGTCCGCTGGCATGCGCTCTTGAATGGCAGAACGGATATCCAATGCCTGGGGTTGCGGCACCTACATACCACAGAACCCGGCCGGCAGGTAGAGTTCGGCCATGCAAAGGTTTAATGCGGACAATCTGCTCAAGGCAATTTGGTGTTGCAGCTGGCGGCGATCCGGCCGATCGCCTCTTCAACTCCGGTGAGGTCAAACTCGGCTTTGCCGCGCCCCGACAGCAGCCCGAACCGCCAGGACAGCAGCAGCCGGTCCGCGGAAATCAGTCGCCTGATGCCGTCGGCACCGTCGCGGACCAGCATTCTGCTGCGCGGGCCGACCGACCAGCTTTCGTTGAGCTTGCCGGATTGGCCGACAGTCACCGACATGGCGATGGTTCGGCTGGCGGAAACGGTGTCGCTCAGTTGCAGCCATTCGCTCCAACGCGGTTCGCCGGCTGTCCGGCAGGCGATCGTCAAAACCGGGCTGTAGCTCAATGCGCCGCCACCGGTGATGAGCTTGTTGGTCGCGTAAAGCGAGGCGGTGACAAGGCCATCGCTGCTCTTGTCGAACCGCCAGTTGTCGAGAACCGTATCAGCCTGGGCAATGCGGCAGACCGACGCAAGCAGGAACGCCGCCGCCACGCTTCCGATACCGAAGAACTGTCTCAACGATGCCTCCAACAACCGCTGCGGTCAGCAACCCAGCGCAGATAATCATCAAAGCTTCATATCGCTACCTCGACCGCCAGATGCGTGAAATCCGTTGCGTCTGCGCCACAACGAAAAAGGCCGCCTCGAGAAGGCGGCCTTTCGGAATTCAGCAGGGACGTTATTCAGCGTCCTTGGCGGCCTTCTTCTTCGGCGCGGCCTTTTTCTTCGGCTCTTCAGCGTCGTCGTCGGCCTTCTTGGTGTCCGCTTTTTTCGCAGCCGCCTTCTTCGCCGGCTTGGCCTTGGTTGTCTCCGTATCCTCGTCGTCGGCCAGCAGCTCTTCCTTGCTGACCTTGACATCGGTGACCGAAATCTGGCCGAGCAGATGGTCAACCACCTTCTCTTCGAACATCGGCGCGCGCAACGTGTTCAGCGCTTCGGGATTATTGCGATAGAATTCGAAGGCTTCCTGCTGCTGGTTGGCCGGATAGCGACGCACCTGCTCGAACAGGCCGCGCTGCAATTCCTCGTCCGTCACGGTGACGCCGGCCTTCTCGCCGATTTCGGCGAGAACCAGGCCGAGACGCACGCGGCGCTCGGCAAGCCGCATGTATTCGGCACGCGCTTCTTCTTCCGTCGTCTCTTCGTCGGCAAAGGTGCGCCCAGCAGCTTCGAGGTCGCGGTTGACCTGGTTCCAGATGTTGTTGAACTCGGCCTCGACGAGCTTGGACGGCGCCTCGAACGAGTAAGCAGCGTCGAGCTGGTCGAGCAACTGCCGCTTGACTTTCTGGCGCGTTATCGAGCCGAACTGGTTCTCGATCTGACCGCGCACCACCTCGCGCAGGCGCTCCAGCGATTCAAGGCCGAGATTTTTGGCCATCTCGTCGTTGATCTCAAGCGCACCGGGCTTCGACACTTCCTTGATCGTCACGTCAAAAGTGGCTTCCTTGCCGGCCAGATGCGCCGCCTGGTAGTTTTCCGGGAAGGTAACCGTGACCTGCTTCTCGTCGCCGGCCTTGCTGCCGACCAGCTGGTCCTCGAAGCCGGGGATGAATTCCTTCGAGCCGAGCACCAGCGGCTGATCGGTGCCGGCGCCGCCGCCGAAGGCTTCGCCGTCGATCTTGCCGACATAATCGATGGTCACACGGTCGCCCTCGGCGGCCTTGCCGGTCTTCGGCTCGTAAGTGCGGGCGGATTCAGCGACACGCTTGACCTGCTCGTCGATCTCTTCATCCGGCACGTCGAACACCTGGCGCGTCACCTTGATGTCGGAGAAATCCTTGATCTCGATCGGCGGAATGACCTCATAGTTCAGGCGGAACTCGAAATCGGCACCGCCTGCCAGGATCTTCTCGGCTTCCTTCTCGTCCTCGGTCATGATCACTTCAGGCTGCATGGCGGCCTTTTCGCCGCGCCCGGTGATGATCGAACGGGTCGAATCATTGAGAATCTCGTTGACCACTTCGGCCATGAATGATTTGCCGTAGACCTTGCGCAGATGCTGAACCGGCACCTTACCGGGGCGGAAGCCGTTGATGCGGACCTTGTTCCTAGCATCGGAGAGCCGCGCCATCAGCTTGGCTTCCATGTCACCGGCCGGCACGGTGATCTTGATCTCGCGCTTGAGACCGGAGTTGAGCGTTTCGGTGACCTGCATCATAAAACCTTTGTTTCCACCAATGAGGCCGTCAAACGGCCCCTGCCGTTTACAGCCTGCCGGTATGATCTTGCCGGGAATGGCTTTTGGTGCGGGACTTGGCGATCTGTCCGCTCAACGCGGCACAAATCCTCCAGAAATACGCTCCAAAAATGTGAATAAGTCTTTGTTTTTCCTACTTCTTATCACATTCTGCAGAAGCGGATCGTCGCGTCCCGTCACATTCGACACGCCTTTTGTCACAGGCGCGGCCGATTTTCAACCGTCTTTGCATTCCGGCCAATGATGCCGATATCGGCCCTGACATTGACAGAATGATGGCTACATGGGATTGGCCGGGCAATGCGGATGTGGCGGAATTGGTAGACGCCCTGGATTTAGGTTCCAGTGCCGAAAGGCGTGGGGGTTCGAGTCCCTTCATCCGCACCACCCTTCGCTCTTCGAGCTTCGGGTGGCAGGCCACTCGAAGCTCCTCCGAAGCCTTGGCGAAGGAGGATCATTGCCAAGGCCGTAGCGCGATCTAATAAAGCGGCTCCTCGAACAGTGTCTTGTCGCCGTCCACCAGCGCCTTGATCTGCGCCGTGCCGTTGGCCGCGATCGCCACCCGGATGCCGAACGGCCGCACCCGCATGTCGTTCTGGATCGCTATCCCCTCGCCTTCCGGTAGATAGAAGCGCTCGATGCCGTACTCCGGCGCGATCGTCGTTGCTCCCTGGCTGATATTCCAGCCCTCGGAGACGTGTCCGACGATATCGGCTTCGCCGGATGCTGCCGGCGCCGGCGCTTGCCCGAACCAAGCCGCGGTCGGCCCCCAATAGCCATCGGCGCCCTGCTTCAGCCTGACCACGATCGACGTTTCCTCGCTGGAAAGCTTGCCGGCCGGAATGTTGCCGATCAGTTTCACCGGTATGCGCGAAATATCGTAGCCGAGCAGAATGTAGTCACCGCGCAAGAGATCGCGCGGATCGATCGGCTCAACCCTGAGCAGGACCTGCTTGCCATCGCGCAGGATCGCCGCGCGTCCGGCGATGATCCAGCTCAGAAAGCCGATCTGGACGAGCGCCAGGACCAGCGCCGAGATGATCAGTCTTTTGCCGGTCATCATGCCGCCGCTCCTGTCATGTTCGAGGCGTTCATGCGCTTTTCTATGCGGATGATAATGAAAGCAAGAACGGCGAGAAGCACCGCCGCCGCAAGGAAGAAGCCTGCCGTGTCGAGCATTGATTGCAGCATCACCACATAGATGATGGCGAGTTCGAAGGCGAAGCCCGCATAGGCAACCCAGCGCAGTCCCCGGCTCTCGCGGCCGCCCAGCACGATCGCCGCGACGATGCCGGCCAGCGCAACAGCCGAGGCAATGGCGAAGCCGCTATTGTAGCTGCTTTCATCCGCCAGTTCGAATTGGATCATCGCCAGGCCTGTGAGAAAGCCGATCAGCGCGTGCAAGGGCAACCTGCCGCCGAGTTGCAAAACCCTCTCGACCGGCCCGGCAGCAAAGATCGCAGCGGTAAAAAGCAGCACCGACGCGGCAACGAGCGGGATGGCGACTTGCAGCGTGTCGTATTCCATGGCCAACAGCACGAGGTAGAAAAGGACCGACAGGATGATCAGGTGGCGCGCCGCCTGGCTGCGCGTCCAGAACGAAACGGCGAACAGAATTAGCGCCATGACCACGAAGAGATGCGGAAATTCCGTGCGCCGGAAGTAGTCGAACCCTCTCAGGAACAGCCAGGCATCGGCGATGCCGACGGCAGCGACGGTCAGCGGGTTTGAGCGCAGCGCCACCGCCGCCAGCGCGGTGCCGGCGCCCCAGGTGATCAAGGCCGAGGCCTCGTCGCCCGACAAATGATACATCTGGCCGATCAGCGCGATCGAACCGCCGAATGCCGCCGCCGCGACGATCCACAGCGCCTCGCCGATCGCCGCATGGTCGCGCATCTTCAGCACCGCCCCGCCGACATAGCCGGCAAGGATAACGGCAAAAAGTGCCGCGACCCGCACCAGCCGCGGGATGACTTCCCAGTTGGCGGCGATAAAGATCAGGATAGCCGCGCCGAACAGCAGCGCCGCCATCATCGCCAGGATCGAGCCGAAACTCAGCGATTTGCGTTCGTTTGCCTCGACGTCGCGCGTTAGAGCCTCGGCTGTCGGCGCGTCGATCAGGCCAGCCTGCTGCCATCGCGCGATATCCGACCTGACCCGTGACGAATAGCTCGCCATGCCCCTCCCCCTTTGCTTGGTCCTTTTAGCTCGTCCGGCCAAACGTTTGACCTAACGGCATTTTCCGATCTGGGCGGAAAACCGGACGCGCGTTAATGCTGCATTGCACAATTTGCATTGCTGCCATGCACCAATAGCGCTTTTAAATCGATATGACCCCACCTATTTTCACGGTGCACACAAAGACGGAATGATCCGAAAGAAAGACGAAACGAGACTACCATGAACCTGATCCGCAACTATCGCAACTGGCGCCGCTATAGGGACACCGTGTCCGAGCTGAACCGCCTGAGCACCCGTGAACTGACCGACCTCGGCATCAGCCGCAGCGACATTCACTACGTCGCCCGCAAGGCGGTCTAATCCTTCGGGCCGCAAATGGTCCGAACCAGTTTTGAAAAGAGAACGACAATGAACCTGATCCGCAACTATCGTAACTGGCGCGTCTACCGCGAGACGGTTACCGAGCTGGGTCGCCTGTCGAATCGCCAGCTCAACGATCTCGGCATCGTCCGCGACGAGATCAAGATGGTCGCTCGCAGGGCGATCTAACCACAAGAATTTCGCCAGGGTCGACCTCCTCCCCGACCCTGACGGATACGGTCAGCCTTCACCTCCTCCCGAGGGTTGACCACAAAAACGGCGCCCGCCGGACCTCCTCCCCCGGCGGGCGCTGTTTCTAGGTTGTTTCTAAAAAGGGTTTCGCGCCCTTTCAAATGGCGAAAGGAATTTCGTCTAAGCCGACCTCCTCCCCGGCGATGGCGAATACGGTCGATCTTCACCTCCTCCCGAGGATCGGCCAACAAAACGACACCCGCCGGATCTCCTCCCTCGGCGGGTGTTGTTGTTTTGGGCGGTCTTTCCTAGGCAGCCCACTTGCGGTGCGATCCCTGGCAATTGCAATCCTTGCGCCAAGCGACTATTTCGGCGCTCATGGACAAGAACCCCATTCACGTTATCGGCGGCGGTCTCGCCGGCTCCGAAGCCGCCTGGCAGGCGGCCGAAGCCGGCATTCCCGTTGTCCTTCATGAAATGCGTCCCGTCCGCGGCACCGATGCGCACAAGACCGACGGGCTGGCCGAGCTCGTCTGTTCCAATTCCTTCCGCTCCGACGATGCGCAAACCAATGCCGTCGGCCTGCTGCACGCCGAAATGCGGCTGGCCGGTTCGCTGATCATGAGCGCCGGCGACGCGCATCAGGTGCCGGCCGGCGGTGCGCTCGCCGTCGACCGCGACGGATTTTCCGAAGCGGTAACCAGAAAGCTCGAAGCCCACCCGCTCATCACCATCCAGCGTGAGGAAGTGCCCGGCCTGCCGCCGGCGGACTGGGACCAGGCGATTATCGCCACCGGCCCGCTGACCGCGCCTTCGCTCGCCCAATCGATCGCCGAAGCAACCGGCGCCGACGCGCTCGCCTTCTTCGACGCCATCGCGCCGATCGTCCATTTCGACACGATCGACATGGACATCTGCTGGTTCCAGTCGCGCTACGACAAGATCGGCCCCGGCGGCACCGGCAAGGACTACATCAACTGCCCGATGGACAAGGAGCAGTACCATGCCTTCGTGCAGGCGCTGGTCGACGGCCAGAAAACCGAATTCAAGCAGTGGGAAGGCACGCCCTATTTCGACGGCTGCCTGCCGATCGAGGTGATGGCCGAGCGCGGCGTCGAGACATTGCGCTACGGGCCGATGAAGCCGATGGGGCTGACCAATGCGCATAATCCGTCCGTAAAGGCCTATGCCGTCGTCCAGCTCCGCCAGGACAACGCACTGGGCACGCTCTACAACATGGTCGGCTTCCAGACCAAGCTGAAGCACGCCGAGCAGGTGCGCATATTCCGCTCCATTCCCGGGCTGGAAAACGCCGAATTTGCCCGCCTCGGCGGCCTGCACCGCAACACCTACATCAATTCGCCGACGCTGCTCGACGCCTCGCTACAGTTGAAGTCGCGGCCCGGCCTGCGTTTTGCCGGCCAGATCACCGGCTGTGAGGGCTATGTCGAGAGTGCCGCCATCGGCCTGCTCGCCGGGCGTTTCGCGGCCGCCGAAAGGCTTGGCCGTGCACCATCGCTGCCGCCGTTGACCACCGCTTTCGGCGCGCTGCTCAACCACATCACTGGTGGCCATATTGTCTCCGACGACGAGCCGGGAAAGCGCTCCTTCCAGCCGATGAACGTCAATTTCGGTCTGTTCCCGCCCGTGGACGCGCCAAAGATCGAGGGCAAGCGGCTGCGCGGCAAGGACAAGACGGTCGCCAAGCGGCACGCCGTGACGTCGCGCGCGCTCGCCGACTGCCGCGAATGGCTGGGGCTGCCTTTTCGGGCGGAAGCGGCGGAGTAGCTCCCTGCTTGCGGATTGCGCGGGCGCAGAAGTAGGATAACATCCTACTTTGTATCGCGAGGCCAAATTCCATGGAATCCGCTGAAAAACTGTCAATCACCGTAACGCCCGCCATGGCGCGTATGATCCGCGAAAAGGTTGAAGACGGCTCCTTCGGTTCGGCCAGCGAAGTCATCCGCGCAGCGCTTCGCGCCTTCCAGCGCGAGGAGGAAGAACATGCCGAGCGCATGGCCTCGATCAGGGCGCGTGTAAAGGCGTCGATCGAGGATACGAGGCCTGGCTATACCGGAGAAGAGGTGCGCGATCATCTCCGAGGACTGTTTGCTCAGTATTCAGGCCGCGCTGATGATTCAGCGGCTTGAGGTCGCTACCGTGAAACCGCCAGAAACGATCTGGCTGACATTTTCAAGCACATCATCGAGACCGGCGGAAATCCGGACATAGCGCTGAAATTCGTGCTTCGAATCGAACATCGCTGCCGAAGCATCGGCAATGCACCCGCGTGGCGGCCGGCCGCGCGATGACATTGCACCAGGGTTGCGAACGGTGCCGTTCGAGCACTCGGCTATTATCGCCTATGTTCTCAGCGACGATCTTGTTCGCATCGTCAACATCTTCTACGGCGGTCTCGATTATGAGACGCTGATGCGCGATGGCGGATCGAGTAATCCATCGTGATGAAAAACTACTCGGCCGGGGCGATGCTCGCCGCCTGCAGTCCAGGCTTGGCGGCCTCCCCGGACTTCCTCATTGGTCATCAGCCTTCATGCGGCCGGCCAGCCTCGCGTCGCTCGCCGGAACAAAAGCCAATGCCGGCGCAGGACAGAGAGCCGCACCGCGCTATCAAGCGGTGAGTGGCGGGAGCCCTCCATCTTGCCGAGATACGCGCCCGTCAGAGCCAGCGGCAGAAAGGCCGGGCGTAGCGAAACCGGCAGAGCGGACGCCCCCTGCTCGAAAGCGGAAAGATGCTCGCGTGCCAGCGCGATCATCGCGGCAACGGCGCGTTCCGCGCCCGGCCCGCCGTCACCTGTAACGAACTCTTGCGGCGACGATCCCGCCGCCGCCAAAATATCGGCCGGGACAAAGCACTGTCCCCGCTTGCGATGCAGCGGCAGCAGAAGCAGGAGACCGGTCATCGCCTGCGCACAACCTGCCCTGCCGGCAAGTTCGGCAAAGCGTGGTGCTTGGACCGGATCGAGCACGATCGCCGCAAGCTGGATGAGCGCGGCGGCAGTCTCGCCGCAATAGCCTTCGAGGTCAGTGCGCGACGGCATCGGGTCGTCATAGAGATCGAAGATGCGCGCTTCGAGCATATTGTCGAAAGCGGCCTTGGGCAGGCGGTGAGTGGAAATAGTCGCCTTCAGCGCGTCCGCCACGGGATGGCCGACCTCAGCCCCATCCTCTTCGGCGGCGATGACGTCTCGCCACCATTGCAGCCGCACCTCGCCCGGCAGCGCCTCGTGGATGCGGTCGCGTATGCCGGCGATTTCGGCGTTGAAGGCATAGAGCGAAAACAGCGCGTCGCGCTTGTTCTCGGGCGCGTAGAGCACGCTGAGATAGCGGTCATGGTCGGCGGCACGCACCGTCTCCATGACGAGTTTGGTGTTTTCGGCCACGTCAGTCGACGGCAATGAGCGCCGCGGCCACGGCGCGGTTTTCCGCCAGCAGCACATTGTAGGTCCGCACAGCCGCCCCGGTCGACATCGGATCGGCGGAAATGCCCGCTTCTTTCAGTGCCGTACGCAGCGCGGCGGGCAACGGCCTCAGATCCTTGCCGCTGCCGACCAGCAGGATCTCGACCTTGTCGGCCTCGTTGAACAGCTTGGCGAAATCCGCTGCCGTCAGCGCCAGCGGATCGGCCGGCTCCCAGCCATAGATGCCCGAAGGCAGGCACAGCAGCGAGCCGCGATGCGACATGTCGGCAAAGCGGAAACCGCCATTGCCGTAAGCCTCGATCGGTGCGCGGCCGGGGAAATGCGCCTCGCGGATGACGATGCCCTTGGCCACTTTTGAGGCAAGCCGTCAGGTGGCTATGGCTTTGCCGCCGCCCACCGGCTTTTCCTCATCGGACGCTGTGGCCTGCGGCCGCAGCTTGAACAGGATAAGCAGTGGCGCGGCGATAAAGATCGACGAATAGGTGCCGAACACGACGCCGAACAGCATCGCCATGGTGAACGAGCGGATCACCTCGCCGCCGAACAGCACCAGCGCCAGCAGCGCCAGGATCGTCGTCACCGAGGTCAGCGTCGTCCTCGACAGCGTCTCGTTGATGGCGTTGTTCAGCAATTGCGGCAGCGGCATTCGCTTGTATTTTCGCAGATCCTCCCGGACGCGGTCATAGACAACGATCGTATCGTTGAGCGAATAACCGATTATGGTGAGGATCGCCGCCAGCGACGATTGGTTGAATTCGAGGCCGGTGATGACGAAGAAGCCGATCGTCATGACCACGTCGTGCACGGTCGCAACGATGGCGCCGACCGCGAATTGCCATTCGAAGCGGAACCAGACGTAGATCAGGATGCCGAGCAGCGCGACCAGCATGGCGATGGTGCCTTGCTTGGCAAGCTCGCCCGAGACCGTCGGCCCCACCACTTCGACGCGGCGGAAATCATACTGGTCCTGCAACTCGCCGCGCACCTTGTCGATGACGGTCTGCTCGGCGTTCTCGCCGCCCTCCTGCGTACCGACGCGGATCAGCACGTCGTTCGGCTCGCCGAACTGCTGAACCTGCACCTCGCCGATATTGAGTTCCGTCAGCCTGCCGCGGATGTCGGCCAGATCGGCATTGCCGGCCTTGGACTGCACCTCGATCAGTGAGCCGCCCTTGAAATCGATGCCGTAATTGATGTCGATGGTCATGAAGCCGATGACCGACAGCACCGAAAGCACGCTGGACAGTGTGAACGTCCAGCGGCGGATGCCCATGAACGGAATTTTCGTGCCGGGTGGAATGAACGTCACCGGCGCCCGCGGCAACTCCTTCGGACGGGCGCGGCGAAGCCAGATCGACACCAGCAAACGGGTGAAGGTGAAGGCGGTGAAGACCGTGGTCAGGATGCCGATGGCATAGGTGACGGCAAAGCCCTTCACCGGCCCGGTTCCGAGCCAGAACAGCACCACGGTTGCGATCAGCGAGGTCACGTTGGAATCGACGATGGTCGCCAGCGCCTTGCTGAAACCGGTATCGATCGCCTGAATGACCGAGCGGCCGGCACGTCGCTCCTCGCGGATGCGTTCATAGATGAGGACGTTCGAATCGACCGCCATGCCGATGGTCAGCACGATACCGGCGATACCAGGTAGGGTCAGCGTCGCTCCAAGCAGCGACAGCAGCCCGACGATCATCGCAACATGCACCGCCAGCGCGATGTTGGCGAGGAAGCCGAGGAAACCGTAGGCGACGAACATGAACGCCACCACCAGGATTGACCCGATGATACCCGCGACCTTGCCGGCATGGATGGAATCCTGGCCGAGACCAGGCCCCACGGTGCGCTCCTCGATCACAGTCAGCGTCGCCGGCAAAGCACCGGCACGCAGCAGCACGGCGAGGTCGTTGGCGCTCTCGGCAGTAAAATTGCCCGAGATTTGGCCGCTGCCGCCAAGGATCGGTTCGCGGATCTGCGGCGCCGAAATCACCTGATTGTCGAGGATGATGGCGAACAGCTTGCCGACATTCTGCGATGTCGCCTGGCCGAACCGCGTCGCTCCCCTGGAATTGAAGGTGAACGAAACCACCGGCTCGTTGGTCTGGGAATTATAGGTCGCACTCGCTTTGTCGAGGTCTTCACCCGAGACGATGACGCGGTTCTCGATCAGATAGGGAACGGGCGGATCGTCCTGCGAATAGAGCACCGAGGACCCCGCCGGCGGGCGGCCCTTGAGCGCATCCTGCACCGGCATCGACTGGTCGACCATCTGGAAGGTCAGCTTGGCGGTCTGGCCGAGGATCTCCTTCAGCCGCTGCGGATCCTGCAGGCCCGGCACCTGGACCAGAACGCGATCGTCGCCCTGCCTTTGCACGATCGGCTCGGTGGTGCCGAGCTCGTTGACGCGGCGACCGACGACCTCGATCGACTGCGTCAGCGCCGCCGAGGTGCGGTATTTGATGCCGGCCTCGGTGACGGTGAACTTGAGCAGGCCGGGCTGGGATTCATCCAGTGTCATCTCCCGGATGGAGCCGCCGCTGAACAGGCCAGCTTGCACCGGATCGGTTAATGTCTTCAACGCATTCTTGGCGGCATCGACCTGATTGGCATCGGTGATGCGGACCTGAACGCTGCGGCCCGATCCGGAAAGGCCGGTATAGCCGACCTTGGCATTGCGCAGCAGCGTTCGAATTTCGTCGCGCGTCGTCTCCAGCTGGTCCTTGATCAGATCGTTCGGATCCATCCTGAGCAGGATGTGCGAGCCGCCCTGCAGGTCGAGGCCGAGCGTCATCTGCCGCTTCGGCACCCAGTCGGGCAACTTGGCCAGCGTGCTGGCGGAAAAAAGGTTGGGCGCAGCGAGGACCACTGTGGCGGCCACGGCCAGCCAGATCAGGATCATCTTGAAGCGCGAAAAATAAAGCATATGGCGTCGTCCGTCAGGGCGTACTGGCGGATCGTTCCGCCGACAATTCGGTTATTTCTTGGCGTTCTGGTTCGCCACCGGCTCGCCCTTGACGCGCACGTCGGCGATCGTCGAGCGCAGCGCCGTCACCTTGGTACCGCCGCCAAGGTCGATCTCGAGCTCGTTATCGTCGATCACCTTGGTTACCTTGCCGACCAAGCCGCCACCGGTGACAACGGTGTCGCCGCGGCGAACCGCCGCCAGCATCTCGCCGCGCTTCTTCAGCTGCGTACGCTGCGGCCGGATGATCAGAAAATACATGATCACGAAAATCAGAGCAAACGGCACGATCTGGATAAACATTGCGGACGAGTCCCCGCCGATGCCTTGGGCGTATGCCGGTGTCACGAACATCGAGGTACTCCTGAATTTTAAAAACAGCCGCCAAACCGTTCTGGGAATTTGACGGCCCCGCCAAATTTGGCCGGAATATAGTCGGTAACGTTGCCAATGCAACTGCGCGGCCGGGCAAATCGGCTGCTTTTCCGGCCTGGTGAGCCGTGTTAGAGGGTGATCCCCAAAAGCGACGCTCGGTTTCCGCAAAAGATCATGCCCGAACAAATGCTTGGGACGAGTTTCGAAACCGCTGAAATCAGGTAGGTTGGCCTGCCGCACCATCCTGAAAGCGAAACAAAAAAGACAAGAGATGACCGACAGTACCATCGATATCCTGAGCCAGAAGCTCGACCGCCTGATCGAGGCGGTCGCCCGCCTCGCCCCGCCGCCGGTGCCGCAAACCGACCTAGGCGAGGCCGATTGCTTCGTCTGGCAGGCCGATCCCGGCTATCTGGAGCCGGTGCGCAAGGTCAACCGCGTCGACATCGGCCTGATCCGCGGGGTCGACCGCGTCCGCGACATATTGGTCGACAACACCGAGCGCTTCGCCTCAGGCTATGCTGCCAACAACGTGCTGTTGTGGGGCGCGCGCGGCATGGGCAAATCGTCGCTGGTCAAGGCGGTGCACGCCGCGGTCAACGCTTCGGCCAACCTCGACCTGCCGCTCAAGCTTATCGAGATCCATCGCGAAGACATCGACACGCTGCCGAAGCTGATGGGCCTGCTGAAGGCAGCACCCTTCCGCTTCATCCTGTTCTGCGACGACCTGTCATTCGACCACGACGACACGTCCTATAAATCGCTCAAGGCAGCGCTTGAAGGCGGCGTCGAGGGCCGCCCGGCCAACGTCATCTTCTACGCCACCTCGAACCGGCGGCATCTGTTGCCGCGCGACATGATCGACAATGAGCGCTCGACCGCGATCAATCCGTCGGAAGCGGTCGAGGAAAAGGTGTCGCTGTCGGACCGTTTCGGCCTGTGGCTTGGCTTCCACAAATGTTCGCAGGACGAATATCTCGACATGATCGACGGCTATGTCCGCCATCACGATCTCGCCATCGATCCCGAGACGCTGCGCGCCGAGGCGCTGGAATGGGCGACGACGCGCGGCAGCCGTTCGGGCCGCGTCGCCTGGCAGTTCACCCAGGATCTGGCAGGCCGGCTCGGCAAATCGCTGAAGGATTAGCCGCTCAAGGACTAACAGCAGAAGAAGCCCGCACCTTGCGGAGCGGACTTCCTCGGCGGGCTGAAGGTCAGGTGGCCCGCAAATCGCTTTTCGTCGTCTATTCGAGATAGGTCGAAGGATCGACCGGCGCCGAGTTCTTGCGCACTTCGAAATGCAGTTTCGGCGAGTCGGTGGTGCCGCTCATGCCGGACAGGGCGATTTCCTGGCCGCGCTTGACCTTCTGGCCGCGCTGCACCTCGATCGAGCTGGCGTGGCCGTAGACGGTGACCAGACCGTTTTCGTGCCGCACCAGCACCGTGTTGCCGAATTCCTTGAGGCCGTCACCGGCATAGATGACGACGCCGTTTTCAGCCGCCTTGACCGGCGTCCCCTCGGGCACGGCAATGTCGACGCCGTCCTTGCCGCCACCGAAGCTTGAGATCACGCGGCCGCGCACCGGCCAGCGCATCTTGCCGATGCCGGTTGCGTCCGGCGCCACCGCATCGTCGTCCTCGGCCTGCTGGATGACTTTCGCGTCCTTCTTCGGCGGCGTGTAGGAGGCGAGCGTCTGCGTCGGCGTTGTCTTGGCGGGCGGCTGGGTGGTGGCCGTCGTCACCGGATCGACCTTTGCCGGCTTCACGCCGGCGACGACAGCGGTTCCGCCTGCCGGCACTTTCAGGGTCTGGCCGATCTTGAGCAGTCCATCCTGCATGCCATTCGCCTGCTTCAACGCGACGACGCGGACGCCGGTCTTTCTGGCGATGGCAGACAGCGTATCGCCTTGCTGTACCGTGTAAGTGCCGCCGGCACCGGCCGGCTTGGCCGTCGCCGAAGCCACTTTGGGCGCGGTCTTTCCATCCTTCGGCTGGCTCGCGGCAGCCGAGGCGTCCACCTGCGCGGCAGACTTGCCTTCCCTGAGCTTCGGTTGCTGCGGCAGCACGGCCACCTTCTCCGGCGCGTCGGCCGGCTGGTCGTGCCTGGTGCCGTTCGCAGGCTTGGCGTCGGCGACTTTCGGCGTGGCGCCGTTGCTCGAATACGCATAGGCCGGGATGACGAGCTTCTGGCCGGTCTTCAGCCCCTTGGTCGCGCTCAGCCCGTTGACTTTCATGATGGCATCGGCCGGCACGCCGTAGCGCCGCGACAGGCCGGAAATGGTCTCGCCGTCCTTGACGACGATCTCGGTTGCATGCGGTGCGCCGGCGGCCGTCGCCATGCGCGGCGCGTCGGGCTCGGCGTTCTTGAACGGCCTTGCCGCCGGAGCGACGGTGCCGGTTGCCGTCCTGTCGACACGAGGAGCGGCAGGCGCCATCGCCGGCGCGGCAGCGGTACGCACCGGGCGGGCGGCGGGTGCCAGGGCGGGAGCCGGCGGTGGCAACTGCTGCGCCGTAACCGGTTCGAGGCTTGAGCGGCTGACCGACTGGGTGTGGCTGCCGTCGATCGGCGCGGCCGCAACATCGCCCGGATAGGGCTGGGCAGCATCCTGCTTGTCGATGATGGCGCGCTGATTGTTGGTCGAGGCGGTGAACACGTCGTCGACGCTGTTGAACCGCGCCACCTGGGAACTACACCCCGTCGCAGCGCCTGCGATCATGAGGACGGCGCAGCCACGCGCCAGATTGCGTCCGTTTGCCTTCAAAACACTGAATTGCATCGCACTAACCCGCACAGACCCGGTACAACTGAGTGTGATTAAAGCGCGTTAATGTTACCGGTCGGTTAAACCTGTAGAATCAGACGCAAATTTTCTTAAAATAGTCGAGGAAGGCTCTCAACTTCGTCGTCCTAGGGCGGAGCAGGAGCGAAGCTCCGTCGCGGAGACCCTGGGATCCATTCCGTGACCTTGGCCGAATAATGCGGCGGAGCAGCATTCTGCACCCTTGCAACGCCTCAAGGGCGCGGCATGGATCCTAGGGTCTGCGCTGCGTCGCTTCGCGCCTCGCTGCGCCCTAGGATGACGAAACGACAGGCTTCGGCTGATCCCCAAGCGGCGCGATGCACCCGGAATCAGATCACCGCGGCGACACCGTGCAGGATCGGCTGCAGGCGCACCAGGCCGATATCCTCGCGTTCGAAGCGGCTGCCGATCTTGGTCAGCTTGGCCAGCACCTGCTCGCCTTCGTCGGGTCCGATCGGCGCGATGACGATGCCGCCGCTCGACAATTGGTCGAGGAGAAAGCGCGGCAGGCTGTCGAAGGCCGCCCAGGCGACGATGCGGTCGAACGGCGCTTCGTTGGCCAGCCCGTTGGAACCGTCCGCCTGGCGCACGATGACATTGCCGATGGCGAGCGCCTCGAGCCGCTGCCGGGCCTGTTCGGCCAGCGTCTTGTAACGGTCGATGGTGACGATCCGCGCGGCAAGCCGCGACATCACCGCCGCCGTGTAGCCGGACCCGGTGCCGATCTCGAGCACCCGGTTGCCCGGCTCGATGGCAAGTGCCGCGATCACCGCCGCCTGCAGGTCGGCGCCTTCGATGGCCTCGCCGCATTCGATCGGCAGCAAACGGTCCGACCAGGCTATCGAGTGGAAATGCGGAGACAGAAAGCCGCGCCGCGGCGTCGCCTCGAAGGCGGCGATCAGCGCCTTCGGCACCGTCCCCCTGCCGCGCAGGCGAAGCAGGAAGGCAGCGAAACCTTCGCGCTCGTCGACCGTTGCAGCGTGGTTCAAGTTCATGCGAGCGCCTTGGCCAGTTGATCGCGGATTTCATGCGCGGTGAGATCGAGCTGCAGCGGCGTCACCGACACCAGCCGATTCCGCAAGGCATGGAGGTCGGTGCCTTGCTTGCCTTCGACTGGCTCGCGGCCGAAGCGCAGCCAGTAGTAAGGCAGGCCGCGCCCGTCGCGCCGCTCGTCGACCCACAGGCTGTGGACCAGCTTGCCCTGCGAAGTGACCACAGTGCCGGCGATCTCTTGCGGCTCGCAATTCGGAAAATTGACGTTGAGCAGCACGCCGTCCGGCAACGGCATGGCGACGAGCTTTTCGAGCAGGGCCGGCGCCAGCGCTTCGGTGGTCTCGTAGGGAACGACGCGGTCCTCGCCGACATAGGAATAGGCCTGGCTGATGGCGATCGATCGCACGCCGAGCAGCGCGCCTTCCATGGCGCCGGCGACCGTGCCCGAATAGGTGACGTCGTCGGCGATGTTGGCGCCGGAATTGACGCCTGACAGGATCAGGTCAGGGGCTTCGGGCAGGATCTTCTTCACGCCCATGATGACACAGTCGGTCGGCGTTCCGCGCACCGCAAAGTGCTTTTCGCCGATTTTCCTGAGCCGCAGCGGCTCCGAGATCGACAGCGAATGCGCATAGCCGGACTGATCCTGTTCCGGTGCCACCACCCAGACGTCGTCCGACAACGTGCGCGCGATGCGTTCGAGTGATGCAAGGCCCTCGGCATGGATGCCGTCGTCGTTGGTCAGGAGGATGCGCATGAGACCGCCTTTGCAGAATTGGATTGACGGCAGCGCTCTACGATACCCCCCTCTGTCCTGCCCTCTTTTCCACCACTTGACATCTCCCCCTCAAGGGGGGAGATCGGCAATACCGTAGCCGCCGCCTTCCTTGCTACGCCAACAGTTGGCGAAAGCTGTGATGACGGCGCAATCTCCCCCCTTGAGGGGGAGATGTCCGGCAGGACAGAGGGGGGCGCGAAGGGACGCGGGGCCGACAAGCTTGTCACCTCGATGATTCGATCTTTGCGAGACCGCCCATGTAAGGACGAAGCGCTTCAGGAATG
Organism: Mesorhizobium sp. M0019; assembly: GCF_040323975.1. NCBI lineage: Bacteria > Pseudomonadati > Pseudomonadota > Alphaproteobacteria > Hyphomicrobiales > Phyllobacteriaceae > Mesorhizobium > Mesorhizobium sp. M0019. The sequence goes on along the minus strand of NZ_JAMYVK010000020.1, from coordinate 34,709 downwards.
GTTACGCTGCCGTCCTCATTCTGGTAATTTTCGATGACTGCGATAAGAGCGCGGCCGACGGCGGTGCCCGAACCGTTCAGCGTGTGGACGAAGCGATTGCCCTTGCCGTCCTTGTCCTTGTAACGGGCGTCCATGCGCCGCGCCTGGAAATCGCCGCACACCGAGCACGACGAGATCTCGCGATAGGCATTCTGGCCGGGCAGCCAGACCTCGATGTCGTAGGTCTTGCGCGCGCCAAAGCCCATGTCGCCGGTGCACAGCGTCATGGTGCGGAACGGCAGGCCGAGCCGCTTCAGCACCTCCTCGGCGCATTCGGTCATCCGCTCATGCTCGGCAACCGAAGTCTCCTGGTCGGTGATCGACACCAGCTCGACCTTGTAGAACTGGTGCTGGCGCAGCATGCCGCGCGTGTCGCGCCCGGCCGAGCCCGCCTCGGAGCGGAAGCACGGCGTCAGCGCCGTATAGCGCAGCGGCAGTTTTTCGTGCGGCGTGATCTCGTCGCGAACGAGATTGGAGAGCGGCACTTCGGCGGTTGGGATTAGGCCAAGCCTGCCGTCCCCGTGCCGAACGAAGAATAAATCCTCTTCGAACTTCGGCAGCTGCCCGGTGCCGAAAAGCACCTCGTCACGCACCATCAGTGGCGGCTGGATCTCCTCGTAGCCATGCTCGGTCGTGTGCAGGTCGAGCATGAACTGGCCGAGCGCGCGCTCCATCCGCGCCAGCTGGTTCTTGAGCACCGTGAAGCGCGAACCCGAAAGCCTTGCGGCACGCTCGAAATCCATCATGCCGAGCGCTTCGCCGATCTCGAAATGCTCCTTCACCCAGTTCGGGCGGGTCGGCAGCTTGCCGACGACGCGCTTGACGACGTTGTCGTGCTCGTCCTTGCCGACCGGCACGTCGTCGAACGGCACGTTTGGCAGCACTGCCAACGCATCGTTCAGCGCCTTGTCGAGCTCGCGCTCGCGCGCCTCGCCATCCTGGATGAAGGCCTTGATCTCGCCGACCTCGGCCTTCAGCCTTTCGGCAAGAGCTGCATCGCCCGAGCGCATGGCATTGCCGATCTCCTTCGATGCGGCGTTGCGGCGTTCCTGCCTGGTCTGCAGCTCGGTCAGATGCTCGCGCCGCGCCTCATCCGCGGAGATCAGGTCGTTGACCGTGGACTGCGCATCCTCAGCCGACCACGAGCGCTTCTGGAGCGCTTCGACAAGGGCCTTCGGGTTGTCGCGAATCCATTTGATGTCAAGCATGGTCTGTTCGTCCTCAGAGGGCATGTCGCCCAAAAGTGCGCAGCGGTTTTGGGACAATGACATGCCCAAAACAAAGACAGAGGGCGTAAACCGCATCGATACAAGACGTCAAGGCAGAGTTCCTTCGCGCCGACCTCAGGTAGGCAGCACGCGCAACGTTCGATCGAAAGAACCCTGGAAACAAAAAACCCGCCTCGGGAGGCGGGTTTTTGGAGCCAATTGGCACCATAACGAAATTAGTAGCATAGCTGCCGGCACAAAGCAAGAACAAAGTTGCTGTGGCCGGCAAAAAAAATGCTGCCCGCTTCAACCGAACCTATGTCGAAGACGCGTCCGCCGGCTTTTCGGCCACCTCTTCGGTGGCGTCCTGCTTTTCGCGGGCCACACGGTCGCGCTCCTTGCTGCGTTCGATCAGCCGGGCCGACCAGATCGAGACCTCGTAGAGCAGGATCGTCGGAATGGCGAGGCCGATCTGGCTCATCGGGTCGGGCGGCGTCAGCACCGCCGCCACCACAAAGGCGATGACGATCGCCCATTTGCGCTTCTCGGCCAGGGCCGTTGACGACAGCATGCCGACCCGCGTCATCAGGCTTGTCACCACCGGCAGCTGGAACACCAGGCCGAAGGAGAAGATCAGCGTCATGATCAGGCTGAGATATTCGGACACTTTCGGCAGCAGCGAAATCTGCACCTGGTCGTTGGTGCCGGTCTGCTGCATGGCGAGGAAGAACCACATCACCATCGGCGTGAAGAAGAAATAGACCAGCGATGCGCCCATCAGGAACAGGATCGGCGAGGCGATCAGGAACGGCAGGAAGGCGTTGCGCTCGTTTTTGTAGAGGCCGGGCGCGATGAATTTGTAGATCTGCGTGGCGATCAGCGGAAAGGCGATGACCATGCCGCCGAACATGGCGAGCTTGACCTGGGTAAAGAAGAACTCCTGTGGCGCCGTATAGATCAGCTCGACCTTGTGCGGGTCGAGCCCGGCCCATTGGGTCGCCCATCTGAACGGAATGACCAGAAGGTTGAACAGCCGCTTGGCGAAAAAGAAGCAGACCAGGAAGGCAACAAAAAAACCGCCAATCGACCAGATCAGCCGCCGGCGCAACTCGATCAGGTGCTCCATCAGCGGAGCCGACGATTTTTCTATCTCGTCCTTTTCCTTGTCCGAAACGCTCACTTGGCGGCTCCCGCCGTTTTCCTGGCGGCCGGCTTCTTCGTTGCTGACGCCGGCTTCTTCGCTGCTGACGACTGCGCTTTTTGCTCAGCTTTTGCGGCAGCCTTCGGCGCAGCAGTCTTTGCCGGCTTGGCCGGGACGGCGGCCGCGGCTTTCGCGGGCGCTGGCTTCTTCTTTGCCGCAGGTGCTTTTTTCGGCACGGCCGCTGCAGCCGTTTGCGCCTGCACTGCCGGCGCTACGACGGACTCGTCCGTCATCGCCGGAAAGATCGACGTGGCCGGCGTCGGCTCCGGCGGGCTGACGCCCGGCATCGTTGTTGCGCCGTTCTTAAGCGGCTCGGCCGCCTGCTCCGTCGAAGCGGCGGCATCGACGGCCGGCTTGGGTTTCATCACTGCGTCGACGCCGGAACGGACGTCGGCGGCGGCCTGCTCGAATGGATTGAGCTGCTTCCTGATCTCGGCTGCCGGATTGAGGCTTCTCAGCGAATCGACCGACTTCTTGACGTCGTCGAGCTCTGCTTCCTTCAACGCGTCGTTGAACTGCCGCTGGAAATCGGACGCCATGGCGCGCAGCTTCGCCGTAGTGCGGCCGAAGGTGCGCAGCATGTTGGGCAAATCCTTGGGCCCGACGACCACGATCATGACGATCGCGATCACCAGCATCTCGGTCCAGCCGACTTCGAACATGGCTATACGTTCCGACTCAAGTTTTGGCCGACTAAAGTTTTGGGCTCAGCTTTTGCTGGCCTTTTCCTTCGGTACCGAAACGGTTTCGTCGGAACGGTGTTCGACGGTGCGCTTGTCCTCGGCAGTCTCGTCGTCGGCCATGCCCTTCTTGAAGCTCTTGATGCCCTTGGCCATGTCGCCCATCAGCTCGGGGATCTTGCCGCGGCCGAAGACCAGCAGCACGATCACCAGAACGATCATCCAGTGCCAAATCGAAAATGAACCCATAGCAAATCTCTCTCGAACGGTTTCCCAGACGCTGATCTATGCGCTTTCGGGTTCGGATTCAAACAGAACTGCGACAGAGTTCATGAATGAGTGGCCGAAGTCACGCACTTTCGGCACGGCGGCCCGCTACCAATCGGCGCAGTTCCATCCTGCCTGTGGCTTTAAGATGGCGCTCGGCTCAATCTTCCGTGACGCGCGGCGTCAAAAGGCCGAGTTCTTCGAGGTCGATGTCGGTCAGCGGATCCTCGTCGTCGGTGAGCGCATCGGGGTCGGCCGGCGGCAGCGGCACCGAGAAATTCGACGGCATGCGGCCGGACAGCAGCCCGGCACCTTTCAATTCCTCCATGCCGGGGAGATCGCGGATCTCCTCCAGCGCGAAATGGTCGAGGAAAATGTCGGTCGTGCCGTAGGTGACGGGACGGCCGGGCGTGCGGCGCCGGCCGCGCATCCTCACCCATTCGGTCTCCATCAGCGTGTCGAGCGTCCCCTTTGAGGTCTCGACGCCGCGGATGTCCTCGATCTCGGCGCGCGTTACCGGCTGGTGGTAGGCGATGATCGCCAGCACTTCGAGGGCAGCGCGGGACAGTTTGCGCTGCTGCACCGTGTCACGGCTCATCAGGAAGGCGAGGTCGCCGGCGGTGCGAAACGCCCAGGCATCGCCGACGCGCACCAGATTGACGCCGCGCCGCGCATAGATCTGCTGCAGTTCGGCCATTGCCGCGGCAATGTTGATGCCGTCGGGCAGTCGCGAAGTGAGCTGTTTTTCGCTGACCGGCTCGGCGCTGGCGAATACGATCGCCTCGGCCATCCGTACGGCCTCCGCCATATGCAGCCGCTCGCCAGGATTCCGCGACAAATTCTGCCCCTGATTTTGTGCCGGGTTTTCGGCGACCGCGCCTTGCTCGGCATCGTCGTCGACCTTGAACGGAATGACCGAAGCGTTGGCGCGTTCGCTCATGGTGTTACCTCGACTATCTTGATGGCCTGGGCGCGGCCGCGCAGATACAGCGGCGCGAACACCTGGTCCTGCCGCATTTCCATCTTGCCTTCGCGCACCAGTTCCAGCGTCGCCGCAAACGAGCTGGCAACCGCGGTGCGCCGCTCTTCCGGGCCGGCCAGATATTCGACCAGGAAACTGTCGAGCGCCGTCCAGTCGCGCAGCGACCCGATCAGCCTGATCAGCACGTCGCGCGCATCCTTGAGCGACCACACGCCGCGCCTGGCGATCGTCACATTGGTTATTGCCTGCTTCTGGCGCTGCTGGGCATAGGCGGTCAACAGGTCGTAGAGCGAGGCCGAATAGGCATTGCGCTTCTCGACGATGACCATTTCCGGCATGCCGCGTGCAAACACGTCGCGTCCGAGCCGGTTGCGGTTGACCAGCCGTGCCGCCGCGTCGCGCATCGCCTCCAGCCGCTTCAGCCGGAACTGTAGCACCGCCGCCAGTTCCTCGCCGCTTTCGCCTTCATCGCCGGGCTGCTTGGGGATCAGAAGCTTCGATTTGAGGAAAGCCAGCCACGCCGCCATCACCAGGTAGTCGGCGGCAAGCTCCAGCCTCAGCGCCCTCACCTTCTCGACAAAGGCCAGATACTGTTCGGCCAGCGCCAGGATCGAGATGCGCGACAGGTCGACCTTCTGATTGCGGGCAAGATGCAGCAGAAGATCGAGCGGACCTTCGAAGCCGGCCACATCGACGACCAACGCCGGATCGCCGGTCAGCCGGGAATCGTCGTTCTCGGCCCACAAGCGGTCCATCGGTGCGGCCTTGCCGGCCTTCAGGTCCAATGTTTCCGCCACTTCGCTTCCTTTGATGCTAGGCCGCCGCGTCGAAATAACCGGCAAATTCGGCCCGAATCTCGGTCTCGTCCGCCACGTCACGGTTCCTGATATAGGTCAGCGCCCGCTCCGCGCGCTCAAACGACTTGCCTTCAAGCCCGGTCGTGCGCGATGCAATGCCGGCCATCTCCTCGAACACGCCGTTGCAGTGAAGGACCAGATCGCAGCCCGCCGCAAGGATCGCCGCCGCCTTTGACGGGAAATCCCCAGAAAGTGCCTTCATCGAGGTGTCGTCGCTCATCAACAGCCCGTCGAAGCCGATTTCGCCGCGGATGATCTTTTCGATGACCTTGCCGGATGTGGTGGCCGGGTTCTTCGGGTCGATCGCGCTATAGACGACATGCGCCGTCATCGCCATCGGCAAATGGTTGAGCTCCCTGAACGGGGCAAAATCATGCCGCTGCAGGTCGCCGATCGAGGCGTCGACGGTCGGCAGTTCGAAATGCGTGTCGGCGAAGGCCCTTCCATGACCGGGAATATGCTTCATCACCGGCAGCACGCCTCCCGCCATCAGGCCTTCCGCCGCGGCGCGACCCAATTCGATGACGGCGCGCGGCTCCTTGCCATAAGCGCGCGCGCCGATGACGTCGCTGGCGCCCTCGATGGGCACGTCGAGCACCGGCAGGCAATCCGCCGTGATGCCGTAGCGCAGCAGGTCGAAGGCATGCAGCCGCGCCATCAGCCATGCGGCACGGGTGCCGGCGTCATGGTCGTCGCGCCACAAGGCGCCGAGTGCACCGGCAGCCGGATAGTTCGGCGCCAGCGGCGGCCGCAGGCGCTGCACCCGGCCGCCCTCCTGGTCGATGAACACCGGCGCATCCGCACGCCCGACGCAGTCGCGCATCGCGGCGACCAGATCGCGGATCTGCTCGGTCTCGCCGATATTGCGCGCAAACAGGATGAAGCCCCACGGGCATTCGTTGCGATAGAAACGGATCTCGTCGCGGGTCAGTGATTTCCCGGCGCAGCCGAGGATCATGGATTTTGATTCGGTCATGCGGAACAGTTTAGAGCTTCGCGCCGACAAAGGGAATCGCCCGCACTTGCCTTCAGAGGTTTCCGTTCACGCAAAAAAGCCGGCGCGGACGCCGGCTTTTCGAGAGGTTTTGGTGCCTAGTGGGACACGAAGCAATTGCCGCCGGCAGCCTTGTAGCTGGTGCACAGTTTGATCGCCTCGTTGCGAGACTGCGCCGGAACGCGGACGCGGTAGAAGGTGCCCTTGCCGGCGATCTCGGCCTTGACGATGTTGGGTGTGCGGCCGGAAAGCACGCTGCCATAGCGGCGCTGCAGATCCTGGTAAGTCGCCTGGGCGCTTTCGACTGTCGGCTGCGAAGCGATCTGTATCGACCACGAACCAGCCCTGGCCGCGGCCGGATCGATGGAAGCGACCTGATCGGGCTTGACCTCGCCAACCACATCGACCGGTTGGTCGGACGGACGCTGCGGCGCCACCGGAACCGTGGCCGGGGTGCTGGCGGACTGCTTGCTGGCTGACGCCTGGGCCTTGGCTTCAGCCTTTGTGTCGGGCTTGGGCGCCGGCTGCAGCTTGGAGGTTTCGGCCTGATCGCCGCTCGCCTGGTCGCCACTCGGCTGGTTGCCAATCTTCGGATCACTTGTCATTTGGTCGATCAGGGGCACGGTGCCGGTCTGCGCCGCGGCATCGGCCTGGGCCGACGGAGCCACGTGCTGCGGCGCCGGATCGGCCGGCTCGGCAGCAGCCATCTGCGGGGCGGCAGGCGCCGGATCCTCGCGCGCCACCAGCGAGCCGTCAGGTTTCACGACCATGGTCCGTACCTTGCGCGGCGCAACGGCGACTATCTCGGGGGTTGCACCCTTCTCGGCCTCCTGCAGAACCTGCGCGATGCGATCCTCGGATTTGGGCGCCGGTGCGGCGGCGGTTTCGGTAGTGCCAGCCGCACTGGCGCCAAGCGCGCTGGAGTCAGGCGCGCTGGTGCCGGGCGCATTGGTGCCAGACCCGTCGGTGTCGGACGCCACGGTGCCGGGCGCGTCGATATCGTCTGCGGCATCGGGGTCATTGGGCGAAAGATCGACGACGCGGCTCTCCGGTTCGTTGGCTTTCAGGTCCACGGGCTCTTCGGTGTTGGTGACCAGCTTCTGCTGAACCGGCTCGGCGGGCTTGGCGCCCTTGACCACAGCGTCATAAACCTTGTTGTCCTGGTTCGGCACGACGGTGCCGCCTGGATTTTCCGGCTTGATCTTGATCGGCCTGTTGTCGGCCTTGACGATGACCGGCGCATCGCCGCCGCTCTTGCCGCCGAGGGTCAACGCAAAGGCGCCAAGGCCTCCGGCGATCGCCACGGCGCCGACCACCGCTCCTATCAGCAGCCCGCGCCTGCGCGGCTGCCTTTCGGCCCCGCGTTCGGCAAGGCCCGGAACCGACATCTCCTCGTCCAGTTCGGGATCGTAGTCGAGCTCATCGAAGGTGAAATCGTCGGCTTGCGAAACCGGCTGGCCGCCAGGCAATGGGCCCAGATCGAAACCGTCCGCTGCATCGGCATAGGAAGCGGCTGCCGGGCTGACGGGGGCTTCCACAGGCTTGGCGCCATAGGCGCGCGTCTCGCCGCGATCTTGCTTGTAGCCAGACGCGAAGCCGGCATCGTATTCATCGTCATAGCCAGCACTGCGCACCGGGGCAGGCGCTATATCCGTGGCATTCATTTCGGTGAGAAGGCTGGCAAAATCGGCATCGAGATCGTCGTAGGCGGGCGCCACCGGCTCGTCATCGTCGAAGTTGAGCTCCGGAATGTCGAGATCGTCCGCCAGCGCCACCACGCGCTCGGGCACGTCGACCGTCTCGACATCGGGCATCTCGTCGTAGGCGGAAGGCTGTTGATGCGAGGTTGGTGCAGCTTCCGTGTAGGCGGGCCGATCTTCATAGGACGGCCTCTCTTCGACCGGTGCGGCCCGATAGGACGGCGTTGCAGCCGGCTGCGGCGGCGGTGCCGGACGCGCCGAAGCCACCGGCTGGCTTGCAAAAGCGGGCTGAGGCTGTGCGACCGGTGTCACGCGGCTCCACGAGCGGGCCGGCTCGGGCGGTGTGGCGCGTGTCGTCAGCCAGTTCAGCGCATCGAGCGGGTCTTCTTCGGCAGCAGCTGCCGCACTCTTGTCGGCCGAATCATGATCCAGGCCGATATTCCTGGCGAAGTCGGCATCGAGCGCATCGCTGTCGAGATCATCCGCGGGTCCGGCAGCGGCTTCAACACCGAAATCCTCGCCTTCAAGCTCATCGAGGAGGACACTGCCAAGATCGGCGTCATCGGCGGCACTGGACTGCTGCGGCTCAGCGGGCTCGTGCTCGTCGAGTTCCCAATCCAGCTCGTCGACAGCATGCACCGGTTCGTTGGCGACGTCTTTGACCGCCGCCATTGGCTGTTCAGCGGCCACTGCTGGCTTCTGAACTACCGGCGCGATAGGCTGCTGAACAGCCATCACGGGCTTCTGGGCAGGCTGCTGGGCAGTCTGCTGGGCAGACTGCTGGCTTGTCTGAGGTTCGTTGACCGCTTGTGCCGGCCGTGTGCTCATCGCACCGAGCAGCGCGTTCAGTTCGTCCTCCAGGCTGCGTTCCTCAGCCACTGGGGCCGTCGGGACGACAGCGGCGGCCGGGGCCGCTGGTTCGGCTGCAACGACCTGCGCTACGGGCCCTTCGGCGTGCTCGGCAGGCGCATCGTCGAAGCTCAGATCGAAATCGTCGTCGAACGCCGCTTCAGCGGCCGTGCCGGAAAGCCGGGCGGCATCTGGCACTTCGATAAACTCTGGTTCTTCGATTTCGGCAGGCCCGTTCGGGCGAACGTCGAAGTCCATGTCGACATCGGCCATGGCATCATCGAAATGGCCGGCAAGATCCTCATCGGCCGAAACCGCCTCAACCGGCGATGCCGGGGCGGCGACGTTTTCCGCCGGCTCATGCTCGTCGAACATCAGCTCGTCTTCGAGCGAGCTTGCAACGGCATCGTCGAACTCGTCATCGAACGCAGGCGCGGCCGCTTGCGCGCCGGTTTCAACGGCGACAGTCTGCTCCATCGGCTCATGCTCTTCGAGCATCAGCTCGTCTTCGAGCGAACTTGCCACGGCGTTGTCGAACTCATCGTCGAAGGCGGGCTCGTCGACCGGCTCGATCGCCTCGGCTGCGGCCCTGGGTTCATCCTCGCCGGTCACCGCGATCTTGGCCGTCACATCGTCATCGTGCCGAAAATCCTGGTCGACAGAGGCGGCAAGTTCGTCGTCACTCGAAAGGTCGTCCTCGAACGGCGACACGTCTTCGAGCGAGCCGGCGACGGCGTTATCGAACTCGTCGTCGAACTCCGGCTCGACAGCGGGAGCGAACGCCCTTTCGGGGCCGGAGGCAATTTCGTCGGCAACAGGAGCGGCCGCAACAGGAGCAACGTCATCCACCGCACTGTCGTCGAACGCGAAATCCTGTTCGAACGAGGCAGCAAGCGCGTCCTCCATTTCGTCGGCGGCGGCCGGTTCGGGTGTCGGCTCGCGAAGCTTGGCAGAGGAAGCATTGTCATTGGCGTCGGCGCCGAATTCGCCCATCAACTCCTTCTCGAGATCGATCTCGAAATCGCCCTCGTCCACCGACGGTTCGGCGGCAGCGGTTTTCGGCTGGGCCGGCGTTTGCGGTTTGACCGGCTGGCGCGGGTCGAACCCCATGATCCTGGTCAGTTCCGCGAACGGATCATCGTTGGCGATGTCGTTGTGGTCGGCTGCTCTCAGCTGGGTTCTGTCTGCCATTATTGTTCCCGAACTCGCACTCATTCGGACGCCATGGACGTCGCGTAGGGTTGGCCCTTACCAGCGCAATGTGGGCAAAAGGTGACAGGTTTTTTACTCAAACCTAACGCATTTCGGTGGGCGCATTGGCTCCGATCAGCGTCAGGCCGGACGTCAAAACGTCCGAAACAGCCTGCACCAGCCCTAGTCTGGCATGCGTCAATTGTCGGTCGTTAACCTTAACAAAACGTAAGTCGGGATTATCGGTGCCCCGGTTCCAGTGTCCGTGGAAGCTGGAAGCGAGTTCGTAGAGGTAAAATGCCAGCCGGTGGGGCTCGAGCGCGAGCGCCGCGGCTTCGATCAGCCGAGGATATTCGGCGAGCTTCCTGATCAGGCCGATCTCCCCCTCGTCGGTCAGCAAAGCCACTTGGGCGGCCAGCTGGTTGCGGTCGAACATGGCCTCGCCCAATTGCTCGCTCGCCTGCCGGAACACCGAATGGCAGCGCGCCGAGGCATACTGCACGTAGAACACCGGATTGTCCTTCGACTGCTCGGTCACCTTGGCGAAGTCGAAGTCGAGCGGCGCGTCGTTCTTGCGGTAGAGCATCATGAAGCGGATCGGGTCGCGGCCGACCTCCTCCACCACTTCGCGCAAGGTCACGAACTCGCCCGACCGCTTCGACATACGTACCGGCTCGCCGGCGCGAAACAGCCTCACCAACTGGCAAAGCAGCACGGTAAGCTTGACCTCGTCGCCGGCAATCGCCCGGGCAAGCGCTTCCAGCCGCTTCACGTAGCCGCCATGATCGGCGCCAAGCACATAGATCAGGTCGACGAAGCCGCGATCGACCTTGTCCTTGAGGTAGGCGACATCGGCGGCGAAATAGGTGAAGGTGCCGTCCGACTTGACCAGCGCCCGGTCCATGTCGTCGCCGACCGCGGTCGAGCGGAACAGCGTCTGCTCGCGGTCCTCCCAGTCGTCCGGCTTCTCGCCCTTGGGCGGCGGCAGCTTGCCCTTGTAGATGTGGCCCTTCAGCGTCAGGTCGTTGATCGCCGAGCGAATCTTCTTGGCATTGTTGGCATGCAGCGTCCGCTCGGAAAAGAAGACGTCGTGATGCACGTTGAGCAGCGCCAGGTCCTCGCGGATCATCGCCATCATCGCATCGATCGTCCTGTCCTTGACGATGGCAAGCGCCTCTTCGTCCGGCATCTGCAGCAGGGAGCGGCCGAATTCGCTGGCCAGCGCCTGACCAACGGGGATCAGATAGTCGCCTGGATAAAGCCCGGCCGGAATGTCGCCGATCTCATCGCCGAGCGCTTCGCGGTAGCGCAGCATGACTGAGCGTCCGAGCACGTCGATCTGCGAACCGGCATCGTTGATGACGTATTCCTTGGTCACGTCGTAACCGGCGAAGGCCATCAGATTGGCCAGCGCGTCGCCGACTACAGCACCCCGGCAATGGCCGACATGCATCGGGCCGGTCGGGTTGGCCGAGACATATTCGACATTGGTTTTCTTGCCGCCGCCGATAGTCGAGCGGCCATAGTTGCGGCCTTCGCCGAGCATCGCCGTCAGATGCGCCTGCCAGAAGCCGTCCTTGAGCCTGAGATTGACGAAGCCCGGGCCGGCGATCTCGGCGGCCGCGATATCCTCGTCGGCGCGCAGCGCCTCGGCCAGCCTTTCGGCCAGCGCACGCGGGTTCTGGCCGGTCGGCTTGGCCAACACCATGGCAGCATTGGTCGCGAGGTCGCCATGGCTGGCATCACGCGGCGGCTCGACAGCGATGCGCGACAGGTCCGGCGACACGCCATCCTTGTCTTTCAAATCAAGCGCTTCGACGGCCTTTATGATTCGCGCGTTGAAATCGGCGAAGATGTTCATTGCTATGGCTCTGACGGATTGCAGGGATCCGGCTCGTTGGCCGGCAAAATCGCGCCCGCCCTAGCTCAAATCCGGCGTATGGTCAAACAAACGCCTGTGTTCCTTAAGCGCATAAGTGTCCGTCATGCCGGCCAGGAAATCGGCAACACTGCGCGCCTTGACGCGGTCCTCTGCCCGGTCGAGCCCTTCGCGCCAGCCATCCGGCATAGCGCGCGGATCGGCGAAATAGACGTCGAACAGGTCCCTGACGATCTGGTCGGCATCGGCGCGCACCCGCATGACCTCCGCATGCCGGTAGAGGTGCTTGTAGAGAAAGGCCTTCAGCTCCTTTTCCAATACGGCCGTCTCGGCGGAGAAGCTCACCATCGGCTCGCCGGCCGCCCTTACCGCTTCGGCGCTGCCGGGCTTGATGCGCGCCAGATTGGCTGTCGTCGAGACGATCACGTCCTCGACCATGATAGTGATCTGCCGGCGCATCAGCTCGTGGCCGGTGCGTACGTCATCGAGCGCCGGATAGCGCTGACGCACGCCCTTGAGGATCGACCCCGGCAGCGAGACGCCCTCCAGCATATCCAGCGTCAACAGCCCTGCCCTCAAGCCGTCATCGATGTCGTGGGTGTTGTAGGCGATGTCGTCGGCAATCGCCGCGCACTGCGCCTCGATACCAGCGAAGCGGTCGAGCTCGAGGTCGTGCAGTTCGGAATAGTCGCGGATAGCCTGCGGCACCGGCCCCTTCAGCCCTTTCCCCTTGGCATCGGTCAGCGGGCCATTGTGCTTGACCAGCCCCTCCAGCGTTTCCCAGGTGAGGTTCAGCCCATCGAACTCGGCATAGCGCCGCTCCAGCCGCGTCACCACACGCAGTGACTGCGCATTGTGGTCGAAGCCGCCCCAGGCGGCCATCTTCTCATTCAGCGCGTCCTCGCCGGTATGGCCGAAGGGCGTGTGGCCGAAGTCGTGCACCAGGGCGACCGCCTCGGCCAGGTCCTCGTCGCCGCGCAGCGCCCGCGCCAGAGCGCGTGCGATTTGCGCGACCTCGATCGAATGCGTCAGCCTCGTGCGGTAATGGTCGCCTTCGTGTGCGACGAACACTTGCGTCTTGTGCTTCAGCCGGCGGAACGCCGTCGAATGGATGATGCGGTCGCGGTCGCGCTGGAACGGCGTGCGCGTCGGGCTTTCCACCTCGTCGAACAGCCGCCCGCGCGACTTCGCCGGGTCGCTGGCATAGGCCGCGCGCGGCCGATAGCCGAATCCGATGTCGCCCAACTCGTTGGTCATAGCGTATGCCGCAGTTGACTTGCCCCGTCGCGCTTCATACCTATCATACGAAACCGAAAGCAAGGTGACGCCCATGGGCGCTGATGCCAAGACCGCCATGAAAGTCGAGATGACCGATGCCGCCGCCAGGCGAATCGCCAAGATTGTGGCGAGCGAAGCCGGTAAGACGGCGCTGCGCGTTTCGGTCGAGGGCGGCGGCTGTTCCGGCTTCTCCTACAAGTTCGACCTGGTCGACAGGCGCAATGACGACGACGTCGCCATCGAAAAGGACGGCGCCACCGTGCTGATCGACGACCTGTCGCTGGTCTATATGGGCGGCTCGGTGATCGATTTCGTCGACGATCTGATGGGCCAGTCGTTCCAGATCAGAAACCCCAATGCGGTCGCCTCCTGCGGCTGCGGCACCAGCTTCTCGATCTAGAAATGCCCGACATCGGCGCGGTCCGTCAGGTCGCGCTTTCCGCCGGGCGCGACCTCGATGCGACGCTGGCGTTCTGGCGCGAAGTGCTCGGCATGAACCTGCATGCGCGTTTCGATCCGCCGGGCATCGCCTTTATCATGGCCGGCGACGTGCGCCTGCTTTTCACCGACGGCCTGCCTGCCGGCACCGTCTATCTCGACATATCGGGCCTCGACGAGTTCCACGCTTCGGCAAGGGCCGCCGGTGTTCCCTTCACCGCGCCGCCGGCGCTCGTCCATCGCGACACCGAAGGCCTGTTCGGCCAGGCGGGGGAAAGCGAATGGATGGCCTTCCTAAAGGACCCGGCAGGCAATACGATCGGCCTTGTCGAACGTCATCCACCGGATCGCTAGTCTCCGGACCACCAGCCTATCGAGGCCGTCATGAAAATCGTCACCTGGAACATCAACGGCGTTCGCGCCCGCATCGGCAATTTGACTCATTGGCTGACGGAAAGCGCGCCCGACATCGCCTGCCTGCAGGAGATCAAGACGGTCGACGAGCAGTTTCCCCGCGCCGAGATCGAGGCGCTCGGCTACAATGTCGAGACTTACGGCCAAAAAGGCTTCAACGGCGTCGCCATCCTGTCGAAGCTGCGTTTCGACGAGATCAATCGCGGCTTGCCGGGCGACGATGCCGACGAGCAGGCGCGTTTCATCGAGGGCGTGTTCTCGACCGACAAGGGCGCCTTGCGCGTTGCCTCGATCTATCTGCCGAACGGCAACCCGATCGACGACGAGAAGAAGTTCTCCTACAAGCTTTCCTGGATGGCGCGACTTGAGCGCTGGGCCGAGGAGCGGCTTGCTCTGGAAGAGTCGCTGGTCCTGGCCGGCGACTACAATGTCATTCCCGAGCCGATCGACGCGAAGTATCCGGAAAATTGGCTAAGCGATGCACTGTTCCAGCCCGCGACGCGGCAAGCGTTCCGGCGGCTGAAGAATCTCGGCTTCACCGAAGCCGTGCGTGCCGTCACCGACGCCCCGGACGTCTTTACCTTCTGGGACTATCAGGCCGGCGCCTGGCAGAAGAACAACGGCATCCGCATCGACCACCTGCTTCTGTCGCCCGAAGCCGCCAACTGGTTTTCCTCGGCTTCGATCGAAAAGCAGGTGCGCGCCTGGGAAAAACCCTCCGACCACGTGCCGGTGGCGATCGATCTGGCGCTGCAGCCGGCCTGACCGGAGCTGCTGTCCGGCGGCACATTGATAAGTTGACCTCTTATCGCCACAAATCGCGTGCTTGATGAGAAATCATCATGGTGGCTGGGGTTCCCATGACTACTCGATTTGCACTCTGCCCGATCGGCTGCGCGCTTGCGATGGCGGTGGCGACGCCGGCCTTTGCCGATGCAGAGTGCCTGGCTAACGGCAAATCATTCCAGATCGGCCGGGTCGCCTGCCTGACGCTTGCCGGCCAAAGCTACCTCGCCCGTTGCGAGATGGTGCTCAACAACACGTCCTGGACAAAGCAGCGGGATGGCTGCCCGGAGAACACGCTGGCCCCACATCTGCAGGGCACGCCGATCTCAACACCGGCGCCCAGCGGCATGCCGGCGGAACCGACCGAGAATTGATTTCAAAACGGAATTTCTGCCGGCCTACTGGTCGCCGCCACCCTTGGTGAGGATGTCGTCGGCCAGCGAGATCGCGGTGCGGCGGTCGGCTTCGCCGGCGGCTGCAAACGCTTCTTCCTGCATGCCGCGGATCCATGGCTGGTCGGCAGGTGAGGCCCGTTCGAGCGCCGCGGTCATCATCGCCAGCCCCCGCACGATCTTGCCGCTTTGGAAAAGCAGGTTGCCGAGCGTCGCCTGCGCGCCCGCATGGCCCTTTTCGGCCGCCAGCTGGAACCAGCGTCCGGCCTGCTTGACGCTGGCCTTGACGCCGCCCTCACCCTTGAGGAACATCTGGCCCATCTCGAACTGGGCGTTCGGATTGCGGTAGTTGGCGGCGGCACGCATGTAATATTCCTGGGCCGCCACCTCGTTTTCCTCGACGGGGCTGCCGGGAATGCCTTTCCTCAGATAGTCGCCAAGCGCCACCAGCGCGTCCGAAACATAGCTTTCCTCGGGCGAACCGGGCTCGACATCCTGGTCGACGATCTCTGAGAAGAACTTGAATGCCGCGTAGTCGTCTCGCGCCACGCCATCGCCTTCGGCATACATGCGCGCAAGCTTCCAGGTGGCGCCGATCTGGCCGTTCTCGGCGGCATATTTATAGGCTTCCGCGGCCTGCTCCTTATGGCCGTTCTTGTAGGCGGAAAAGCCAAACTGGAACACCGCCCACGGGCTCGACTGCGGCTTCACGCCGGTCTTGTCGTCGAACACCTTGTCGTCGAAGGCCATGGCCTGGCCGACGGCGCCCAAGGTCGCGCCAAACGTGGCGAGCGCAACCAGTGCCGAAAGGACAGACGACCTCAACAACTCAGATGTCCGCATAGCAGTGTGTTTCTTTGGCACCGCCGGGATGGGTGACCGCGCCGTCGCGGGCAGATCCGACCGTCTGTGCGTATTTCCAGATCGCGCCCGACTGATAGTCGGTTGTGCGCGCCTTCCATGCCTTTGCCCTCGCAGCCAATTCGGCTTTAGACAATGCAACCTCGATCGTGCCGTTCACCGCATCGATCGAGATCAAGTCGCCATCCCTAAGCAGCCCGATCGGGCCACCCACTGCCGCTTCCGGCCCGACATGGCCGATGCAGAAACCGCGCGTCGCGCCCGAAAAACGCCCGTCGGTGATGAGCGCCACCTTGCCGCCCATGCCCTGGCCGTAGAGAGCCGCCGTCGTCGACAGCATTTCGCGCATGCCCGGGCCGCCGCGCGGACCCTCGTAACGGATGACGAGAACCTCGCCTTCGCTATAGTTACGGTGCGTAACAGCCTCGAAACATTCCTCTTCCGAATCGAAGCAGCGTGCCGGACCCGAGAATTTGAGTTCCGCCATGCCTGCGACCTTCACGATCGCGCCTTCGGGGGCAAGGTTACCCTTCAAGCCCACGACCCCGCCGGTCTGGGTAATCGGCCTATTGGCGGGACGGACCACATCCTGGCTGTCATTCCAGGAAACATGTTCCATATTTTCGGCCAAAGTGCGGCCGGTCACCGTCAGGCAATCGCCATGAAGATAGCCATGGTCGAGCAGCGTCTTCATCAAGAGCGGAATGCCGCCGGCCTCGAACATGTCCTTGGCGACGTATTTGCCGCCCGGCTTGAGGTCGGCGATGTAGGGTGTTTTCTCGAATATCTTGGCCACGTCGAAAAGATCGAACTTTATCCCGGCCTCGTGCGCGATCGCCGGCAGATGCAGCGCCGCGTTGGTCGAGCCGCCGGTGGCCGAGACCACAGTCGCGGCATTTTCCAACGCTTCTATAGTAACGATGTCGCGCGGGCGGATGTTCCTTGCGATCAGCTCCATGATCTTTTCGCCGGAAGCGAAATTGAAGCGGTCGCGCATCTCGTAGGGTGCCGGCGCGCCGCAGGAATAGGGCAGCGCCAGGCCGATCGCCTCAGCGACGGTGGCCATGGTATTGGCGGTGAACTGGGCGCCGCAGGAGCCGGCCGACGGACAGGCGGCTTGCTCGATCTCGAGCAGCTCGGCGTCGCCGATCGTGCCGACCGAATGCTGGCCGACCGCCTCGAACACGTCCTGCACGGTGATCTGCCGGCCACGGTAGCTGCCGGGCAGGATCGAGCCGCCATAGATGAAGATCGACGGTACGTTGAGGCGCACCATGGCCATCATCATGCCGGGCAGCGACTTGTCGCAACCGGCCAATCCAACCAGCGCATCGTAGCAATGGCCGCGCATGGTGAGCTCGACCGAGTCGGCGATGACCTCGCGCGACACCAGCGACGACTTCATGCCCTGATGACCCATGGCGATGCCGTCGGTGACGGTGATGGTACAGAATTCGCGTGGCGTGCCGTTGGCGGCCGCCACGCCCTTCTTGACCACTTGTGCCTGGCGCATCAGCGAGATGTTGCAGGGCGCGGCCTCGTTCCAGCAGCTGGCGACACCGACCAGAGGCTGCGCGATCTCGGCCGCCGACAGCCCCATCGCATAGAGGTAGGAGCGATGCGGCGCCCGCTCGGGACCAACGGTCACGTGGCGGCTCGGCAGCTTGGCCTTGGAGATCGCTCTGGCGTCCATACTCGTCCTTGCCGCGGGCAGTGCGGCCTGCCTCTTCGCCTAGCCTTTTGGCGCATGTCCCGAGACAAGTTCGAGGTGCGCCGGGTTTATGGCGGGAAATAGGCAATGTTCCCGGGCGGCCGGGTGGCGCGAGGGTTGTTCAGAAACTGTTGCCAAAACGTCACAATTATCGGAGCGAACATCATGGGGGCAATTTGTTGCATTGGCCGAATGCCGGATGACGCACCGAACAAAACGGCCGGGCAGTGCCCGGCCGTTTTGTCGTTTAAAATTTAATAGTTAGAACTTGATCTTGACGGAGGCCGAACCGGCGAGAAGCAGGTCGTTGCCGTAGGTATAGGTAACGGCATTTGCCACGTCGCCGACACCGCTGAAAGTCGATGACCCGCTCGTCAGCACACCGATCGAGCCGCCGAGCCTGACCTCGACCTGGTCGTTCGGCGAATAGGAGACGCCGCTGGCAACGGCCCAGGTATCCGACTGATAGCCGGAGGTCGTCGAGGTGCCGCGATCCCAGGTCAGCGAAACCACGCCCGACAATTGATCGGTGAACTTGTGCCCGATACCGCCCGTGACCGTCCAGCCGTCGCGATAAAGCAGGTCGAATGAAACGGGCGAGGGCAAACCGGTTACCGGACTGCGCACGCCATTGATGGCAATGACGCCAAGCTTGCTCCACTCCTGCCAGCGGACGGAACCAAAGGCCAGCCAGCCAGGAGCTATACCGCTCTGCAGCTTGAATTCCAGAGCCTGAGGTATCTCAGCCGACGCCGAGACTGGGTACACGCCGGTAGAGCCGGGAATCAGATCCGCCGGAAAGGCGCCTCTGAAGCCGGTCGTGTCGACGGTTCCCGACAGCCCGTCATATTTGTAGCTCGAAGAGTACATCAGGCTGGCGCGCAGGGCGATCTCGGGGATCTCATAGGCTGCGCCCGCACGCCAACCCCATGCCTCGTCGGATAGCTTGAATACGCCGAGGCCGGTATTGCCGAAGGCGAGCAGTGTCTGGCGGGACAGAAACGCGTCTACCTGCTGGTAGGAGACACCGCCGATGAATCGTATGGCGCCCTTGCCGACGTTCACCTTATAGGCGCAGGTGAGACCGAAATCGTCTGTGTCGACGGCGTATTTGACCGCTGTCGGCGAATAGGCGTTGTTCATGCCGAAATTCGCGTCCGCACCATACGGTCTCGTATAGGTGGCAAGACAGTCTACGGGCTCAAAGATGTTGGCTTTGATGCCGACATGCGGCACCGCATAATCGCCACCAACGTCCACCGCCGATGTCGACAAACCCGAGCCATCGAGACGCTGCACATTCTTGAGTTTGCGCTGTGGCGAAACATAGGTGACGCCTGCGTCGAACGAATATGGCGCCGCGTCGAACAGCTGGTCGATATTGACGCCGCCCCGGTCAAAGCCCCCGGCTTGCACCGTCCCAGCCAAAGCCAGCGAAAAAGCCCCCGCGCCCAGCAGCACTTTCAGACGCGAACAACACATGAATCTCCTCCCCGAAATGTCCTTGCATCAAGCTAGAACCAATTCAGGTTAACGGCGCAACAACGAATTCGCCGTGCGTACATGTACAGCTTGGCTGAACGCATTTCCGACAAGGTGTCGGCCTTCTTACCGAGGCGGGAAAATGGCCGCCACAATACAGATCGACGAGAAAACTCGGGAAAAACCCCTAAATCACTACAAAACAGGGCATTTTGCGTGCCCAGTCAGCCATTGTTACATTACGGCAACAATGGGGCAAAAACATTCAGTTTGCCTCAAGATTTACGCTGCGGAATGCCCGTTTTCGTGGCAGGCGGCTTGTCTGGAAGGCAGATTCGTGACCGGCGAATCTATTGCGGCCAGCAGGCCCAATTTGTTTGATCAGCCGGCCCAATCTGTTCGATCAACCGGCCCAATCTGTTCGATCAACCGGCATCGCGCACCCGCGCTAATGCCACCGAAAGCTTCTCTTGCGCCTCGCGATATTCGGCGAGTTTTTCACGCTCGGCCTCCACCACCTCTTCCGGCGCGTTGGCGACGAATTTCTCGTTGGACAGCTTCTTGTAGAGCCGCGCTATTTCCTCGGTCACCTTCGCAAGCTCCTTGTGCAGGCGCGCTGCCTCGGCGGCAAGGTCGATCAGGCTGCCGAGCGGCAGGCAGATCGTCGCCTCGTTGACCACGATCTGGGCGGATCCCCTCGGTGGCGCCTCGGCGAGCGAGATGTCGCCGACCCGCGCCAGACGCTTGATAGCCGAGCCCTGACGCTCGAGCCTTTCGTGTGTCGCGTCGTTGGCGCCGATCACCACGAGCGGTGCTATAGCCGCCGGCGGCACGTTCATCTCCGAACGCACCGAGCGGATGCCGGAGACAAGGTCGACCAGCCAGTTGATATCGGCGGCGGCCGCCTCGTCCTCGAAGTCGGGCGACGGCCATGCCGCATGACAAAGCAGCGATTGCCGTTGCCTGCCCTCGCCGGCGGTTTCGGCCCACAGTTCCTCGGTCATGAACGGCATCATCGGATGCAGCAGCTTGTAGATCTCGTCGAGTACGAAGGCGACGCATGCCCTGCTCTCGGCCTTGGCGGCCTCGTCGGTGCCCATGAACACCGGCTTCAGCAGTTCCAGGTACCAGTCGCAGAACTGGTTCCAGACGAAGCGGTAGGCGGCACCCGCCGCCTCGTTGAAGCGGTATGAGGTGATACCGTCCGTTATGTCCCGCGCGGCTCGCGTCAGCTCCGTCAAGATCCAGCGGTTGACCGCCAGCTTGGCGTCCTGCAGCCAGAAATCGTCGTCGCGCGCCACTTCGTTCATCTCGGCGAAGCGCGTCGCGTTCCACAGCTTGGTGCCGAAATTGCGATAACCGGCAATGCGGGCCGGATCGAGCTTAACGTCGCGCCCTTGCGCTGCCATCACCGTCAAGGTGAAGCGCAGCGCATCGGCGCCGTATTCGTCGATGAGCTCGAGCGGATCGATGACGTTGCCTTTCGACTTCGACATCTTCTGCCCGTTCTTATCGCGAACCAGCGCGTGGACATAGACCGTATGGAACGGCTCCTGGTCCATGAAATGCAAGCCCATCATCATCATGCGGGCGACCCAGAAGAAGATGATGTCGAAACCGGTCACCAGCACGTCGGTCGGGTAATAGGTCTTCAGCTCCCGCGTCTGGTCCGGCCAGCCAAGCGTCGAGAACGGCCACAGCGCCGACGAGAACCATGTGTCGAGCACGTCCTCGTCGCGGGTAAGGATCTCGCCAGGCTGGAAATTCTCAAGCTTGTCCTCGACCCAGGCCTTCCACGGCCCTTCCAGCGCCAGATAATATTCGACGGCGGCACCGAGCGCCTCTTCCTCGGTCTTTTCGACAAAGACATGCCCGTCCGGCCCGTACCAGGCAGGGATCTGGTGACCCCACCAGAGCTGGCGCGAAATGCACCAGGGCTGGATGTTTTCCATCCAGTCGAAATAGGTCTTTTCCCAGTTTTTGGGCACGAAATTGGTACGGCCCTCGCGCACCGAGGCGATCGCCGGCTTGGCCAGTTCCGCCGCATTGACATACCACTGGTCGGTCAGAAACGGCTCGATCGGCACCCCGCCGCGGTCGCCATGCGGCACGGCGTGGCGATGCGGCTCGACCTTTTCGAGAAAGCCGCCCGCCTGCATCAACTCGACGATCTTCTTGCGCGCGTCGAAACGGTCCAGGCCGTCGAGGCTGTCCCATACGGCCTGGCGCTCCGGCGTCACTTCCAGTCCGGCGAGAAAGTCCTCATTGTCCTTGAGGCTCACCGCCGCATTGACAGTGAGGATGTTGACCGCCGGCAGCCGGTGGCGCTTGCCGACCTCGAAGTCGTTGAAGTCATGCGCCGGCGTGATCTTGACCGCACCACTGCCTTTTTCGGGATCGGAATACTCGTCCGCCACCACCGGGATCCTGCGGCCGACGATCGGCAGGATGAGGTTCTTGCCGATGAGATGCCGGAAGCGTTCGTCGTCGGGGTGGACGGCGACAGCCGTATCGCCCAGCATCGTCTCCGGGCGGGTCGTCGCAACGGTGATGAAGGTCTTCGGATTTTCCGGATCGAAGGTCATGCCTTCGACTGGATAGCGGAAGTGCCAGAGGTTGCCGTTGACTTCCTGCTGCTCGACCTCGAGATCCGAGATGGCGGTCAACAGCTTCGGGTCCCAGTTCACAAGGCGCTTGTCCTTGTAGATCAGCCCTTCCTTGTAGAGCGTCACGAACACTTCGAGCACGGCCTTGGATAGGCCCTCGTCCATGGTGAAGCGCTCCCGGCTCCAGTCGGCCGAGGCCCCGAGCCGCTTCAGCTGGTTGAGGATGGCGCCGCCGGACTCGGCCTTCCACTCCCACACCTTGTCGATGAACTCATCGCGCGTCAGGTCGCGGCGGTGGATCTGCTTTTCCATAAGCTGGCGCTCTACCACCATCTGCGTGGCGATGCCGGCATGGTCCATGCCTGGTTGCCAAAGAACATTCTTGCCGCGCATTCGCTCGAAGCGCACCAGAATGTCCTGCAGCGTGTTGTTGAGCGCATGACCCATATGCAGCGAGCCGGTGACATTCGGCGGCGGGATGACGATGGTGAAGGCTTCAGCCCCCTCCTCGGCCCCGGCGCCGGCCCGAAACGCGTCGGCCTCTTCCCAGATCCTGGCAATCTTCGGCTCGACGGCTTTGGCGTCGTAGGTCTTTTCGAGCATGGGAAAACGGTCCGCGCTGTCCGGAATTTGTGGTCCGGTGTAAATCGGAAGGTTGTTGCCAAGTCAACCGCAAGGGCGGCGGGTTTGTTCCACCTGGCTGCCCTGATGAGTCTTTACTTGGCGGCAAGCCCATGCCCGCATTCGGCACAGAATTTCGCCCTTGGCGTGCGGTATGGTTTTCCGCAGGCCGGGCAATCGGGGCCATAGTCGGAACGGCGGACGTGCAGAAGCCAGTACGTGTGGCCAAGCGTGACCCCGGTGCGTTCGCGATAGCGATCGGCAGCCGGATGTTTCATTTCCTTCCAGAAGCCATTCTTGGAAATGAATCTCTTGGTTTGAAAGTAAAGCGCCGCAGGGTCTCCGACGATCTCTCGATACTCCTCGTCGGTAAGCATGGGCACCCAAGATCGCAATCGATAGCTGTAGGTCTGTTTGCGGTTCATCGATCGACGATAGCAGGCGGGCTGCTCCGGCGAAATGCGTGGCGCGCAACTCGCCCTCGCGCGGACGCTTAATGCAATTCGGCCGTTTCAGGACATCGGCTGTGCGCAACTAGGCCCGCAAGCCGGAAAGCTGCTACTGCGCGCCGCGCGCGACGCGCTCGATTTCCTCGCGCACCAGCCGCTCGACCAGCGTCGGCAGGTTGTTGTCCAGCCAGTCCTGCAGCATGGGCCGCAGCATCTCCTCGGCCATCTCGTCGAAGGTCTTCTTGCTGCGGCTGGCAAACGCGTCGGAAAGCTCGCCGAAGGCGGCGGCAACCTGCCGGCCCGTATGCTCCGAAAGGATTGCCGGACGTGCGGGCGGCGCCTCGCTGGCCGCCGGACGCGCCAATCCGATTTTCGAAGATTCCGGGCCGATTTTCGAAGATTCCGGGCCGGTTTTCGAAGGCTCCGGGCCGCTTTCCGAAGGCTCCGGCCCAATTTCCGAAGGCTCCGGCACAGGTCCAGCAGTCGCCTCGTTCTCGAAAACCTCGGCTTTCGGCTCGGCGTCCGGCGTCCGGAGTGGCTCGGCGCGCTCCGGCTTGGCCATCGCGTCGCCGACCGCGGCGATCTCGCGCCGCCAATCGGCAATGATGGTGTCGGTCGTCTCGGCAGCCTTGGCTGTCGCAGGCCGATCCGGCTTTGCGGGCGGTTCGGGAGCGGTGTTCACCTCAGCCAGCGTCACCGCTGCCTTTGCCGGGCCGGCGCGCAGCGGCGTTTCCAGGCGCTCAATGACCGGCGCGGCCGTTGGCTGCACCTCGGCGCGCGTGGCCGGCTTGGCGATCTCCAGTCCGCCGCGCAGTTCGGAGCGGAACGCATCCCCCTCCGCTGCCCGTCCGGCTGCCGGCGCCGGTTGCAGATCCTGGCGCAGCTCGTCCGCGTCGCCCGGCTGCTTGCGGCCGGTATCGCTGTCCTCGATGATCCTTCTGATGGAAGCCAGTATTTCTTCCATGGAAGGTTCGCGCTGTACGCTGCTTGCCGTCGCCATCGTCACATCCGCCGCCCTTGTGACTCGTTCTCAGATTTCCTGTCCGGCAATGCCGGATTCGAATCATGGCAACAGCGTAACCGACGGAACGGCTTGCGAGAATCCCCAATCTGGCGACATCTCGGATTTCAACAGATTAGGGTCGGGAGTTGAAAGCCCGCGCGTCGTTCGAGCGCGGGCTGAAAACACGGCTCGGCGATCAGCGGCCGTCCGGCGTGCGCAGGCCGATCCACTTGTCCTTGACGGCGTTGTAGTGCTCTTCGGGCCTGTACTTCGTCACATTGAGCGCAAGGCGGTCTGCCGACAAATGGCCAACCGCCGAGAGGATGGCATAGCTCGCCACCACCACGTCGCGTTCGGCGCTAACAAGATTGATCTTGGCGGTGATGAGGGTCGCCTGCGCGTTGAGCACGTCGAGCGTGGTGCGCTGGCCGACATTGCGCTCTTCGATGACGCCGTTCAGGGCAAGCTGCGCGGCGGCGACCACCTGCCGGTTGGCCGTGACGCTTTGCTGCGCAGCGGTGTACTGCGACCATGCCGAGGTCACCGCCTGGCGCACGGTGTCGCGGCTGACATCGACCTCGATACGGGCCTGGCTAAGTGATTCCTTTGATTGGCGAACCAATGCCGAGGTCCGGCCGCCGGAATAGATCGGTATCGTCAATGTCGCGCCGATGTTCGCCGAATTGGTTACGCCATCCTGTGTCGAGGAGAGCGAGCCGGGCGCGGTGCCGCGATAGGCGCTCGAAACACCTGCCGACGCCGATAGTTGCGGCAGCAACGCGCCTTCGGCAGACTTCACCGAAAACCCCGCCGCGTCGACCAGATGCGCGGTGGCGAGGATGGCCGGATGCTCGGCCGATGCGATCGCGATCGCCGCATCGAGGCTCGACGGCAACAGCTTCGACACCGGCGAAGCCGGCCTGAGCCTGCCCGGCTCGTCGCCGACGATCTGGCGATAGGTCGCAGCGCTTGCCAGCGCCGTCGCGCGGGCGGCGCTCAACTGCGCCACCGCGGAGGCACGCTGGGCGTCGGCTTGCGCGACGTCGGTGCGCGTACCTTCGCCGACCTCGAAGCGCGAACGCGCCGCACGCGCCTGCTCGGTCAGGAATTGCAGATTCTGTTCGGTCAGCACGGCGACCTGGCGGTCGCGGATAACGTCCATATAGGCGCTTGCCGCGTTGAAAAGAGTGTTTTCTTCGGCGTTGCGCAGGCTTTCGAACGAAGCGCGGACCCGCGATTCGGCGGCCGCCACATTGTTCCTGGTCTGAAAACCGTCAAACAGCGTCTGGTCGATCTCGACGCCGAAGTTGCCGGTGGTCAACGAGATGTTTCGGTGCAACCGGTTGCTGTGGCTGGCGGTATAATCGATGCTCGCGGAACCGGTGATGGTCGGGCGCCAGCCCGACTTGGCGATGGCGACGCCCTCGTCGGTGACACGAACGCCGGCGCGTGAAGAATTGAGCGAGGAATTGTTTTGGTAGGCCTTTGAAAGGGCCCCGATGATCGTTTCGGCCGAGGCGGCCATTGGAGACAGCGCTGTCGCCGAAACGAGGACAGCGGTAAAAAGCAACTTGCGTACAGACGGCACGTTATATTCCCTCATTCGTTTTGCACGGGAACTGCGCCACGCTGGCTTCTCCTTCTGATCAGCCGGCGCCGCGTTTTTTATCGTTCCCCCGCTGAAAGCCCCCAGAAACGCCCGGTTATGCAGATCAGCAACGATTGTTCAAACGCAAGCGATCATGACAGCGCCTTCGCTGCAAGGCAAAATCACTCAGAATTCGAAGGCGGGAATGCGTTCGAATCCCGGTAGTGGCTTAATTGCCGCATTAAATGCGCGTCTTCCCGTTACAACCCCTCCAGTCTTAAAAAAAAGCCGGGCTACGCCCGAATTGCCCTGCCCCTCCACGGCGACGAGTCGGCCGCCTTCGGCAAGCTGGTCGAACAGCGCCGCCGGCACCTCCCCGACGCTGCCGCCGATCAGGATGACGTCGTAAGGCGCCTTATCTGCGTGGCCTTGCGGCAGCGGCCCGTGGACCACGGTGACATTGCCGCAGCCCAGCGCCGTGAGCGTCGAAGTGGCGGTCTCGGCCAGCGCCTCATCGCTTTCCAGCGCCACCACGGAGCTTGCCAGCCGCGACAGGATCGCCGCCGAGTAGCCGGTGCCGCAGCCGACATCGAGCACCGAATCGCTTGGGCCGATATCGGCCAGTTGCATCAGCTTGGCCAATGGCGACGGCTCCATGAGATAGCGCGGGCCATCGGCCGTGTCGGCGATGCGGATGTCCTCATCGATATAGGCAAGATCGCGCTGGCCGGCGCTGACAAAGGCCTCGCGCGGCACGACAAGCATCGCTTCGAGCAACGGTGCGCTGGTCACGTCGGTGGTGCGGATCTGGCCGTCGACCATCTTCACCCGGCGTTCGGCAAAATCAGCGCTCATGTTCCAACCATCCGCTTGCCGCGCAAAGGCCGCGGCTGTTTCGACCGGAACTGAAGCCCCCTGGCGCTGACGCGCGGGAGCTCGGGCATTGGAGGCCTCGCCCGGAATCGAACCGGGGTGCAAGGATTTGCAGTCCTCTGCGTAACCACTCCGCCACGAGGCCTCATTGCTCCCGGCGTTCCACCCGGCTCCAATAGGTTGCGGCGAAAATGCCGTCAAGCGGCCACCATGCATTCCCAACGGTTCCTCGACATTCCATGCCCTGCCTTATCAACGCAATGCCCATGTTAGCAATAACATATTAGCTTATCGTTAAGCATGATTCTGGGCGGCGGGAACCCGAAACCGGCGGCCACGTTGGGCAAAGAGGAGGCTCCGCCATGCGTCGAGCAGCTACGAAGGACGGCACGTCGCGCGGATTGTCGCAGTCTGCAGAGCTTGTGCGCTATGCCATCGACCGCCTCAGCATAGAAGGCGCAAACAGCCTGCCGCCGCGCGACCGGGCGCGGCTGGCATCGGCTACCGCCGTTCTCAAGGAGCTTTGCGAACGTCTGGAGAGCTGCTTCGACCAACCTCGGTAAACGTATGGGCGGACGACGCCGCTCGCCGACATATGGCAGGCTGGCGGCCGTCAGCGGGGCAATCTCAGTCAGGCCGGCGCCGTCGCTCCCACCAGACGACGAAGCGGCGCCGATGACGACGCACCAGGGCAAATTCGTAGGAGAGCACCAGCAGTCCGATCGGTACCATCCAGAAACCCAGGATCGGCAGGAAGCCGAGAATGCCGCCGATGATCAGCACAACGCCGATCGCAATCCTGAGGCCGCGCGAGCGCGGCATGGTGAACTGGCGGCCGAAGACCGAGATTTTCCGGGCCGGTGGCTGTTCGTCGCTCATTGCCGTCATGTGAAATGTCGATCCGTTTGCATCAGTAGCACCATCAGCCGGAGAAAGCCGCAACGGCCTTTTCTGTTCCGTGACAGGCGAGAGACAGCTCATATGAGGGCGCTCGCCGGCCATTGCCAGCAAGCCCTGCGCCAAAAAGCACCGAAAAAATGCGAAATGCTTCTTTGCAAAGCCGAAACGGGTTTGCTATAGGCTGCCCCACTCACGCAAGAGCCTCTGTTCCCCGGTAGCTCAGTGGTAGAGCAACCGGCTGTTAACCGGTTGGTCGCTGGTTCGAATCCGGCCCGGGGAGCCAATATTTTCAAGCCTTTGCAAGCTTCAGTTGATCACCAAAAAGGGTTCGATCTACAGCATATCTACAGAAACGTGAGACGGAGGTCGACTCAAAGGGCTCGATCTGGCGGTTGTCGATTTGATCAAGGGGGTTTCTGATGGCCGTTTTTTCGCGATCGACTTACAAGCGCTTGGAGGAGGCACTGCCTGGCGAACTGGTTCAATATGCCGAAGGCGACGGCTCGGCCCTGGCAATAGTCACAAGCAAGGCGGAAGACGAGACGTTCGGTTTCTTGATCCTGGCGTCATCAGCCCCGGAATTCGAAGGGCCGGAATTCACCCGATTCGAGCCGAATGAGCCGTGCATTAATTACGGCGCACAATGGGTACTCGAAGCGATGGAGGACGACAGGTCCGTACCGCGCAGCAATGTCGGTGCGGAGCAGCCGGGCGTCATCCGCTTACTGCCTGAAGGTGCCGCAATGATCGTTCGCGGCGCGCATCCTCAAGATCGGAAACGCCTTGGTGTATTCGACCTTGAAACCCGAACATTCATCCACAGGGAACGACATCAAGGCTCCCTGTTTCGCTTGGACGATCTGGGCTAGTCAGGCGGATATGGAGAGAGCGGGAGCGCGGTCGATCACGGTATTTCCGAAGCGATAGACGAATCGCGTCAATAGGCGCATCGTGTTCAAAGGCAAGGATCGGCTGCAATGCTCGATCGAGCAGAAAATTCTCACGCGATTGCGAGTAAGGCGAGCCGGTACCGGGCGCCGCAGCAATCGCGCACGGTCACGCTCCAATTCCTGCTGCAGAAATTCAATCGCTCAACGGGATGCGACAAGCAGCTCGATCTGCTTCGGACGTATGGCGCCAAAGACGTTTTCATCCATTACGCTGGCAATATCGAGCTGCTGTCGAAGACGGCAGTCTCGATCGTCGGTACAAGAGACATCAGCGAAATGGGCACAAAACGTGCTCGCAAGCTGGCCCAGGAGTTGGCCGATGCTGGCGTCCTGGTGATGAGCGGCCTGGCGAAGGGCGTAGATTCAGTGGCGCATAGGGCTGCGATATCTGCTGGAGGTTCGACGGCCGCTGTGATCGGCACTCCCTTGACGAAGGCCTATCCAGCCGAGAATTCGCGACTCCAGGAAGAAATCTATTCCGATCACCTGCTGCTCTCGCCATTCGAAGAAGGCTCGATCGTCTTCAAGGCCAACTTCCCGAAGCGCAACAGGGTAATGGCCCTGTTGAGCGACGCAACAGTGATCGTCGAAGCGTCGGACACCTCCGGCACGCTTCATCAAGCCGCGGAATGCCAGCGCAACGGCCGGTGGTTGTTCATCATGAAGTCGGTCGCAGACGATCGCAACCTGACCTGGCCGGGGAAGTTTTTGAACCACCCGAGGACCAAGGTGCTCGCCTCAACGCGTGAGTTGCTGGATGCGCTGCGTCGATGACCGATGTGAATGTCTGGTCGCTCGTTCGGCACAATACGACGACGGAATGGGGCGACGCCGAGCGCAACGAACATGAGTGGGGCGCCATCCACATCAAGAAGATAGTAAAGGGCGACCAACTGGCCGCCAAAGCGAATTTTCGATGGTTCGGGCTCGGGAAGGTGTGGCCTGATCGCCGCGAAGCCTTTGAAGCTTCACTCTGTCAATTGATTGCTGACAAGGTCCTGGCCGACGTCGGCGCTGGCGCTGTGATTGTCCCAGTGCCGAATAGCTCTGCAGTGGTCGGGTCTCAAGATTCTTTTCGGACCTTGCAGATCGCCAAGCAGATTGCCGCTCGAAGCGGCGGTCATCTCATTGCCCAAGACCACCTCCGTTGGAACGGCGCCGTCGGCAAGGCGCATCTGAAGCAGCGCGCCAGGAACGTGGACGAGCACATGGGCAGACTGGCGATCATCGGAAAACCGGACAGAAAAATCGTCCTGTTTGATGACATAGTGACCTCCGGGTCGCAGATGTGTGCTGCTAAACTTAAACTCGAGGAGGCCGGCTTCGAAGTTGCTGGATGCTACACCGTTCTTGACGTTCTGGACGGGGGAGAACGCGGAACGGCTCCTGCTTGGAAGTCGGTCACTAGAAGCCTGGCTAGAACAGGCGACCTGTTTGCACTCTTGGAATCATTGGGGTTTGGGGCGCGATGAGGGAGGGCGTCGAGGCCCCAGAGCACCGCCGTTTTTTTCTCGACTCCAAGGCTACCAGCGCTTTGACACTCTCTCGTTGGGAGGCGCGCGCCCCTGGCGCGCCTTGCGGTCCAACTTCGCAGATAGGCCATGACTGAGACCAAAGAAGAATTAGCCAGCGAGTCACCGACGCCAAACTCGCTTTCGATAAGAACGACGAAAGGGCAAGAGTGCACGCGGCACAGATCCAGACGTTTTCGTCGGACGCGATGAAGGCGCCTGGCTTGGTAGCCGCCGCTGGTGTCGCAGCGGCGTTAGGCTTTTATAGCGCCAACTACAGCCGGCTTTCGGCAAGCCCGGACAATCTCGAGACGTTCAACAGCATCCTTTTTTGGTTGTTCGCCAGTTTGCTGCTGACCGTTTGTGCCCCCGGCTTCGCCTATTTCTCGCAGATCGCATACATGCGGGCAGTCTATGCCGAAAAATACGGCTACGAGTATCCATACACAGAACACACGGCTGGATCGAAGCGCTTCACATTGGTTGGAGACGCGTTTCGCTGGGCTTCTGTTTTGCTTATCGCGCTTTCAATCCTTTGCCTGATCCGCGGAGGCATCTTGTTTCTGCACATCGTTAGATAGCGATCATTCGTCTTTCCAGACCACGCGTCGCTCCCATCTGATCTCGATTAGGCGCCGGAAACGCATGGTCTCCAATTCTTGCCCGACAGGATGGAACAATTCCGCTCTCATCGATTCCTTGCGTTCGCATTTTTCACAGCGGACCTTTGCCCGCACCTGATCAATGGTGACGTTGCCGATCACTTCCCGCAGTTCCAGCGGCTTATAGAACCGCTTGATATTGCAGTGGCCGCAGCTGATGCGGGCCACCTGCCCAGCATTGTGGGCGTTCATCAACGTCCATGGCGCGCCTCTCGGCCACTTTTCGGGTTGTTCTGGCATGTCTAGAAATGAGGAACATTTTCCTCTCCGGTCAAGGCACTCTTGACTCTTTTGTTCTCATTTCGTTCATCATCGCCAATAGGAGTGAAAGGAAGCCAGCTCGCCAGCTGGCCTTGACGAGTGCAAGACGGGCGCCAGATGCCGCCAAATGCAGCGCATCAGGACCGACAACATCGCGACCGGGTACAAGGGCAAGCCGCATGCTGGACCTGTCGAGGACGAGTCAAAACACTTCATCTACTGTCCGGTTTGCGGGCAGACATTTGACGCGCGCGACCTGGGGCAGGTGTTCCATCATGCCGAGCCGGAACACCAACCGCTTCCGGCGGAGCAGTAGAAAGCTGACTACTCGTCCCAGAAATCCTGCAGCGATGCATGGCGAAGGTCTTCCTCGCCCCTGAGATGTTTGACGCGAGCTTTGATCCCAGGCTTGACCCATTGCGTTGCCGGCCGCGTTGGCATGTTCTTTGGCGGTGGGCCGGCATGTTCCTGGACCCGCTTCCACAGCCGCTCGCGCATTTCGCGGTTGATGCTGACGAAAGCACTGCCGACATATTTGCGTGTGCCGGGCTCCGCCATCAGGGCGAAGGTGGGCTTGCCTTGCTCCCGCTCAACGCCGAGCAGTTCGAATTCACCAATCGTGTAGCATTTGGTTTTCAGCCAGTTTGTGGTCGGGCCGCTCACATATTTGCTGCCGAGACGCTTCGATACCATGCCTTCCAGGCCGGCCTGATCGACGAGGTGATAGATGGCGTTTGCCTCGCCCGGCAGCGCCTGGCTGAACTGGATGCGGATGTCCAGCGGGATGACGCCCTCCAGGATCTCGCGGCGCTCCTCGACTGCCATGTCGCGCAAATCGTGACCGTTGAGGTGCAGCAAATCGAAGGCGACGAAATAGAGATCGTGCTGGCGCCGCGTGATCGCTTTTCGCAGTTCGGCGAAGTCGGACAGGCCCTTGTCGTCGAGAACGATGATTTCGCCGTCGATGATGGCGTTCTCAACGTCCAGCGTTTTAGCTGTTGCGGCGAGGTCGCGGTATTTCGACGTCCAGTCGAGCCCGCGGCGGGTGAACACGCGCGCCCGGCCGGCGTCGATGATGATCTGGGAGCGGTAGCCGTCGAACTTGACCTCGTGAGTCCATCCGTCGCCCTGGGGCGGCTTCGCTACCAGAGTAGGCATCATGGGAGGTATGAACTCTAGACCCCCTGCGCCGGCAGTCGACCCCTTGCTCACGACACAGGTCTAGGTTTTGTTACGCCAGAACGCATCCCTCGAACGGTGGATGCGCTATCCTTTCCTCCAAGGTCGTCACCGGTCGTCGGTAGCAACAAGCCGGTAACGGAAATGATTGCGAATGTGATCGTTAAAGTAGCGGCCCTTGGCGAAGGCCGCTTTGAACGCAGCAAAGGTCTCCGGCGGCACGTCTTGAAACTTGTACTGTTTGCCGCTGGCCACAAACCAGACCGAGAGGATTCTTCTGTCGGGATCGTATTCCGTTTTGCGTATTGAGGTGGAGGGCATGACGGCCGCTCGATTCGAAAAGCAATCAACGAGCGGAGAGGCCGTCGCGTTCCTTGTGACTGTGGTGGTGCGGTGAGGCACGAGATCATGGCGGTGCGCCGCCGGCCAAGAGGGCCCGACCGCCCTCGGGCTCTAGACTCGGCCCTCAATTAGAAGCACTCTGCCCCTCAAGAGGAGACAGGGGTTGGGCAAGTCTCGCTATAGTGGTCGAACCGACCAGTGGCGAATGCGTGAGCTGGGGCGCCTGCGCCAACTGGCCGGCTTTCCGAAGCGGCTCGTGTTCGTGACCTTGGCCGCAATGGCAGCCTATGCGACGCAGCTCATTATGCAGCACGGCGATCGAGCCCCCGACCTCAACCTATCCCACTGGAGCGGGCCGACACCGGCGCCGATCGCTGGTGTCGCCTCGGTCCTCGACGGCGACACGATTGAGATCCGCGGTCAACGGATTCGTTTCAATGGCATCGATGCGCCAGAGAGCCGACAGTACTGCGGCGACGCGAAGGGCGTCGAGTATCCCTGCGGGCGTCGGGCCGCTAACGCGCTGGACACGTTCCTGGCCGCATCGAGGCCTGTGCATTGCAGTTTCGTCACTTGGGACCGCTACGGCCGTTTTGTTGGCGACTGCCGTCGCGCCGACGCCGCTAGCGTTGCCGGTTGGATGGTGGAGCACGGCCAAGCGCTAGATTGGCCCCGCTATAGCCACGGTGCCTATGCAGCGCAGCAGGCCAAGGCAGAGGCGGCGAAGGTCGGTATATGGGCCGGGACATTCCAGGCGCCTTGGGATTGGCGAGCCGAGCACGCAGAAAAGACGCAGCCGGCGATCAGCCAACCACTCGGCATCATCAGCAAACGGCAAGTGGCGCAGAGCTACTCATGCCAGCCGCGGCGGACGTGCTCGCAAATCAGCTCGTGCGACGAGGCTCGATGGTATCTCAGCAACTGTCCATGGGGCCGCAAGCTGGATCGTGATGGCGACGGAGTAGCATGCGAAACGCTTTGCTAGAGGGCTGGAACGCGGGAGAAGGCGGAGCTGATGGATAACAACGGCGGGGGTTTGCTCTTCGTGATTGCCGCGGTGGGTGCCTGGTTCGCCTTCGGCGATCCGCCGCGAACGGTCGCGGGCTGGTGGTGGAAAGAAACGTCGGCTCCCTGGGAGACTGTGGATGCCTTCTTCTACCCTGACCGCAACAACCTTTATGTGGTGCAAGAGCAGGGCGGCTTGAAGAACCTCCAAGCGTGCCGAGACTGGGTCAGCGCGGCGGCATACGCCAACAACGACCCGACCATGAGCCGGTCGGACTATGAGTGTGGGCTCGGAAAGGCGAAGCCGTACGGAACGCTGAAGGTCTATCGAAACACGGTTCGATGATGGCAGTCAGTGCGGCGCACCGCCAGATGCGTCTCCCAACCCACGAAACTCCTCGGCCGTGCGTCTCGGCCCCGGTGCAGTGTTTCTGCGAAATCCGCGGCCGCCACACGGAAGTCGAGTGCGAGCGCCGCGGCTGGGCCTATTCGACGTTTCGAAGGCGGCGTGATGAGGCCGCGAAGGCGATCGCCGTCAGCCTTAACAGCAATGGCATCCCAGTGTGGTGACCTAATTTGGAAACTATTTCGACTGGGGTCCCGTTACGTCGGCGGCGCCTCATATTCTCGCGAGAAGACGATGCTAGCTCTCTTCACCACGACAAGAAGCGTGAGGAAGAAGTGGACATAAGCACCGACCGCGAACGCCGATAGCAAAGGGCCTTCAAGTTTCATTGCAGTGGCAGCCAGAAACACTGTGACCAACACAACGGCCAGCATTATCAGGTACGAGATGTTGTCGTTGAGCTCCTTGATTACGACGTTCCTAGATGCCTTGATGGCGTTGAAAGACTTGATTTTTTTATCGTCCTTTGGTGCGTTCATAGCTCTCAGTGACACGCCATATAGCGCAACTTGAACACTCAAAAGCAACGCCGCAAAAATCGAGAAGACCGTTATTGACAGGTCAAAGGCATCACCTGAAATGTTCCAATGCATTATGGCGACAAAATCGGCAATTACCAGCGGCAATCCGTAGAATAATGCCATGTCTGACCAAAGTATCTTGCCCTCTGAATTACTCAGCGTCCTTAAATGACAGCCGACAATCCCGAAGATATTTATCTTTTGCATCTTACGTCTTCATACCTTCGTGGAACTCTTCCATCAACTCGTCAACCTGGGCCGCAATACTATTGTACTCTGGATGCCCGCTGGGAAGGCGTTTGACATCCTCCGACACGTCGATCAGGCCCGCATCGAGCCCAGGTCCGTAAATTCCGACCGTTCGCTTCTTTCTGCCAAGTTGCAATTCAGCAGTTACCGATTCAAAATTGTGCCCGTCGAATTCGACAAGCCCGTGGGCGTCGGGAGTTAAGTGACTTCGTATGTCCTTATATCTGGAAATGTAACTTCCGCGCCCCTTGGCGCGAACCGAAACTTGGAGGGCAATCTCGTCAATCTTAGAGTCCGTTTTGAAATTCACGGGTGAGCGTTTCGGCGGATGAGATTGCCGCCCATTGCGACAAGGATCATGGCTTGCGAGACGT
>NZ_JAMYVK010000019.1:0-110369 GCF_040323975.1 Mesorhizobium sp. M0019 | reverse complement strand
AATCCCCATAGGCAATCGCCTGCGGCCCGCGGGTTCCTGCATCAGAGACTTTCGTACGCCTGACGGCACCCGAAACCCTTCAGCATTCTCGGCCGTAGAGATCAGCTTCTCCGCGTCCTGAAAGCAGACATCGCAAGCGAGGACTCCGGAGGTCGCGGTTGCGCCCTCAAGCCCCGCCCGGTCGACCAGATAGAAGATCGCATTGGCCTCGCCGCCCGGCATCGTCTCGCTGAGCTGGATGCGGCTGTTAGGCTGGATCAGACCGAGCAGGGTCTCCGCCGCACCTCGACGCCGAGGTCGCGCAGATCGTGGCCGTTGCCGCGCCGCGCCGATTCTCTGGAGTGGATAAGCCGCGCCCGACGCGGCGAATTCGTAACCCTACTCGGCGGCCGTCTCCGATGGCGCCTCTGCCGGCCCCGAAGGCTCGGCCTCGGCACGGGGCTTGCGCCGTGAAAACAGCGACCTGAGCGTGACGTAGAACACCGGCGTCAGGAACAGGCCGACGAAGGTGACGCCGAGCATGCCGGAGAACACCGCGGTGCCGAGCGACTGCCGCATTTCTGCGCCCGGGCCCGTTGCGATCATCAGCGGCACGACGCCGAGGATGAACGAGAAGGCGGTCATCAGGATCGGCCGCAGCCTGAGCCGGCAGGCTTCGACGGCAGCCTCGGCGGCCGACAGCCCGCGTTCCTGCGCCTGCCGCGCGAATTCGACGATCAGGATCGCGTTCTTGGCGGCAAGCCCGATCAGCACGATGAGGCCGATCTGCACGAGGATGTTGTTGTCCAGCCCTCGGAACGACACGCCGAGCAACGCCGCGAGCACGCCGAGCGGCACCACCAGCACAATGGCGAACGGCAGCACCCAGCTTTCATATTGCGCCGCCAGCGCCAGGAACACGAACAGCACCGACAGTCCGAAGATATAGACAGCGGCATTGCCGGTGTTGCGCTCCTGATAGGCGAGCTCGGTCCATTCATAGGAGGTACCGGCCGGCAGCGTCTTTGCCGTGATCCCTTCCATCAATGCCAGCGCGTCGCCCGTGGAAACGCCGGGCGCGGCGTTGCCCTGCAGCGGCACCGAGACGTACATGTTGTAGCGCTGGACCAGCGCCGGGCCGGTGACGTCGCGGATCTCGACCAACGTGCCGAGCGGAACCAGCGCGCCGGTCGCCGAGCGCACCTTCAGTTTCAAGATGTCGGCGCGATCGAGACGGAACGCCTGGTCGGCCTGCGCCCGCACCTGGTAGACGCGCCCGAAAGCGTTGAAGTCGTTGACGTAGGCGGTGCCCAAATTGATCGACAGCGCCTCGAAGATGTTGGGGATCGGCACGTTCAGGATGCGCGCCTTGTCGCGATCGATCGCCAGGAAGAATTGCGGGCTCGACGCGGAGAACGTGGTGAACACGCCCGTCAGCCCAGGCGTCTTGTTGGCCTTGCCGGCGATTTCGTTGGCAAGCGCCAGGATCTGCCGCATGTCGGCGCTGTTGCGCTCCTGGATCTGCAGCTTGAAGCCGCCGGCATTGCCGACGCCGCGGATCGGCGGCGGCGGCAGTGCGATAATGAAGGCTTCCTTGATGCTTTGCAGGCTGCCGAACAGATTGCCGATGACCTGGGTCGCCGACTGGCCGGCTTTCAGTCGCTCGTCAAACGGCTTGAACCTGGCGAAGATCACGCCCGCGTTGCTGGCGTTGGTGAAGGTCGCGCCGGAGAAGCCGGCGAAGGCGACCGCGTAGTCGACGCCTGGCGTTTTCTGGATGATCTGCGACGCCTGCTGGATGACCGCATCGGTCCTCGACAGCGAAGCGCCGTCCGGCAACTGGATGACGACGATCGCATAGCCCTGGTCAAGCGACGGAATGAAACCGCGCGGCACCGACTGCACCATGTAGACCGTGGCGTAGATGAGGGCCGCGAAAACGGCCAGCATGGCGGCGATCGTTATCCACGAGCCGACCAGCACGCGGATGATGCTCGAATACCAATGGGCGACCCTGTCGAAGCCGCGATTGAAGCCGTCGGCGAGCGCCCGTCCGAACCGCGCCAGGAAAAAGCGCGGCGGCGCCGCCGCGGCGTGATGCGGCTTGAACAGCAGTGCGGCCAGCGCCGGCGAAAGCGTCAGCGAATTGAATGCCGAGATCGCCGTCGACACCGCGATGGTGATCGCAAACTGCAGATAGAACTGCCCAGAAATGCCGGGGATGAAGGCTGTCGGTACGAACACGGCTATCAGCACCAGCGAGATCGCGATGACGGCCGTTCCGACTTCGTCCATGGTCAGGTGCGACGCCGGATTGGGCGCCAGCCCTCTGGCGATATTGCGCTCGACGTTTTCGACCACGACGATCGCATCGTCGACGACGATGCCGATCGCCAGAACTAGGCCGAACAGCGTCAGCATGTTGAGCGAGAAGCCGGCGGCGTAAAGCACCGCCAGCGTGCCGATCAGCGACACGGGGATCGCCACGATCGGCACGATCGCCATGCGCCACGATTGCAGGAAGACGATGATGACGATGATGACCAGCAGCATCGCCTCGAGAATCGTCTTGTAGACCTCCTGGATCGACTCGGCGACGAACTCAGTCGGATTGTAGACGATGTCGTAGCTCAACCCCTTCGGGAAGTCGCGGGAAAGCTCCTTCATCTTGTCCTGGATCTCCGCGGCTGCGGCGAGCGCATTGGTGCCCGGCCGCTGGAAGATGGCGAGCGCCACCGCCGGTTTGCCGTTGAGATAGGAGTTGGTGACGTAATCCTTGGCGCCGAGCTCGATGCGCGCCACGTCCTGCAGCGAGATCAGGCGGCCGTCGTCGGTCGATTTGACGATCACGTATCGGAAGTCGCGTGCGTCGTTGAAGCGGCCTTGCGTGGTGACCGTGTACTGGAACGCCGTGCCGGTGCTGGTCGGCGGCGCGCCGATCGAGCCGCCCGACACCTGGACGTTCTGGTCGCGCAGCGCCTGCACCACATCGCCCGAGGTCATCCCCAGGGCGGACAGTTTTTCCGGATCGAGCCAGATGCGCAGCGAATATTCGCGTTCGCCGAAGATGATGAGGTCGCCGACGCCGTCTAGTCTGAGCAGTATGTCGCGCACCCGCGAGCGGGCGTAGTTCGAGACGTAGAGCTGGTCGTAGGTATTGTCGGGCGACAGCATGTGCACGACCATCATCAGGTCGGGCGAGCTCTTGGTGGTGGTGATGCCGAGGCGGCGGACTTCTTCGGGCAGGCGCGGCTCGGCGACCGACACGCGGTTCTGCACCAGCACCTGAGCCTGGTCGAGATCGGTGCCCAGCTTGAAGGTGATGGTCAGCGCCATCGCCCCGTCGCCCGACGAATAGGACGACATGTAGAGCATGCCCTCGACGCCGTTGATCTCCTGCTCGATCGGCGTTGCCACCGTCGCTGCGACCGTCTCGGCGTCGGCGCCCGGATACTGCGCGCGAACGACGATGGTCGGCGGCGCGATCTCGGGATATTGCGCGACCGGCAGCTGCGTATAAGCAATCCCGCCGAGGATCAGCAGGACGATCGAAACGACCGATGCGAAGATCGGACGGTCGACGAAGAAATGTGCGAACCTCATTGCTGTAACTCGGCGGTCTCGGCCTTGGGCGGCAACGTCACCATCTCGACCTTCACCTTGGTGCCGGGCCTGGCGTGCATCAGCCCTTTGACGATGATTGTCTCGTCGCCGGTCAGGCCCTGGCGGATGACCCGGTAGCCGTCGAGAAGCGGGCCGGTGCGCACGGGCTTCGCCGACACCATCCCGGTCTCATCCACCAGGAACACGATGCGGCGATCCTGATCGGCGCCGATCGCCTCGTCGGGCACCAGCACGCCGCTATGCGGCAGCGACCCCGGCACGTTGATGCGCCCGAACATGCCTGGCTGGAGAATGCCATCGGCGTTGGGAAACCTTGCACGCACCCGCATGGTGCCGGTCGCGTTGTCGATCCGGTTCTCGGCAAAATCGAGCTTGCCTTTGAATACCGCCTCCGCGCGGTCGGCGACGCGCACCACCACCTCGAGCCCGCCGGCGCCTTCCTGCATGCTGCCGCCGCGCTCCTTCGCGTCGCGGGCATAGCTGAAATACAGGCGCTCATCGACGTCAAAATAGAAGTCGATCGGATCGCGCGTAACGATGGTCGTCAGCAAGGTGGAATCCGGCTGCACGAGGTTGCCGACCGACACCAGCCGGCGGTCGATGCGGCCGGACAAGGGCGCCTTGATCTCGGTGAATTCCATGTTCAGGCTGGCCGTCGTCAGCGCAGCCGTCGCGCCCTGCATCTGCGCCTGCGCCGAAAGGTATTCCCGCCGGCGGTCGTCGACCGTCGCGGTTGAGATATTGCCGGTCTTGGCGAGTTCGTCGGCGCGATCCAGCTGCATCTTGGAGAATTCGAGCAGACTCTTGGCGACGTCCACTTGCGACTTGGCGGCATCATAAGCCGCCTGGTACGGACGCTCGTCGATGGTGAAGAGCAGGTCGCCCTTGTTGACCAGTGCGCCGTCCTGGAAGCTGACCTTGTCCAGATAGCCGCTGACGCGCGAACGGATGGCGACCTGGTCGACGGCTTCGAAGCGCCCGACGAACTCGTCGTCTTCGACGATTTCACGGACCACCGGCTTGGCCGCTGTCACCACGGGTAGCTGCTGGTCCTGCGCAAATGCAGTGCTGCTGAAAGCCATGCCGAGCAGGAATGCCGCCGACACGGCGGCGCGGGGAAGCCAGCCGGCCGATCGACAGGGTCGCCCGCCCGCGTCGCGATGCAATTGCCCATTCTCTGGGGTGTCCATTTGCGTCCTCGCTCGCTGGACCCGGAGGTCGGTTGATCCGCTTCTACGCTCAGGCTTTTCGTCGAGATCAGAGCACTGCAGTGTTGTGCATGGCAACATGATCATTTTCCATGTGGGCCGAAATGTCCACCCTGTGGCTGCCCCGCCACCCGCCACTGGCAACGCAGATCCACCGGGCGGTCCGGGACGCCATTGAGACGGGACGGCTAGACCCGGGAGCAGACC
Source organism: Mesorhizobium sp. M0019 (assembly GCF_040323975.1). Classification (NCBI taxonomy): domain Bacteria; kingdom Pseudomonadati; phylum Pseudomonadota; class Alphaproteobacteria; order Hyphomicrobiales; family Phyllobacteriaceae; genus Mesorhizobium; species Mesorhizobium sp. M0019. The sequence continues at coordinate 105,351 of NZ_JAMYVK010000019.1, read as the reverse complement.
TTGGTCCCGTCGGGCTGAACGTCCGCAATCCTTCTTCAAACGTTAAAGCCGCCATTCCGCAATCGGCTGCAGATCGAGACGTTCAAGGCCTTGGTGCTAAGCGTCCGCCCACGGCGCAAAGGAGACAAATTGGCGCCCACCCGTCAAGCCGTCTTTGCCGTCACCACTCTCAATTCTCGACCATCGCCTCATCCGGAACTTCTGCGGCTCGCCTACTTCGCAACTCAGTGCGGAAACGGATGACCGCTCGTTCGAAAACCGGTCGATAGTGGTTTGCCACCTCCCCCCAACCCTCACGGCACAAATATCAAAAACACCCAAGTAAAAAACACCACCAGATGCACCAAGCCGGTCAAGAACGTCGTTCTCTCGGTGCTAAAGCTTACATTGCAGATGAAGAGCGCCAGAACCAAAAGCACCGTGTCGGTCGCCGGCAGCCCCAGGGTCAGGCCTCTTCCGGTCAGCAGGCTGGCGGCGGCGATTGCCGGTATTGTCAGGCCGATCGTGGCACAGGCCGAGCCCATGGCGACGTTCAGGCCGCGCTGCAGCTCGTTGTTGAGTGCGGCACGAACGGCCGAAATGGCCTCCGGCATCAAGACCAGCGCGGCGATCATTGCGCCGACAATGGCGTCGGCCTGCGGCACCTGGTAGGCGACGAGCGCATCCTCGACGCTGGCGGCGACCTGTTCGGCCAGCATGACGATGCCGATCAGCCCGATCAGCAGGAGAACAGCGCCGGCGGCGACGCTTTCGTGAGCGTCGGTTCGCACTGCGGCGCCATGCGCTTGTCCATCGATGAAATCGTCGCGGTGGCGGACAGTCTGCGCGAACAGAAAACCGGCATAGAGCAGCACTGAAAGGACGCTGACGAAGCCAAGTTGGGCCGCCGAAAACGTGCCGGGATCGGTGGTTCGCGTGTAGGTCGGCAGAATAAGCGTCATGACGCTGAGCGCGACCAGAACCGCCAGATAGGCGCTGGTCCCTTGCCGGACGATCGCCTGCTTGCGATGGCGCCAGCCGCCAAACGTCAGACACATGCCGACAACGCCGGTGGAGGTGATCATCACCGTCGAGAACACGGATTCGCGGGCAAGCGTCGGGTTGTTCGCGCCGTGCAGCATGATGGAAACGATGATCGACACTTCGATTGCCGTCACGGCGATGGTCAGCACCAACGTGCCGTACGGCTCCCCAACCCGCCTGGCCACCGCCTCGGCGTGGTCGAGCACCACGAAAATCGTGATGAACATGATCGCGCTCGACAGCGCGCCGATGAATATCCTGGTGCCCAGCGACCCTTCGTCCACCGACACCCCGCTGGCCCTGACCGCGACAGCCATCGCCAGCGCGGCCAGCGGCATGCCGTAGGAAACCGCCGATCTTGCGAGACCACTCATTGTCACCTTCTTGCCTTCCCGCAAATCCCGTGGAAGGGCGATTTGCAACCACTGTTGCGCACCGCGACCATCCAGAGAAATCGCATATGACAGGTCATGGCGCCATCGCAGCGTACCCCACCCCCTAGCGCCTCCCCACAAGGGAAGGACAATCGCACCCGCAGGAAGCTCGCGTGCTAGCCGGGCGTGTTGGCCTTGACGACCTTCTTGCATTCGGGCGTCAGCTCGCTCATGTGACCGGCCAGGCATTTGACGACGCGGCCACCGCCCGGCAACACGCCCTTGCACAATCTCTGGTAATCTGCTTGGCAGGCCTCACGCTCGGCCGCCGTCTGCGCCAGCACCGCGGTGGCTGCCAGCTGAGTTGCCAGGAAAAGCACGCCTAATCCAATCCGCATGGAACACCCCTCAAATATGTTGCCCAAACAACGCCTCCGTCACGCGTAGATACAAACGGAAGCCTTTTCACGCCGTCTTCTGCGTCACCAATCCCAGCTCGTCGATCATCGCCTGGCGCATCAGGAATTTCTGCGGCTTGCCGGTCACCGTCATCGGCAATTCGGTGCGGAAGCGGATGTAGCGCGGGATCTTGAAATGGGCGATCTGGCCAGCGCAGAAAGCCTTGATCTCCTGCTCCGTGGTGATCTGGCCGGGCTTGAGCACGATCCAGGCGCACAGCTCCTCGCCGTATTTCGGGTCGGGAATGCCGAACACCTGCACCTCCTTGACCTTGGGGTGGCGATAGAGGAACTCCTCGACCTCGCGCGGATAGACGTTCTCGCCGCCGCGGATGACCATGTCCTTGACCCGGCCGACGATGTTGCAATAGCCCTCGGCATCGATGGTGGCGAGGTCGCCGGTGTGCATCCAGCCGTCGGCGTCGATGGCCTCGCGGGTCTTCTGCTCGTCGTCCCAATAGCCCTTCATCACGGAATAGCCGCGCGTGCAGAGCTCGCCCGGCGCGCCGACCGCGACGGTGGCGCCTTCGGCGTCGATGGCCTTGACCTCGACATGCGGATGGACGCGGCCGACGGTGGAGACGCGCTTTTCCAGGGGATCGTCGACGCTGCTCTGGAACGAGACCGGGCTGGTCTCGGTCATTCCGTAGGCGATGGTCACCTCAGCCATATGCATCAGCGACACCACCTTCTTCATCACCTCGATCGGGCATGGCGAGCCGGCCATGATGCCGGTGCGCAGGCTGGTGAGATCGAAGGAGGCGAAATCCGGATGGTCGAGCAGGCCGACGAACATGGTCGGCACGCCATAAAGCGCGGTGCAGCGTTCCGTTGCCACCGCCTTTAGGGTGGCGCCCGCATCGAACCCCTCGCTCGGGAAAACCATGGTCGCGCCCTTGGTGACGCAGCCCATCGTGCCCATCGACATGCCGAAGCAATGATAGAGCGGCACCGGGATGCACAGCAGGTCGTCGACGGTGAGCCGGATCGCCGAGGTGACGAAGTTGCCGTTGTTGACGATGTTGTTGTGGGTCAGCGTCGCGCCCTTGGGCGCGCCGGTCGTGCCGCTGGTGAACTGGATGTTGATGGCATCGTCGGGTTTCAACCCGTCGGAGATGCGGTCGAGCCGGTCATGCTCGTCGCGCCCGGCCATCGCCAGCACGTCGGCGAAATTGAACATGCCCGGCGAATTCTCCTCGTCCATGCGGATGACGGTCTTCAGCGCCGGCAGCTTGTTGGCGTCGAGCTTGCCAGGGGTGGCCTTGGCGATCTCCGGCGCCAGCGTCTCGATCATGCCGAGATAGTCGGAGCTCTTGAACTTGGCGGCGGTGACCAGCGCCTTGCAACCGACCTTGTTCAAGGCATATTCCAGCTCGACCAACCGGTAGGCCGGGTTGATGTTGACCAGGATCAGGCCGATGCGGGCGGTGGCGAATTGCGTCACCAGCCATTCCCAGCGGTTCGGCGACCAGATGCCGACGCGATCGCCTTTCTCGAGGCCGAGCGCCAGGAAGCCGGCGGCCAGCGCATCGACCGTCTCCGACAGTTCCTCCCAGGTAAAGCGCTTGTCCTGCTCGACGAAGACGGCGGCATCGAGCGTGCCGTATTTGCCGACCGTATCGGCAAACAGCGCCGGGATGGTCAGGTTGAGCAGCGGCACGCTGCGCTCGCCCGAGACATGCGCCGTGCCGTCGACCGGCGCAATGAACGAACCGCCATCGCGCTTGGAGCGCAAATTGCTGGCATTCTTCAACTCGTCGAGATTGATCGGCATCGCCGTGTCCTCCGCAGACAGAACAAGCCTATCAGCCCGGCGGGGTAGTGGAAATCCCGTCGATGGTACGGTTGGGGTTCGAACGTGAGGGATGGCGCCGAAAATAAAAAACCCGCCTCGGTGGGCGGGTCTTCGGGGCCAATTGGCACCATACGGAGATTAGTAGCATAGCTGCCGGCACAAAGCAAGAACAAAATTGCTGTACGTCAAGAAAATCGCTTCAGGTCGGTGCCAGCGGCCAAGCTGCCAATCTCCCTCCTTGAGGGGGAGATGGCCGGCAGGCCAGAGGGGTCGTCTCGCGTGGAGCACCTGCCTGTTCTGTCCGTTAGGAGAGTCGCGTCAAGACGTACCGACCCCCTCTGTCGCCTTCGGCGACATCTCCCCCCTCAAGGGGGGAGATTGGCGACGTCAGCCTGAATTCACCGATGCCATCCTGGCCGCAATATCGCGCAAAGTCGCCTCGTCGGCCGCCTCGCGCTGCTTCCTCGACGCGACGAGACAGGCCTGCGAGCGCAGGATGAGGCCGTCGGCCAGCACCTTGAGATGGTTGGCGCGCAGCGTCGAACCTGAGGTGGTGATGTCGACGACGATATCGGCCAATCCGGCCGCCGGCGCACCCTCGGTGGCGCCCAGGCTTTCGACGATGCGATAGACCTGGATGCCGTGCTTTTGCGAAAAGAACTGCTGGGTCAGGCGCCAGTATTTGGTGGCGATCCTAAGCCGACGGCCATGGCGCTGGCGGAAATCGGCGGCGACGTCGTCGAGGTCGGCCATGGTGTCGACATCGAGCCAGATGTCGGGCACGGCGACGACGACATCGGCATTGCCGAAACCGAGGCGGGCGATGATTTCGGTGCGCGCCTCGCAATCGGCGAGGTTTTCGCGCAAAAGGTCCTCGCCGGTGATGCCGAGATCGACCGACCCCTGGCCGATTTCGCCTGATATCTCCGAGGCAGACAGGAACGCTATCTCGACGCCGTCAAGGCCGTCGATGCGGGCGCGATATTTGCGCTCGTCGCCGGGCAGGCTGACGGCAAGCCCGGCCTTGGCCAGCACCCCCAGCGCCTGCTCCTTGAGCCGGCCTTTCGACGGGATCGCCAGCGTGATCATGGCGCCGTCTCCCGCAGCGCCTCGATGCGGTCGAGCCAGACGGAAAAACCGACGCCGGGGATCGGCGTTTTGGCGCCGAGCAGCGTCAGCAGCCGGTCGTAGCGGCCACCACCGGCGAGCGGCCGCTCGCCATCCTGCGCCGCGATCTCGAAGACGATGCCGGTGTAGTAATCGAGCGGCCGGCCGAAGGCGGCGTCGTAGCGGATTTCAGACATCGGCAAGCCGAGGCTTTCTATGGCCGCGGCGCGGGCTGCGAAATTCTCCAGCGCTGCGCCCAGCGAAAGCCCGGCATCGATCGCAAAACTTTCGAGCGCCCCGGCGGCGCTGTCGAGCGGCACGTCGATGGCCAAAAAGCTCTTCAGCGCCGCAAACGCCTCGTTCGACAGCCGCACGCTGCGCAATTCGGCCTTCTCGATCAGCCGCCGCGCGATTTCGGACGGCGAACGCCCGGCCGTTGCCGACAGGCCGGCCTGTTCCATGCCGCCGGCGACATGCGCCGAAAGACCGTCAAGATCGCCGTCGAGGACAAGGGCGGCGGCCGCGCCGGCGAGCTGGCTGTTGCGCGGCGGATTGGCGAGGTCGGCAAGCGCCGCCTCCAGCATCGGCGCCGAGCCGAAGGCCCGCGCCAGCCGCATGCGCCAGCCGCGCGGCAGGCCAAGGGCGGCCAGCACCGCCTCGAAAATGGTCTGGTCGCCGAGCGTGACCGCCAGCTCCCGGCCGGGCAGCACCAGCGAAAGCAGCGCATGCGCATCGGCCAGCGAACGCGCATCGGCGGCGGCCGTGTCGCGGTCGCCGAGATCCTCGATGCCGGCCTGGAAAAATTCGTTGCCGCCCTCCCGGCGCTGGCGAAACACCTCGCCGAGATAGGAATAGCGGCGCGGCGTGCCGGCCTGGCTGGCGATGTGGTCGAGGCAGACCGGAATGGTGAATTCCGGCCGTAGGCAAAGCGTCTGCCCGGTCTCGCTCTCGGTGAGAAAGATGCGGCGCCGCAAATCCTCGCCGGCCATGTCGAGGAACGGATCGGCCGGCTGCAACACGGCGACTTCGACCGCATGGGTGTTGCGCGCGGCGAAGAGGCTGGCGATGTCGGATGCGATGGCGGGGCGGGAGGTCATAAAACCCCACCTCCCCTTCTCCCCCTGTGGGAGAAGGTGGATTGGCGCGACGCGCCAAGACGGATGAGGGGTGCCGGAAGAAATGAGGCGTCGGCGTTCCCTGGAACACCCCTCATCCGACCGAGCTTCGCTCGGCCACCTTCTCCCACAAGGGGAGAAGGAAGCGGCGCCCTACTTGCCACGCGCCCGCTCCTCGGCCTGCGCCGCCAGTATCTTCTTCACTTCGGCAACCAGCTCACTCTCCGCCACGGTCACCTGCGCCGGTCGTGCGGCGCGCCATTCGGCGTTGTCGGCGATCTCGGCCGACATTTTCGCGCCTTCGATCAGGTCCTTGATCTGCACCTCGCCCTTGGCGCGCTCGTCGCCGCCCTGAATGACGGCGACCGGGCTGCCGCGGCGGTCGGCATATTTCAGCTGCGCCTTCATGCCGGCGCCGCCGAGATACATTTCCGAGCGGATGCCGGCGGCGCGCAGCTCGGCCACCATCTTCTGGTAGCGGCCGAGGCTTTCCGTATCCTTGTCCATGGTCAGCACGACGACCGGCGCGATCACATCCGAAATATCGAGCTTGCCGAGGTTCTTCAGCGCCGTCATCAGCCGCGAGACGCCGATGGAAAAACCGGTCGCCGGCACCGGCTCGCCACGAAAGCGCGAGACGAGGCCGTCATAACGTCCGCCGCCGCCAACCGAGCCGAAGCGCACGATCTGGCCGTCCTCGTTGGGGATCTCGGCCAGCAGCTCGGCCTCGTAGACCGGGCCGGTGTAATATTCGAGGCCACGGACGACGGAGGGATCGATGCGAATGCGATCCTCACCGTAGCCGCTTTGTGCGACCATGGTTCTTATCTGCTCCAGCTCTGCAAGGCCCTCAACAAACGAGGCATTCGTTATGCCGAGATGTTCGAGTTTCCTTTCCTCGACAAGATTGCTGAGCCCTGGGGTGATAGATCCCAGTGTCTGGACAATTTGTTCGGGATCATGCTGCGCCATGACCGTGAAATAGCTGATCACAACATCGATTTGCGCCTTACCCAGCCCGGCGCCCTTGGTAAAATCACCGCTCTCGTCCTTGCGCCCGGCGCCCAAAAGCAGACGCACGCCCTCGACGCCCAGCTTGTCCAGCTTGTCGATCGCCCGCAGCACCTGCAGCCGACGGCCAGCGTTCTCGTCGCCGCCAAGGCCGATCGCCTCGAGCACGCCATCGAGCACTTTGCGGTTGTTGACGCGGACGACGTAATCGCCGCGCTTGATGCCGAGCGCCTCCATCACATCGGCCATCATCATCGCCATCTCGGCATCGGCGGCAACGCCCGGCGTGCCGACCGTGTCGGCGTCGAACTGCATGAACTGGCGGAAGCGGCCGGGGCCGGGCTTCTCGTTGCGGAACACCCAGCCGGAGCGATAGCTGCGATAGGGTTTCGGCAGGCGCTCGAAATTCTCGGCGACAAAGCGCGCCATCGGCGCGGTCAGGTCGTAGCGCAGCGACAGCCACTGGTCGTCATCGTCCTGGAACGAGAACACGCCCTCGTTCGGCCGGTCCTGGTCGGGCAGGAATTTGCCGAGCGCATCGGTGTATTCGATCAGCGGCTGGTCGACCGGCTCGAAACCGTAAAGCTCAAAGACCGAGCGGATCGTCGCCATCATCTTCTCGACGGCGCGCAGATCGTCGGCGCCGCGGTCGACAAAGCCGCGCGGCAGCCGCGCTTTCATCTTTTCGGATTTGTCGGCCATGGGATGGGTACTTTGCTAGGTAAACGGTGACTTATTTCGGGTCGGCGTGTCCTACCGATGCAGCCCGGAGAAGGCAAGGGTTTGCGCTTCTCCCTGCTCCCCTTGTGGGAGAAGGTGGCCGAGCGAAGCTCGGTCGGATGAGGGGTGTTCCAGCTTGGCTATGACGGCACTCCGTCCAACACCCCTCATCCGGCTCGGCGCTGCGCGCCGATCCACCTTCTCCCACAAGGGGAGAAGGAAAGGCGAAAAAGAAGCTGAAACAGTTGCGCCTTGCGCGCGGCATCGTGCCGACACAATCCGGGCCGATAAGCGCGCCGAAACAAGGGGTTCGGGGCCATGGCCACGCTACAGAAGTTCGACATCATCGATAGCGGCGCACGCGACGCCTCGGTCCGGCTGCGGCCGGCCGATGGTTATGCGCCGAATACGAAGCAAATCGCCGGACCGTTCGAGATCGCGGCGCAACAGCGCAGCGGACCGACCATGCGCGACGTGCTGATGACCGGACTGCTGGTGATCTATCCGGTGGTCGCCGCGCTGGCGGCCATCCTTGCCGGGTTTTTCCTCGCCGGCGCCGGCGGCGCCTGAGCCGCTATTTCGGCCGCTTGAACGCTTTCCGTTCCGCCTCGACCGGCTCGCGGCAGACGCAGCCCTCGAGATGGTCGTTGACCAGCCCCATCGCCGGCATGAAGGCGTAGACGGTGGTCGGGCCGACAAAGCTCCAGCCGCGCTTCTTCAGCTCTTTCGAAATGCGGACCGAGACGGCCGTCGTCGGATTGGCGCGCAGATGGGCGAGATCGACGATCTCGGGCCGCTCGCCTGGGCCGGGTTCGAACTTCCAGAACCAGGCGGCCAGCGAGCCGGCCTCGTCGATGAGCTCGCGGGCGCGCTTGGCGTTGTTGATGGTCGAAACGATCTTGCCGCGGTGACGGATGATGCCGGCATTGCCGAGTAGGCGCTCGACATCGGCGTCGGTGAAGGCGGCGATCTTGTCGACATCGAAGCCGGCAAACGCCTCGCGGAAATTGTCGCGCTTGCGCAATATGGTCAGCCAGGACAGGCCCGACTGAAAACCTTCGAGGCAGATCTTCTCGAACAGGCGGCGGTCGTCGGCGACCGGCCGGCCCCATTCGTGGTCGTGGTAGTGCAGATAATCCGGCAGGTTGCCGTGCCAGAAGCAGCGGGCGATGCCGTCGGGACCGGCAAGCAGACCTGTCTTTTCATCCATGGCGGAATTCCGTTCGTGTCTTGGCGTTAACGCGTTTTGACGCGGGCTTTACCGCGGCTTTACCAGATTCCTGAACCGGGCGGTAACCACACCAAAAGCTTTACTGACAGATCGGCATTTTACGCATTCCGATTCATGTTTCGGTTGCCGCTTCGCGCCCAATGTCGGCGAAATCGGGGAGGCTTTGCACCCCGGCATGTTCGACGATCAAGGTGCGTTGCGATGAAGATATTCTTGTTCCCACTGTTCGGCGCCGCGGCGGTGCTTGCGGCCGGCGCCGCCAATGCCAACGACCGCTATGCCGAGAGGCCGCCGGTGGTGGTCAGCCCAGATCTTTCGGCGCCCTGGGTGCTGCAGCTCGGCCATGCCCCGGGCATCGTGCGGCAGAGCCGGCAAGAGGCGCAGCCGCAACGGCGCTACCGGCGGCTGGCCGAACCCGATCAGCTGCGCACCGCGGCGGTGCAGGCGCCGGCCAGGCGCATGGTGATGCGGCCGCAGATCGACCCGATCTATCTGCCGCAGGAAGTCGCCTATGACGGCCCGCAGAAGCCGGGCACGATCGTCATCGATACGCGAGAGAATTTCCTCTATCTGGTCGGGAAGAACGGTAAGGCGCGGCGTTATGGCGTCGGCACCGGCAAGCCGGGCTTCGAATGGTCCGGCACCCACAAGATCACCAACAAGCGCGTCTGGCCGGATTGGCGGCCGCCGGCGGTGATGATCGCCCGCGAAGCCGCCAAGGGCCGTTATCTGCCGACCTATCTCGCCGGCGGCATGGAAAACCCGCTCGGCGCACGCGCGCTCTATCTCGGCTCGACCGAGTACCGTATCCACGGCACCAATCAGCCCTGGACGATCGGCGGCGCGGTCTCGTCGGGCTGCATCCGCATGCGCAACGAGGACGTGGTCGACCTTTACGAGCGGGTCAATGTTGGCACGACGGTTGTAGTGATGTAATCTGCGGTTGACCTCACCGATGATTCTGCTCAGAAGCCTCGGGAGCATTGAATAACGGGGGACGGGCCGTGTGGGGATGCGGCCAGTCACGAAAGGGCAGCGCGGCAAGCCGTGCTGCCCTTTTTGTTTCCGCCAGCAGGAATTGACGGGAAGATTTTGCCGGCACGTCGCGCGACCGGCATGGCGGTTCGCTTTTCGCGCTGCCTTTTCGCGGTTGCTTTGCTATGTGGCGGCTAAAATCCAGATAAAGGCCCCATCCCAATGTCCCTTTCCGATGACAGCCGCTATCTCAGAGGCGGCCCGGTTGCCCAACGCATCATCGCCGGCGTGCGCGAGGACGCGGCGATCGCCACCGCCGAAGGCTTTCCGCCCAAGCTGGTGTCGGTCACCGTCGGCGATACCGCCGCGGTCGACGTCTATGTCCGCAACCAGCGCGCCAAGGCCGGGTTGGCCGGCATCGGCTTCGAGGAAAGGCGCTTTCGCGCCGACATCACCGCCGGCGAACTGGAAGCGGCAATCCACGGGCTTAACGCCGACCCGCGCGTCACCGGCATCATCATCCAGCGGCCGGTGCCGGTGCACATTCCGATCAAGACGCTGCAGGCGGCGGTGCATCCGCTCAAGGATGTCGAGGGCATGCATCCGGCCTCGATCGGCAACATCGTCTACAACCAGCTCGACCTGGCGCCCTGCACCGCCGCCGCTTCGGTCGAACTGCTCAGGGAAACCGGCCTCGACCTCAAGGGGCTCGAGGTGGTGGTCGTCGGCCATTCCGAGATCGTCGGCAAGCCGATCGCGTTCCTTTTGATGAGCGAAGGCGCGACGGTGACCGTCTGTCACCACATGACGCGTTCGGTGGCGGCACACGCACGCCGCGCCGACGCCCTGTTCGTCGCCGTCGGCAAGCCGCGGCTGATCAAGGCCGACATGGTCAAGCCTGGTGCAGCGGTCATCGATATCGGCATCAATTCGGAAATCGGGCCGGACGGCGAGAGCCGCATCGTCGGCGACGTCGATGCCGAGAGCGTCAAGCATGTCGCGTCCTGGATCACGCCGGTGCCGGGCGGCGTCGGCCCGATCACTGTGGCGATCCTGCTGCGCAACACGATGGTGGCCCTCAGCCGGCAGCGTGCCCGCTATCAGGCGACTTATGGCGTAGTTGACAGGCTCGCGGCGGAATAAAGACCCGCAGGCGCCAAGCCCCCTCACCCAGCCTCCGCTTCGCTCGGCTGACCTCTCCCCGAGGGGAGAGGAGATCGCCAGCGTTGGTGCCACCCTCTTCTCCCCAGCGGGGAGAAGGTGGACGCGAAGCGGCCGGATGAGGGGCCTGACGCCCACGACCATCCTGTTACTCAGCCGCAACCAGCTTTTCTTCCGGAACGCCTTCCGGCTTCGGCCCGCCATAGGCCCAGGCGAGCAGCTTTATCGTATGCACCACCGGCAGCTTGGCGGCAGAAGCGATCTGGGTGATGCAGCCGATATTGCCGGTGGCGACGATTTCGGCACCGGTCGCCTCGATATTCCTGACCTTGCGGTCGCGCAGCGTTGCCGAAATCCCGGGCTGCAGGATGTTGTAGGTGCCGGCCGAACCGCAGCACAGATGCCCTTCGCGCGGCTCGCGCACGACGAAGCCGGCACGGACCAGAAGCTCCTTCGGCTGGCGGGTGATCTTCTGGCCGTGCTGCATCGAGCAGGCTGAGTGATAGGCGACGATGGTGCCCGGCTTGCGGACCGGCTCGGGCAGGTCGAGGCTTGCCAGATATTCGGTGATGTCCCTGGCCAGCGCCGAGACGCGCGCGGCCTTGTCGGCATAGGCCGGATCGAGGCGCAGCATGAAGCCGTAATCCTTGATGGTGGTGCCGCACCCGGATGCGGTGATGACGATGGCGTCGAGTCCGCCCTGCTCGACGGCGCGCGTCCAGGCGTCGACGTTCCGTCGGGCCGACGCCAAGGCAGCGTCCTCGCGCCCCATATGATGCACCAGCGCGCCGCAGCAGCCCTCGCCCTCGGGCACCACGACCTCAACGCCAAGCCGGGTCAGCAGCGAAATCGTCGTGTCGTTGATGCCGGGATCGAGCACGGATTGCGCGCAGCCGGTGAGGATGGCGACGCGGCCATTTTTCTTCGCGCCCTGCCCGGCATGGACGCCCGGCGAGGCCATCGGCGAGACTGCCGGGACCGACGCCGGGGCCAGCTTCAACATCGCGCCCAAAGGCTTCAATGCCTGGATTTTCTCAAACAGGCCGGCGAATGGCTGGCCGAGCTTCGCCAGCTTGAGCGCCGCGCGGAAACGCGAGGGATAGGGCAGCACGAAGGCCAGCATGGCGCGTGTCAGGCGATCGGCCAGCGGACGCTTGTAGGTCTCCTCGATATGGACGCGGGCGTGGTCGACCAGATGCATGTAGTTGACGCCCGACGGGCAGGTGGTCATGCAGGCGAGGCAGGACAGGCAGCGGTCGATATGGGTGACGATCTGCTTGTCGGCCGGCCGGCCGTTTTCCAGCATGTCCTTGATCAGATAAATCCGGCCGCGCGGCGAATCCAGTTCGTTGCCGAGCGTCACATAGGTCGGGCAGGTGGCGGTGCAGAAGCCGCAATGCACACATTTGCGCAGGATCTTCTCCGATTCCGCGACATGCGGATCGGCGAGCTGGGCAGCTGAGAAATTGGTCTGCACGTAAACGAATCCCTACCGTTTGAGCATGATCTTTTCCCAAAACCGGTACCCACTTTTGGGGATCATGCTCATAATCCCAGAAACCAGCTTTCCGGGTTCTTGACCGGCTCGCCGCGCTGCAGCGCCTGCAGGCCGAGAATGCAGCGGGCGATGAACCAGACCGCGACGGCAACCATCAGCACGACACCGATGACCACGATCATCAGCAGCGCCGAGATCAGTGCATAGAGCAGGCCGATCCAGAAGGTGCGGATCAGGAATGTGTAATGGCTCTCGACGAAGCCGCCGGCCTTGCCGCGATTGATATAGGCCAGGACGACGCCGACAATACCGCTGACGCCGATGGCCAGGCCGGCGAGATAGAGGATGTAGATGACCAGCGCGTTGGTCGGGCCGGGCTCCAGCCAGCGGTCGGTCTGGCGTGACGTACCGTTTTGGCCTGGATCGCTCATTGTGCTCCTCCCTCGGTTGCCGGCGCGAGAGTAGCAGAGCTTGCGCCCGGCGCCATACGGCCGGGATTGAGGATATTCTTCGGGTCGAATTCGGCCTTCAGCCGCGCCGACAGTGCTGCCAGCGGTGGCGCCTGCGGCTCGAACACCGGCACGGCGGCGCGATGTGCTTGGATTGCGCGCACCAGCGTCGCATGGCCGCCGCCATGTCTTCTGATCAGGCCGCGCAACAGGCCAGCCTCGGGATCGTCCTGCTGCATGCGCAGCCAGATCAGCCCGCCCTGCCAATCGTAGAAGGCATCGACCGGGGCCTGCATGCGCAGCGCCAGCACCATCTGGTGGCCCCGCGACGGCGCCATCGAGACGCGCCACACCGGCCTTTCACTGCCATCGGCGAACGGCGCGCAGTCGCGGACATCGCGCCAGACCGAGTACGAGACCGAACCGGAAATCTCCTGCAGCGGCCCAGCGTTTTTCAGCAGGTCTTTCAGCGCGGCAATGCGGTAAGCGACCGACGGGCCGAAGCCCTCGATGCGCAGCAGCGTCGCGGCATCGCTGCCGAGACTGCCGCCAGCGACCCTAGCTGCGACCCGTTCGGGAAGATGGGCAGCACTCGACACTTCGGCGCTGGAACCCAGCGCCAGCGCCATGGCGGCGGCGGCGTGATCGTCGAGCAGGCCGCGGATGGCAAGCGTGACTTCGGTCTCGGCAGCAGGCAGCACCTTGAAGGTGACGTCGGTGAGCACCGCCAGCGTGCCCCAGCTGTTGGCCATCAGCTTGGACAGATCGTAGCCGGTGACGTTCTTGACGACGCGGCCGCCGGACTTGAAGGCCTCGCCGCGCCCGGAAACGGCCGCTATGCCGAGGATATGGTCGCGCGCAGCACCCACCTTCAGCCGGCGCGGGCCGGAAAGGTTCGCGGCGAGTGCGCCGCCGATCGTGCCTCGCGCTGGCTCACCGCCGAGCAGCGGGCCGTAATCCATCGGTTCGAAGGCAAGTTGCTGGCCGTTTTCGGCAAGCAGGCTTTCGATTTCGGCCAGCGGCGTGCCGGCTTTTGCCGACAGCACCAGTTCGGCCGGCTCGTAAAGCATGACGCCGGAGAGTTTGGAAAGGTCGAACGTATGCTCGCCCTGCTGCGGCCGGCCGATACCGCGCTTGGAGCCGTGGCCGAGGATTTCCAGCGGTGCGTCTTCCGCCGCGGCCCAGGCGACGGTGGAGAGGACTTCGGCTGCGGTGGTGGGGACGAAGGTGGTCATGAGGCGGATGCGCCAATGGCAAATGCAAAGACGTCGCGTTCCTTCGCGCCCCCCTCTGTCCTGCCGGACATCTCCCCCTCAAGGGGGGAGATCGGACGTCGCGTCTGGCTTCGCCAATCGTCAATATTGAAAGAAGGCTGAGGCGTGCAAGCTGCCAATCTCCCCCCTTGAGGGGGAGATGTCCGGCAGGACAGAGGGGGGTGTTCAAGCGCCAACATACCCACTCAAAACCTCGGAATGTCCGGAAACGCCACTTGCCCGCGATGCACGTGCATCCGCCCGAGCTCGGCGCATCGCCTCAATTGCGGGAAGACCTTGCCGGGATTCAAAAGATGGTTGGGGTCGAAGGCGCATTTGACGCGCATCTGCTGGTCGAGGTCGATCTGGTTGAACATTTCCGGCATCAGGTCGCGCTTCTCGACGCCGACCCCGTGCTCGCCGGTCAGCACGCCACCGACCTTGACGCAGAGCCGCAATATGTCGGCGCCGAAACTCTCCGCCTTGTCGAGTTCGCCCGGCACGTTGGCGTCATAGAGGATGAGCGGGTGCAGATTGCCGTCGCCGGCGTGGAAGACATTGGCGACGCCGAGCCCGTATTTCTCCGACAGCTCGCGCATGCCGGCGAGCACGCGCGGCAGTTCCTTGCGCGGGATGGTGCCGTCCATGCAGTAGTAGTCGGGCGAGATGCGGCCGACCGCCGGGAAAGCCGCCTTGCGGCCGGCCCAGAAGCTCAGCCGCTCCTGCTCCGATTGCGAAATGCGGCATATGGTCGAGCCGTTCCTATAGGCGATGGCTTCGACCAGGCCGATCAGGTGATCGACCTCGACACCCGGCCCGTCCAGCTCGACGATCAGCAGCGCCTCGACATCCAAGGGATAGCCGGCCTGGACGAAATCCTCGGCGGCGTGGATGGCCGGACGGTCCATCATCTCCATGCCGCCCGGAATGATGCCGGCGCCGATGATGTCGGCAACGCATTGGCCGGCCTGCTCGCTGGTCGGGAAACCGATCAGCAGGGCACGCGCCGTCTCCGGCTTCTTCAGGATGCGTACGGTGACCTCGGTTACGACGCCGAGCAGTCCTTCGGAGCCGGTCATGACGCCGAGCAGGTCGTAGCCTTCCGCGTCGAGATGGCTGCCGCCGAGGCGCACCACCTCGCCATTCATCAGCACCATCTCGATGCCGAGCACATTGTTGGCGGTGAGACCGTATTTCAGGCAGTGCACGCCGCCGGAATTTTCCGCGACATTGCCGCCGATCGAGCAGGCGATCTGGGAGGATGGATCGGGGGCGTAATAGAAGCCCTCCTGCTCGACGGCGGTGGTGATGCCGAGATTGGTGACGCCGGGCTGGGCGACGACGACGCGGTTCTGAAAATCGATCTCGAGGATGCGGTTGAAGCGGCTCATCACCAGCAGCACCGCGTCTTCGAGCGGCAGCGCACCGCCGGAGAGCGAGGTGCCGGAGCCGCGCGGCACGACGCGGATGTTGCGGTCGCTGCAATATTTCAGCACCCGCGAGACCTGGGGCACGGTTTGCGGCAGTACAACGACGAGCGGCAATTGCCGGTAGGCGGTGAGCCCGTCGCTCTCGAAGGCGCGCATGGCATTGGCGGCGTCGACGACGCCCTCGCCCGGCACCATGATGCGCATATCGGCGACGATCTCGTCGCGCCGGCGCATCGTGGCGTCGTCTGGTTTCGGCATGGCAAGGCCGGACATCGACAGCCTCCTTCGATCGACTGGTAAAAATCTTTTACCAGCGACGGTGGTCGCTTGCAAATGCCGCTTTGGCCGGGATGAGAGGCCTATGGCCGAGACAGCCTTCCGCAGCGGCAATCTGCCGCTGCGCCCCACACTACTCGCCCGGCTGCTTGCCTGGTTCGGAGTGCATGCGGCGGACGCGGCGCACGCCCCACCAGACGAGCACGATGGCGAGCGGCACCGAGGCGGCGGTGACCATTTCCGGCGCGAAGGCATGGCCGAAGATCGAGGCGCCCTTGGCGACGTAGCCGATGAGGCCGACGACATAGTAGGAAACCGCGGCGACCGAGAGCCCCTCCACCGTCTGCTGCAGCCGCAATTGCAGGCGGGCGCGATTGTTCATCGATGCCAAAAGATCGCGGTTCTGCTTCTCGACCTCGACGTCGACCCAGGTGCGCAGCAGTGTGGTGGCACGGGTGAGCTTCGTTGACAGGTTGGCCTGACGCTCCTCGACCGAACGGCAGGTACGCATCGCCGGCGCCACGCGGCGCTGCAGAAAACCGCCCCAGGTGTCGTAGCCGGGCACCGCCTCTTCGTCGAGCGCCTCCAGCCGTTCGCGCACGATGCCGTCATAGGCGCGGCTGGCGCCGAAGCGGTAGAGGCTGGAGGCGGCATCGGCCTCCAGCTCGGCGGCCAGTTCGGTCAAGTCGGCAAGTAGCGTCTGGCTGTCGCGGGTCTCGGCGACCTTCATTTCCAACGTGGTCTGGGCCAGCCTGTCTTCGATGCGGCGGGCGCGACCGGACAGCGTCAGGGCCAGCGGCAGCCCAAGCATGGCCAGCGTGCGGTAGGTCTCGATGTCGATCAGCCGCTGCGACAGTGCCCCGGTGCGCGCCGGGGTCAGGCCGCGGTCGAGCACCAGCATGCGGGTCAAGCCGTCGCCATCCTGACGGAAATCGGTGACGATGGCCGCGTTGCCGCGCTCGACCAGCGAATAGCACAGGCTGGTCGGGTCGAAGCCGGCGATCAGTTTTTCGTTCGCCGGCGTCCAATTGCGGATCTCCAGCCTGATGCCGGAAATCACCGTGCCCGGCGGCGAAAACCCGTTGCCGAAGGGTGTGTCTTCTTGCCCCCTGCCGTTTTCGGCGAGCGGGCCTTCCCAGAGATAGGTCGAGAATTCCGTGTGGCGTTCCCAACGCAGCGAGCCCTTGCCCCATTTCATCGCGTGATGGCGGGCGTGAGGGTCGGGCGCGGCAATGCCGAGGCGTCGCGACAATTCGGAAAGCACGGCCTGATCGATCCCGGATCCAGCTTCGGTCATGAAGGAAAGCTGCACCAGCACGCGCGGCTTTTCGACCAGCGGCTGCGGCCGGGCGTGGACCTCGCCGAGCGCGCCCGGCCGACCTTCATGCGCCGGAAAGCCCATGACGGTGCCGCCCACGGCTTTGGCGCGCAACTGGAATTCGAGGCTGGACGGGTCGGCGTCTGGCACGGCTGGTCCCCCAGGCTTCTCTGAGCCCTTTGGCAATGATGTCCCTCTAGAGCGGCTCATTGTTTCATGGAAACGCCGAACCGCTCTATCTCTTTTATTCTGCGCAATTCCGGACGGAAAACCGTTTCACACTTTTCCTGGAATTGCTCTAGAGACAATCTCCAGAGGACGCAAACAGCCAGTTTAGCTGAAGGTGATATGAAGCCGCGGCTGTGAAACCGACCCGGCGCCCGGGGCGAATTGGATAAATAATTTGACCAGTTGGCGACGCTGGCTTTATCGTGCGCGACATCGGTTCAACCCCAGGCATTCCGTTTGAGCGACATTTTCTCCCGGATCGAGCATTCGCGCACCGCCGACGAGGTGGTGCAGCAGATCGAGAGCCTGATCCTCGAAGGCGTCCTGCGCACCGGCGACCGGCTGCCGGGCGAGCGCGAACTGGCGCGCCAGTTCGAGGTGTCGCGGCCGATCCTGCGCGATGCCTTAAAAGCCTTGGAAGGGCGCGGGCTGTTGACGACACGGCCAGGCGGCGGCACCCATGTCGCCGATGTCATCGGCCAGCTGTTCACCAAGCCGGTGACCGACCTGATCTCGATGCATCGCAAGGCGGTGACCGACTATCTGGAGTACCGCCGCGAGATCGAGGCGGTGGCGGCGGAATATGCGGCGCGGCGTGCCACATCGGACGATCTGGCGCTGCTCGACCGCATCATGGCACGTATGGACGAGGCGCACCGGACCGGCAATTTCGACGACGAGGCGGAAATCGACGTCGAGTTCCACCACGCGATCTGCGAATGCGCGCACAACATCATCCTGCTGCACACGCTGCGCTCCTGCTATCGGCTGCTGTCGGAAGGCGTGTTCCAGAACCGGCGGCTGGTGTTCAGCGTGCCGGGCGCGCGCGAGACGCTGCTTTCGCAGCACCGGGCAATCTACACGGCGGTCAAGGCCGGCGATGCAGCCGCGGCGCGGCAGGCGGCGATGGACCACATCTCCTACGTCGAACGATCGATGGCCGAGGCCGAGCGCAGCGGCGACTGGCAGCGCGTGTCGCGGCTGAGGCTCAGGCAACGCTCCGAGCCCGGTGACGGTGAGGCGGCAAGAAAACAGCCGTAGGCCCCGCCCAGAAAATTCAACGACGAACCAGCGAAGAACCAGCGGAAAAAAAAGATCCATGAGCAGCATTCTCACCATCGCCGACCTCAAGGACCTAGCGCGCCGCCGCGTGCCGAAGATGTTCTTCGACTACGCCGATTCCGGCGCCTGGACCGAAAGCACCTACCGGGCCAACGAGGAAGATTTCCAGAAGATCAAGTTCCGCCAGCGCGTGCTTGTCGACATGGACAACCGCTCGCTGGAATCGACCATGATCGGCGAGAAGGTGATGATGCCGGTGGCGCTGGCGCCGACCGGCATGACCGGCATGCAGCATCCGGACGGCGAGATGCTGGCGGCGCAGGCTGCGGAAGAATTCGGTGTGCCGTTCACGCTGTCGACAATGAGCATCTGCTCGATCGAGGATGTCGCGTCGGTGACCAGGAAGCCGTTCTGGTTCCAGCTGTATGTGCTGCGCGACAAGGACTTCGTCTTCGATTTGATCGATCGCGCAAAAGCGGCGAAATGTTCGGCGCTGGTGCTGACGCTCGACCTGCAGATCCTCGGTCAGCGCCACAAGGATATCCGCAACGGGCTTTCGGCGCCGCCGCGAATGACGCCGAAGCACCTCTGGCAGATGGCGACAAGGCCGCGCTGGTGCGTCGGCATGGCCGGCACCAAGCGCCGGAGCTTCCGCAACATCGTCGGCCATGCCAAGGGCGTCGGCGACCTCGCCTCGCTGTCGTCCTGGACGAAGGAGCAGTTCGATCCACATCTGTCGTGGAAGGACGTCGCCTGGATCAAGGAGCGCTGGGGCGGCAAGCTGATCCTGAAAGGCATACTCGACAAGGAAGATGCGCTGATGGCCGCCAGAACGGGCGCCGACGCGATCATCGTTTCCAACCATGGCGGCCGCCAGCTCGACGGCGCCTCGTCGTCGATCATGGCGCTGGAAGAGATCGCCGACGCCGTCGGCGACACGATCGAGGTGCATATGGACGGCGGCATCCGTTCCGGCCAGGACGTGCTCAAAGCACTGTGCCTTGGCGCCAAGGGCACCTATATCGGCCGGCCTTTCCTGTACGGCCTCGGCGCGCTCGGCAAGGAAGGCGTTACCAAGGCGCTGGAAATCATCCGCAAGGAGATGGACATAACGCTGGCACTGTGCGGAAAGCGTCTGGTCACCGACATGGGCAAGGATCAGCTTCGGCGCTAAAGTCCCGTGACGGCATGACCACGGAGGCGACGCAGGCATTGACGGAGCCCGGCATCAGTTTCTACGAGGCGCGCGGACCGCAAGGCATGCGCCTTTACGCGATCGGCGATGTGCACGGCCGGCTCGATTTGCTGACCGCCATGCACCGGCGGATCGAGGCGGAGCTCGGTCAAAGGCCGTCGGCCGATTGGCGCGTGATCCATCTCGGCGACTATGTCGACCGCGGCCCGGACTCCAGGGGCGTCATCGATTTCCTGATCGACGCGCAAAGACGCGATCCGCGTCACCTGATGCTGGCCGGAAATCATGATCTCGGCTTCCTCGATTTTCTCGATGTCCCCGACCCGGACGGCCTGTTCATGCGCTATGGCGGCATCCAGACGGCGCTGTCCTATGGCGTGTCGCTCGGTGGGAGCAGCGCCTGGTTTGGCCGCGCCGATGCGGCATTGCGGCAAGGGCACGCCGCGCTGATCGAGGCCGTGCCGCAGAACCATGTCGAGTTCCTGCGCTCGCTGGCCTTTTCGGTGACCTTCGGCGACTTCTTCTTCTGCCATGCCGGCATCCGGCCCGGCGTTGCGCTGGAAAGCCAGAGCCGGCAGGACCTGATCTGGATCCGCGAGGTCTTCCACGACCACACCGGTCTTCATCCGAAGATCGTGGTGCACGGTCATACGCCGGTGGCCAAGCCCGAGATCACCGGCAACCGCGTCAATGTCGACACCCTCGCCTGGCAGTCGGGAAACCTCACCGCGCTTGTCGTGGACGGCGCTGACAAGCATATCCTGACAGTGACGGGTGAGCGGGCGTAGGTAAGGCGTGAGGTTATGTGCAGAGGGTCTAGCGAAGCGCGGCGGTGACGCCGTAGCCGTCGACGGCATTATGGTTGTTGGCTGCGTCGGCGGAATAAATGCCGAGGCCGCACAAGACGATGGCCGACAACATGGCAAAGGACAAAAAGGCTGCTTTCACGGACGTCATCTCTTGTTGAGCTTTCTGCATCTATGCACGAGCGGGTTACCAATGCGTTGAAACGCAAAATACGTCGCAAATGTCTGACGGTTTCGCGCTTCTAGGCATGTTCTGTATCGGCGGTGTGTCGCGCGGGTCACAGGAAAGGTTCATCGCGGTTGCACGCAAGATGCAGAGCGGGCGCCTTTTAGGCTGGCGGACAGACACAGGCCAAGGATGAAACGCGTTATCCCCGGCGGATTTGCCGCCGCGTGCCAAATATGCAACGTCGCCAAATACGCTGACTATATGAGCCGTCAGATCGTCGCCACCCAGGCGCGGGCGATGGCCAGGCCGGCGGCATCGGCTTGCGGTCCGTTGCGGGCCATTTCATCGTCGAGCCGGCCCGCCCATTCAGGATGCCGCTCGGCGATCAGCGGTGCGAAGGAGGTGCTCCAGTCGCGCACCATCGGACTGTCGGCCTCGAAATGGAACTGGAAGCCGTAGACGGCGCGGCCGATACGGAACGCCTGGTTCTCGGCGACGGCATTGCCGGCCAGCCGCACGGCAGTCTTAGGCAAGACAAAGGTGTCGTCGTGCCATTCGAAGATCGGGAATTTTGCGGGCAAAGCGGCGAGCACCGGATCGGCCTGCGCCGCCGCGGTGAGCGCGACCTCGTGCCAGCCGAACTCCGACGCGCCGCCGATCTGGTTCTCGCCGCCAAAGGCGCGCGTGACCAACTGGCTGCCGAGGCAGATACCAAGCACCGCGCGATCCCTCTCGGCAAAGTCGCGCGTCAGGTCGAGCAGGCCCGGAAAATAAGGACAGAGCTCGTCGTCCAGCGCATTCTGGGCGCCGCCGAGCACTACCATGGCGTCATGCCCGCCGCTATCTTGCGGCAGCGCGTCGCCGCAGTAGGGACGGCGCAGGTCGATATCGACGCCCGCCTCGACAAGGGCCGCGCCGATCTGGCCAAGGCCCTCATTGTCGAAGTTCTGGACAACCAAGACCCGCATCGAAACCTGCTGACATGAAATTGATGCAACGAGCGATATCATGGCGCCAGCATTGCAGCCAACAGGGAACGCCTATGCCACTGCAAAACCGGGTCGACCCGTTCGGCGCCATCCATGCCGTGCCGGAGCGCGGCCTGTTCATGGGCAATCGCGGCATCATTCACGACCCCGAGACGAGAACGCTGTTGAAGAAGCGCTGGGCGCTGCAAGCCTGGATCATCTGCGTCTGCGAATTCCATAACGTGCGGCGCGAGCCGATGGGGCGCAACCGGGCTGGCGGCAAGGCCGGCTGGACCGAACTGTTTTTCCTCGACGAGGTGACGGCACTTGCCGCCGGGCACCGGCCCTGCTTCTTCTGCCGGCGCGAGCGGGCCAGGGATTTTGTCCGGCGTTTCGGCGACGCCTTCGGCATTGCCGAGCCACGCGCGCCGCAACTCGACAAGCGCCTGCACAAGGAGCGCGTGGCATCGGGCGGGCGGGCGCCGAGACTGGAACCGGAAGCGCTTGCGGACTTGCCGGACGGCACGATGATCTCGTCAGGAAACAGGGCGTACGTCCTGTTTGACGGCGCCGCGCTGCCCTGGAGTTTCGGCGGTTATGGCGAACCGGTGGGGTTCGGCGGTTTTACCGACAGTCCAATCCGCCTGCTCACGCCAGCGACAACTGTTTCGGTGCTGCAGAAAGGCTACGAGCCTGTCTGGCATCCTTCCGCCGAGGCTTGACGCCGAGGGTGACGTTGCCGCATTCCTCGGCGATGCGCGCCAATTACAAGATGCAGCGGCTGTTCGTGCCGGACGGGCTTGGACCGGACATCGAGTTCGACATCGGCCCGCAGCAGAGCCATTATCTCTCGCACGTGCTGCGGCTCGGCGAAGGCGCCGAAATTCTGGTCTTCAACGGCCGCGACGGCGAATGGTCGGCGGCGATCGCGGCAAAATCGAAGAAGGCGTTGCGCCTGAAGTTGCTGGCATTGCAGCGGCCGCAGCCGCCGTTGCCCGATCTCGTCTACTGTTTCGCGCCGCTGAAGCAGGGGCGGCTCGACTACCTCGTGCAAAAGGCGGTCGAGATGGGCGCTGGCATCCTGCAGCCGGTCATCACCCAGCATACGCAGGTGGCAAAGCCCGGCATCGAGCGCCTGCGCGCCAATGTCGTCGAGGCGGCCGAACAATGCGGCATATTGGCGGTGCCGGAGCTGCGCGAAGCGGAAAAATTCGAGCGCCTGCTCAGCAACTGGGACCGTGAGCGGCGGCTGATCTTCTGCGACGAGGATGCATCGACCAACAGTCCCCTGCCGGCATTGCAGGCGGTGCGGGAGAACAAGCTCGGCCTGCTGGTCGGGCCGGAGGGCGGCTTTTCCGACGAGGAGCGCAGGATGCTGAGAACCCTGCCCTTCGTTACCGCCATTCCGCTTGGGCCGCGCATCCTGCGGGCGGACACGGCGGCCGTAGCGGCACTGGCGCTGATCCAGGCGACAATCGGGGATTGGTGATCAATTCCAGTTACCCTCTGGCTCAGGATTTTTCGCTTGATCGGCTACTGACATTTCGTCCATCTAGCGCCGGCAGTGGCCGCGCGTCCTTTCGGGCGCGCAAAGGACGCTGTAACATATTGATTGGGCACATGATCCTTTCCGAAAATCGAAGCCGGTTTTCGGGGCCATGTGCGGAGGGCTATTATGGCGCGCGATACTACCGATTTCCGGCCGATCGAAGGCGTCGACGAACTCGTCGAGCACCTGGCCGAAGGCAACAAGCCGCGCGACAAATGGCGCATCGGCACCGAGCACGAGAAATTCCCGTTCTATGTTGACGGCAATGCCCCGGTGCCCTACGGCGGCGAGCGCGGCATCCGCGCCATCCTCGAAGGCATGCAGGACAAACTCGGCTGGGACCCGATCATGGATGCCGGCCGCATCATCGGACTGGTCGAGCCGACCGGCCAAGGCGCGATCTCGCTGGAGCCCGGCGGCCAGTTCGAACTGTCCGGCGCGCCGCTGGAGACGATCCACCAGACCTGCCGCGAAGGCAATGCGCATCTGGCGCAGGTGCGCGAGATCGCCGAACCGATGGGCATTCGTTTTCTCGGCCTTGGCGGCAGCCCGAAATGGTCGCTGGCCGAGACGCCGAAGATGCCGAAATCGCGCTACGAGATCATGACCCGCTACATGCCCAAGGTCGGCACCAAAGGTCTCGACATGATGTACCGGACCTGCACGATCCAGGTGAACCTCGACTTCGAAAGCGAAGCCGACATGCGCCGCAAGATGCAAGTGTCGCTGAAATTGCAGCCGCTGTCGACGGCGCTGTTTGCCAACTCGCCCTTCACCGAAAGCCGGCCGAACGGCTTGCAGAGCTGGCGCGGCGAGATCTGGCGCGACACCGACAATCAGCGCTCCGGCCTGCTCGAATTCTGCTTCTCGCCCGATTTCGGCTTTGCCGATTATGTCGAATGGGCGCTCGACGTGCCGATGTATTTCGTCATCCGCGACGGCCAGTACCATGACATGACGCACATCACCTTCCGCCAGTTCATGGCGGGCGCCGCCCGCAACGAACTGCCGGACGGGCTCCCGACGATGGGCGACTGGGCGAACCATCTGTCGACGCTGTTCCCGGACGTGCGGTTGAAGCGCTTTCTCGAAATGCGCGGCGCCGATGGCGGGCCGTGGCGGCGCATCTGCGCGCTGCCGGCCTTCTGGGTCGGGCTGCTCTATGATGCGGCTGCGCTCGACGCGGCCGAGGCGCTGACCTCGAGCTGGAGTTATGACGAGGTGCTGGCGATGCGCAACGCGGTGCCCGAACAGGGCATTTCGGCGCCCTTCCGCAACACGACACTGCGCGAGATAGCCCGCGACGTGCTCGTCATCTCGCGCATGGGACTGAAGAACCGCGGCCGCAAGAACCGCGACGGCTATGACGAGACCTCGTTCCTCAACACGCTGGACGAGGTCGTCGCGCGTGGCACCACCAGCGCCGAAGAGATGCTCTCGGCCTACCACACACGCTGGGGCGGCTCGATCGAGCCGGTGTTCATGGAATACGCGTATTAACGCTTCGCTATCCGCTTGGCCGATGGTCCGGCAAATTCGCTTCAATCAGTGATGGAAACGAATTAGGCTTCTCCAACGAGGATTTTCCCGGAGGAGAAAACAATGCCTTCCTTGTTCGATATTCTGGCACAGGCCCAGAACGGCAACGGCATGCAGGCGCTGGCCCAGCAGTTCGGGCTTTCGCAGCAGCAGACGCAGGCGGCGGTCGCGGCGCTGCTGCCGGCCTTTTCGCAGGGGCTGAAGCGCAACACGTCCGATCCTTACGGGCTCGGCTCCTTCATGACGGCGATGGCCAGCGGCCAGCACGCCAAATATTTCGACGATGCAAGCCGGGCCTTCTCGCCCCAGGGCCTCGATGAAGGCAAGGGCATTCTCGGCCATTTGTTCGGCTCGAAGGACCTGTCGCGGGCCGTCGCCAACCAGGCCGCGCAGGCGAGCGGCGTCAGCCAGCAGGTGTTGCAGCAGATGCTGCCGGCAATCGCCTCGATGATGATGGGCGGGCTGTTCAAGCAGACCACCAACCAGTTAGGCGGGCAGATGCATGCGGCAGGCGGCGGCAATCCGCTCGGCGAGCTCATCGAGCAGATGATGCGGCAGGCGGGCGGCGGCGGCCAGGCGCCGGCCCCTCAGCCTGCAGACCCCACGGATAACCCGCTCGGCAAGGTGCTGCAGGATATGTTCGGCGGGCAGCAGCCGCAACAGACGCAGAGCCCTTACGGCGACAACCCGCTGGGCAAGGTGCTGCAGGACATGTTCGGCGGCGGGCAGCAGCCGCAAAGCCAGCCGCAGCAGACACAGAACCCTTATGGTGACAATCCGCTCGGCAAGGTGCTGCAGGATATGTTCGGCGGCGGTGCACCACAGCCGCAGCAGCCGCAGAACCAACCCCAACAGACACAGAACCCTTATGGTGACAATCCGCTCGGCAAAGTACTGCAGGACATGTTCGGCGGTGGCGCACAACAGTCTCAGCCGCGTCAGGCGCCGCAGCAATCCCAGGCGCCGCAGCCGCAGGCCAATCCGAGCGGCAGGCCGAGAAATCCGTTCGACGACCTGTTCGGCAAGATGTTCGAGACAGGCGCCCAGCAGCGCGACGACTACCAGAAAGGCATGGAGTCGATCTTCGACCAGTTCAAGCAGGGCATGGGCCGGCGGTAGACCAGACACCGGCAATCAATCATCAGTGCCGCCCAAAAAAGAAAGCCCGGTCCTGGGAGGACCGGGCAGCGCGCAGGCTGGCCGGGGGGATCCGGCAGGGAGTGGGGAGCCTGCGTAACTTAGTGGCGTCGTGCCTCAAAAAGGTTCAACGCGCCCGAACGGCGAAACCACGCGATCACACCACCTTGCGGGCAATATCCTCGATCGTTTCGGCGCGCTCGACCGCGATGACGCGAAGCCTTTCTGTCGGATCGCGGCCAAAGGGTACACCGACAGCGACGTGCAGGTCGGCGCGGGTCAGGCCGATGTCGGCGAGCTCGGCATCCGACATCTCGCCGAGGCGATAAAAGGCGCGGCGGTTTCTCCAGGCGCGGTAAACATTGGCAGCGGCATTGGCCACGCGCGTCGCAACGGCCGGACGCGAGGTGATGCGCGAGGTCTCGGTAGCGAAATCAAACGTAGCCATGTCGGTCTCCTTCACATTCGAACGGGCGAAACCGGTCGATCGGGCGCTGGCGACAGCGGCCGTTCCGGCTTCGATTCACATGCCTTCATGTGGACAATCGGAATTTGCCATGGCCCGATTGATTAATCCAACGAATGTTTCTAATCTTTAGCATCAGCATCAATGATGGATTAGGCCAATGAAAGCGCCGCTCGATCTCGATCAGTTGCAGACCTTCATCTCGATTGTCGACACCGGCAGCTTTACCCGCGCGGCGGAAGCGGTGCATCGCACCCAGTCTGCGGTGTCGATGCAGATGCGGCGGCTGGAGGAACGGATCGGCAAGCCGCTGTTCGAAAAAGACGGCCGCACCAACAGGCTGACCGAGGAAGGCGACAGACTGCTCTCCTACGCAAGGCGGCTGCTCTATCTCAACAAGGAAACACTGGCCGCCTTCGACGACCGCCGGCTCGAAGGCACCATCCGCATCGGCACGCCGGACGATTATGCCGATCGCTTCCTGCCAGAGATCATGGCGCGGTTTGCCCGTTCCAACCCGCACGTCGAACTGACCGTTATCTGCGAACCGACGCCGGGACTGGTCGAACACATCAAGCGCGGCAATCTCGACCTGGCGCTGGTGACGCACAACGACGCGCGCGGCCAGTCGGAAGTGGTGCGGCGCGAACCGCTGCTGTGGGTTACCTCGGCCAACCATGCGACGCATGAGCAGCCGATCCTGCCGATGGCCTTCGGCCGGCCGAACTGCATCTGGCGGCGGGCCGCCGCCGACGTGCTCGATCAGCAGAGCCGCGACTATCGCATCCTGTTCACCAGCTTCTCTGCCACCGTCATCGCCGCCGCGGTGCTTTCCGGTCTGGCGATCTCGGTGCTGCCGGAATGCGCGCTGCGGCCCGGCATGCGGGTGCTGGGCGAGGCCGACGGTTTCGGCGCCCTGCCCGATTGCCGCATCGGCATCATGCGCGGTCAGACCTCGCGGCCGGAGATCGTCGACGCGCTTGCGCGCCACATTTCGGAGAGCCTCGACAATATTTCCGTGCCACTCGGCGAGGAGACCGGCACGTTCGATTTCGCCGCCCTCGCCTTCGCCAAGATGAAGCGGACCAAGCCGAACCAGATCCTGCCGGGCTGGTGATCGCGCGATTGGGGCGGACATCGAACACGGCCGCCTTGACGCCGGCCAGCAATCGTCCCCCAATCGGCCGATGAGCGACGCAGCATCCGAATCACGCACCAACGCCACCGAATATACGGTGAGCGAAATTTCCGGCGCGCTGAAGCGTACGGTCGAGGACGTCTTCGGCAATGTACGGGTGCGCGGCGAGATTTCCGGCTATCGCGGACCGCATTCCTCCGGCCATGCCTATTTCTGCCTGAAGGACGATCGCGCGCGGCTCGACGCCGTGGTGTGGAAGACCACGATGAGCCGGCTGAAATTCCGTCCAGAGGAAGGCATGGAGGTGATCGCCACCGGCCGGCTCACCACCTATCCCGGAAAGTCGAACTACCAGATCGTTATCGACAATCTCGAGCCGGCCGGTGCCGGTGCGCTGATGGCGCTGCTGGACGAGCGCAAGCGCCGGCTGCAGGCCGAAGGCCTGTTCGACGCGGCGCGCAAGCGCAGGCTGCCGTTCATGCCGTGCGTCATCGGCGTCGTCACCTCGCCGACAGGCGCCGTCATCCGCGACATCATCCACCGCATCAAGGACCGGTTTCCGCTGCACGTGCTGGTCTGGCCGGTGCGGGTGCAGGGCGAGACGGCGGGTGCGGAAGTGACCGCTGCCGTCAACGGCTTCAACGCACTGCCATGGGACGGCGCCATCGCGCGGCCCGATCTGTTGATCGTGGCGCGCGGCGGCGGCAGCCTGGAGGATCTGTGGGGGTTCAACGACGAAGCGCTTGCCCGGGCCGTCGCCGCTTCGGGCATTCCGGTGATTTCCGCGGTCGGCCACGAGACCGACTGGACATTGATCGATCTGGCGGCGGATGTGCGGGCGCCGACGCCGACAGGCGCCGCCGAGATCGCCGTGCCGGTCAAGGTCGACCTCGAAGCGACGCTTGCCGGCCTTGGCGCGCGGTTGAAGACCGCACTGTCGCGCAATTTCGAACGCAAGCGGCAGGCGGCACGCGCGGCCGCCCGTGCGCTGCCCTCGCCCGACCAGTTGCTGGCGCTGCCGCGGCGGCGCTTCGACGAGGCGACGAGCCGGCTCGGCCGGGCGCTGTCGGTCAGCGTCGAGCGCAAGCGAGCCAGGCTTCTGGGGCAGCGGCTGACGCCGGCGACTTTGTCGCGGCGCATGAACGAAGCCCGCACTCTGACCCGCCGCGACCTCGCCCGTGCGCAAGCGGCTTTCTTCGCCATCGTGCGCGAGCGTCGGGCGCGGTTTTCGCGCACGGCGACCAGACTGTCACCGGCGCCGATCGCAAGACGGCAGAAACTGCAAGGCGATGCCCTGCTGGCACTGACGCGGCGGCAGGACCAGGCGATTTCGCGGCGGCTGGACCGTCTGCGTGGAAAACTGACGCAGGCCGACCGGCTGCTGGCGACGCTCTCGCACAAGGCCGTGCTGGCGCGAGGCTTCGCGCTGGTCAAGGATGCGGACGGCGCGGTGGTCAAGCACGCGGCAGAAGTTGTGTCGGGGATGGCGCTTTCGCTGGAGTTCGCCGACGGCACCGCCGATGCAGTCGCCATCAGTGGCACGGCGCGGCCGAAGACGGTTGCCAAGCCCGCGGCCAAGCTCAAGGCGCCGGGCGGCCAAGGTTCGCTTTTCTGAGGAAAAAATGACCGACCCGCATCTTGCGACGCCCTCGGGCAAACTGCGCGCCCGCGCCTTCGCGATCCCATTCGATGGCACGCCAGGCCGCTTCAATGCCATCACCGATGTGCCCGGCGTGACGGTCGGCTATACCACGCTGATCTCAGGGGATGGGCCGCTCGTCGTCGGCAAGGGTCCGGTACGCACCGGCGTGACCGCGATCCTGCCACGGCCCAGAGACGAGTTGGCCGTCCCGGCGTTTGCCGGGATGTTCAGCGCCAATGGCAATGGCGAACTGACCGGCTCGCATCTGATAGAGGAGCTCGGAGCGTTCAATCTTCCCATCACCATCACCAACACGCATTCCTGCGGCGTCAGCCGCGACGCAACGCTGCGCTGGATGCAGACGGTGCTGCCGCAATCGCTCGACAGCGCCTGGGCGCTGCCGGTGGCGGGCGAGACTTACGACGGCTTCCTGAACGATATCAACGGCCACCATGTGAGCTTCGAGCACGTGTTTTCCGCGCTCGAAACGGCTGAAAGCGGGCCGATCGAAGAGGGCAGCGTCGGCGGCGGCACAGGCATGATCACCTTCGGCTTCAAGGCAGGGTCCGGCACATCCTCGCGCAGCGTCGACTGGAATGGAGAGCGTTTCACGATCGGCTGCTTCGTTCAGTCGAATTTCGGTGCACGGCGAAACCTCGTGATCCGTGGCATCAGAGCCGGAGCGGAACTCGCCGAACCGGCGATCCGGGACAACACGCCGCGAGCGGAAAAGAGCTCGATCATCGCGATCGTCGCCACCGATGCGCCATTCATGCCGCATCAGTTGAAAAGACTGGCGAAACGCGTGCCGCTCGGCGTGGCGCTGGCCGGCGGCTATGGATACAATTCATCCGGCGATATTTTTCTCGCCTTCAGCACGGCCAATGCCGATGCGGCGCGCGGCGCGGCCGGCAAGCTGGTCAGCGCCGGCTACATACCGGATGCCGATATCAACCCGTTCTTCGACGCCGTCGTTCAGAGCGTGGAGGAAGCAATCCTCAACGCGCTGGTCGCCAATGAAGACATGACCGGGCGCGACGGCAATTTCGTGCCGGCGTTGCCGAAAACATGGCTTAAGGAGAGATTTGGCAGAGCTGCGCGGCGATAAGACCGCGCAACTGCATCAGACAGGCAATGTTCGCCCGGCAGGTTTTGCCGGAGGCGGTCCGTCAGCCGGCAGGCTTGTTGGAATTCTGCTCGTCCTGGTCGGCCTCGGCCGCCTCTTCGAGCCTCGAAGCAATGAGCTCCTGAATGTCGCCGACCTCTTCCTGGATATCCTCCAGGGGTATGCCGGCCTCGGCAGCCTTGGCCGCACATTCCCTGGCGAGGGTCTCGGCCTGCTTCTCGATTCTGGCTGGCGAGGGCTGGCAGTGGACTTTTTCGCCAATCCACCCGCGCAAGAACTCGATCGCGTGTTCACTCATACTGCTGTTTCCCTAGCGGCTATGCCGGTTGGTAATCATAAACGTCGGCATCTTCGAAAAGATGCGTGCTGCCATTCGAGCCGAGTCGGCTTCGCCCGGCAAGCCGAACTTGTCCGAGGTCCACAGAGCTGAAGGGAATGGAGGGTTCAAGGAGCACGTTCTAGTTCTTGAGGACTGATTCTCTCGACGAAACTCGTTCGACCCGCGCTATTGTTTCTATTTGCTTTTTTTCGATTTTCAAGCCGTTTTAGATCACAACAGATGTCACAATGACAAGCACATTTACCGCGCTCTCGCCGGCACCATGTAAGAGGCGAGCCGTCAAAGCCGCCGCTATATAGTGACAACCATTTGCAATGTCGACTCTGCTCGCGATCCTGCTTCTTTCCGCCGCGCTTGCGTGAAGATATGTGGTGTGACGGGCCTTGCAGTGCAAGCTGCCGAGCGTCTCATGCAAGGCATGCAATAGCGTCTTGTGGAATCCTGAAGTGCTTGTCTCAGGGTGGCTCTCTACCGCCGGCGGTAAAGGATCATGCCGGCATGATAGAGGACGCCTTCGACGAACTCACCATCCGCGGTGAAGCCCGTATCGTCCCAGTATTCTATGTGGTTGCCGTGCACTTCATAGCGTCCCCGGTAGGCGCTTTCGCGGTCACCGCGCGCTTCGTCATAACGGCCGTTCGGCAGGAGTTCGTGCCTGATATGGCGATCCTCGGTGACCCACATTCCGACATAGGGATGATCTTGGTGCGTCATTGGTTCTTCCGCGAGGATTGGAGTTGAAGGAAGGGTCAGGCCGGTTGGAGCTACAGCAACGGCAATACGCGTAAGCACTGCGGCCAAAGTGGATCGCATCAATGCGCCGCCTTCGTCGGACGCACGACGATCTCGTTGACGTCGACATCGTCGGGCTGTTCGATTGCGTAGCGCACTGCCCTGGCGATGGCATCGGGTTGCAGGGCAATAGCACGCCAGGTTTTCATGGCGGCGGCAGCGGCTTCGTCGGAGATCGTGTTCGCCAGCTCGCTTTCCACCACGCCAGGATGAATGCAGGTTACGCGGATATCGTCACTCTCCTGGCGGAGCCCATCGGAAATCGCGCGGACAGCGTATTTCGTTGCGCAATAGACGGCGGCCGTGGGCGAGACGGCCAGTGCGCCGATGGAACCGATATTGATGATGTGACCGGAGCCGCGTGCCGTCATCTCGGGCAGAACCGCCGCGACGCCGTACAGAACACCCTTGATGTTGACGTCCACCATCAGCTCCCACTCGTCGACCTTCATGGCTGCCATGGCTGACAGCGGCATGACGCCAGCATTGTTGACGATGACATCGACCTGGCCCCATTCGGCCCGGGCTGCGTCGGCGAATGCTGCGACATCCGCCCTCCTGGTGACGTCGAGCGCTCGCACGCGAACCGTTCCACCAGCTGCCTCGATTTCGGCCGCAAGCGCTTCAAGGCGGTCGGTGCGGCGTGCGCCGAGCATCAGCTTCGCACCTGCCGCGCCAAGCTCGCGGGCAATGCCAGCGCCGATGCCGCTGGAGGCACCGGTGATCAGAACAACTCTGTTCATGGTCATCGAGATAATCCTTTTGGTCTGTGATTATTTTCACGATGTGAAGGGATTGGGTGCGGGTGAGCTCCCGCGGCGCGCCGGCCCTATTGGGGGGCTCACTGGGCGGTGTAGCCGCCATCGACCAGAAGCAAGGCCCCGGTGATGAAGCTGGATGCCGGCGAGGCAAGAAAGGCGATGGCCTCGGCAACTTCTTGCGGCTGGCCGATCCGGCCGATTGGATGCGCGCCGCCGAAGCTGCGCAGCATCTCCCGGCCATTCTCCACCACGCCTTCCATGATGTCGGTTTCGATCACGCCAGGGGCAACGGCGTTGCAGCGAATGCCCGTGCGCCCGTATTCGATCGCGATCACCTTGGTCAGCTGTGCGACAGCCGCCTTGGAGGAGGCATAGGCCGCCTGCGTCTCGAAGGCCGCGACGGCCGAGATCGACGAGACATTGACGATCGCGCCGCTACCGCCGGCGGCCATCAATTCCACTGCGGCACGGGCAGTGACGAAGCTGCCGCGCGCGTTGATCTGCAGGATGCGGTCATAGTCGTCGACCGAGGTCTCAGTCAGTCGTTTGTTGAGCGTGCGACCGGCATTGTTCACGACAATGTCCAGTCGTCCGAAG
Organism: Mesorhizobium sp. M0019; assembly: GCF_040323975.1. Taxonomy (NCBI): domain Bacteria; kingdom Pseudomonadati; phylum Pseudomonadota; class Alphaproteobacteria; order Hyphomicrobiales; family Phyllobacteriaceae; genus Mesorhizobium; species Mesorhizobium sp. M0019. Next base: position 72,642 of record NZ_JAMYVK010000019.1, on the reverse strand, counting down.
CGCTTCGCGGCGAGTTCGACCGAGCGTCTGGCCAGATCCTCGTCGGCGACATCGCCGACCAGGGTCGCCACATCCTCGGCTTCCAATTCGCGTACGCTGTCGCTGAGATCGCTTGCCACGATCCGGGCGCCCCGCGCCCGCAGCAGTTCCGCCGTGCAGCAGCCGATGCCGCGTGCCGCGCCGGTCACGAGGGCGACTTTTCCATCCAGGTCCCAGGGGGAAGGAAGTGATGTCATGGGGGTATCTCCTTGGTCAGCCGGCATCGACTTGGATCGGGGGATCAAGCCTTTCTTGCCGTTGCGACAGAGATAGAGCCATGGCATTGTCGCGATAACCCGCCCGCCGTTAACCTAGATGGTAAGTTTGACTAACCAATGGACATCGATCTCAATGCGATTGCCGTCTTCGTCACCGTGGCCGAGGAACGCAATTTTCGCGCTGCGGCAGACCGTCTGGGCGTGACGCGCTCAGCGGTCAGCCAGAGCATCCTCAGGCTTGAACAGCGCCTTGGCATCGCATTGCTGCAGCGCACGACACGCAGCGTCAACCTGACCGAAGCGGGCGAACGCCTGCTGGCGAGCGTCGCACCGGCGATCGCCGACGTGAACGCGGCAATCGAAGCCACCACGGAGTTTCTGGACCGCCCGCGCGGCCGCCTACGGATCGCGGTTTCGTCTATCGCAGAGGCCTTTCTGTCAGGACCGCTGCTGGCGTCCTTTGCAGAAAGGTTTCCCGAGGTGCATCTGGATATTGTGGTCACCGACGAGGAATTCGACATCGTTGCCGAAGGCTATGATGCGGGAGTGAGGCTCGGCGAAGTGATCGAGCAGGACATGATTGCCGTGCCGGTATCGGGCGATCAGCGGCAGATGGCCGTCTGCGCCCCGCGCTATCTCGAGAAGTTCGGAGCACCCGCCCATCCGCGCGAGCTTGTGGCACATCGATGTATCGGCTGGCGGCCGGCGCCGGGAGTTTCGCCCTATCGGTGGGAGTTCGGCGAGGACGGGCGCGAGTTCGACGTGGCGGTTGCGCCCGAGATCACTACCAACGACATGTGGCTGATGATCCGACTGGCCGTTGCAGGCGCCGGAATCACGTTCGGCATGGCCGATACATTCCGCCCCTGGCTCGACCGCGGCGAGCTCGTGCCAATCCTCGACGGCTATTTTCCGCCGTTTGCGGGTTTCTATCTTTATTTCCCCAGCAGACGGAATATCGCGCCGAAGCTGAGGGGCCTCGTGGACCACCTGCGCGCCACGCGCCAGGCGCGGGATCGCAGGTAACCGCAACCGGCTCGTAGAGATCGCTTGCGCTATTGGTCAGAAGCCTGGCTGAAAGCTGAATGGTACCGTTGGCTGGGATCGAACCAGCGACCTCCGGATCCACAATCCGGCGCTCTAACCATCTGAGCTACAACGGCACGTTTGCCTGAGCGGGATCGAGATGAAACGTTCGGGATCCGCTCTGTCGTTCGGCGATGCGTCCATACGGGCTATCGGAGTTTAATTCAAGGCTTTTGGCAAGGCAAAAGCTCGCTCCGGCATCGCGTCATTTTCCGCCGGACAAAAGAAAAGGCCGGCGGGAGGAGGTGCCGGCCTTTTCCTGTTACGAGCCAGCGGGAGGAGGTGCTGGCTGGTCACCCCGGTGAGCAGAGGGAGGAGGTTCCACCCGCCGGGTATTCACTTAAACCACTATATCGCACATCTATTTGTCTGACGAAATGCGACCTTTTGATGCATCGTCAAACTGTGCGCAAATATTAGGCGATCTTGATTTCTTTCACGGCCTTCTCGAAGGCGGTCTTGATCGGCTTGGATACGTCCTCGGCCGCCTTGGCAGCAACCGCCTGGAAGTCCTTAGCCTGCTCGACGGTCATTTCAACGCGCTTGCGCAGGAAAGCGGTCTGCAACTCGACGACTTCCGACAGCGACTTGGCGCCGATCAGGGCTTCGAAATGCGAGAAGCCGGCTTCGGCATTGGCGCGCAGGGCGGCGATGGTCTTGAGCGACAGGTCGCTGGAAACGGACTTGGCGGTCTCGTAGGTCGATTCCAGAGCCTTCTGGGTCTCCTCGGCGCCGGTCTTCAGCTTGGCGTAGGCCTCTTTCGACTGCTCAACGCCCTTTTCGGCGAAGGCACGGATCTGGTCGGTGGCCTTCGAAGCGTCGAAGCTCGGGAATTCAACGTTTTCGATCGTTTCAGCGGTCTTGGTCCTGGACATTTTCCATCCTTTTCAGCGGCAGCGGCTTTGACAAAATGCCGTCTCGTTCATCTATCATGGCAATATAACGGCAAATTTTGTGCGTTGCAACATGTTTGTTGCATCGCACCATAAAATATTTGGTTCGCAGCGTTAACCACGCGCCTAGAGATTCCGCTGGTTGCACGCTATGACTTGTGGACCTTCGCGCCGTCGGCTTTTATTAACAAAGCGTTAACCGCAAATTGCCCGCTCTGTGAGGGTCGCCAAGCGCATGCCGGCTGAAAACTACTCCTTCCTTGACGTCGCCGTGCTCGACGCCGTCCGCCTGCGCTTCGCCGCAGGCGACGCGATCGCCATTCTGTCGGCAGATCTCGAGCAGGTGATCTGGGCCAACGGGCCCGGCGCGGCGGTATTCGGCTATCCGGACATCGGCGCTATCATCGGCGCCTCGGCAGGGTTGCCGCTGATCGCCCGGCGCCAGATCATGGCAACCAGCGGTTTTCCGCAGATCGGCCGCGACCGTGCCATCACGGTCCGGCTGGCGACCGGCCTGACCAGCCGTGCCGTCGGTTTCCTGGCCAGCGCGGTGACCATGCCCGATGGCGAGGAAGCAATCATGCTGGCGCTGCAGGCGGCGCAGACCGGCTCGCGAAGCGCCGCCGAGATCGCCGACCGCGCCATCGGTGGCTTTACGGAAGACGGCCACTACATCGCCTTTGTCGATGCCAAGGGCAATATCGACGCCGCATCGCACGGCTTTTCGGCGCTCGGCATCCGGCCTGAGACGCTGGCCGCACTTGTCGCCGATGTGGCGAACGAGAGCGACCGCATCGTCAAGCGCCTGGTTCCGGGTGGGTCCAGCTCCTATCCCGCGGGCCTTGCCCGGCTGACGGAAGAGCGGCACCTGCTGGTGGTGATCGACGAGGACCGGCTTGACGGCGAGGCCCCCGATGGCGAGCGCGCCGGCGGGGAAACCGAGGCGGCAGCGGCACTGAGCGGTGGCGATCTTCCCCAGCCAACGGACCAGGACAACGAGCAGCCAATCGCCAGCACCGGCGCGGCGGAGATCGACCTTGCAGCGATGGAAGGCACCTCGGCATCGGCCGAGCACGAACCTGCCGACGCGGCCGACGATCACCGCACGGTTGGCGAAGCGCCGACGCAGCATGACCATTGGTACTTCAATGCCGGCGACGACGCGCAGGTCCCGCCCGGGGCAGCTGCGTCCGGCAAAGTCGAGACCAGCCCGGACGCTTCGCAGGCCGGCGCGGATACTTCGCCGGAAAGCGCCGCAAAGGCCACCAAAGCCGCCTCGCCGGCCGAACACCGCGCTTCGGCGATCGATCGCACCGCCGCGCCCATGCGTTTCGTCTGGCGTACCGACGCGGAGGGCCATTTCAGCGCCCTGTCGCCGGAATTTGCCGAGCTCGTCGGCAAGCCTGCCGCCGACGTGATCGGCCGCCGCTTCGAGGATGTTTCGGCCGCCTATGGCCTCGATGCTTCTGGCGAGATTGCCGGCCTGCTCGAACGGCGCGACACCTGGTCCGGCCGCTCCGTGCTGTGGCCGGTCGCCGGCACCGATCTGAAGATACCCGTCGATCTGGCGGCGCTCCCGGTTTACAGCCGCAGCCGCGTTTTCGAAGGTTTTCGCGGTTTCGGCGTGGCCAGGAGCGGCGATGCGGTGGTCGATCCGAATGCCGTCGGCATGGCCCTTGTCGCCGAGGAGAAACCTGCCGCGACCATCGGGCCGAAAGCCGTCGAACCTCTCCCCGAGACACCTAAACCCGCCGATCCGTTCAGGGGCGAAGTGCCGGCATTGACCATCGTGCCAAAACCCGAGCGGCGCTTTGCCGACAAGGTGATCCGGCTGGCCGAGCACCGGCAGCCGGCCAACGACAAGGGCCTGTCGACGCTGGAACGCAGCGCGTTTCGCGAGATTGGCGAGCGTCTCAAGAAGGACAGCACCCCGGCCGAAGAACAGCCCAGCGCCGGAAAGCAGAAGCCGGTTGAGAAAGTCGAGGCAGCCGGCAAGGCCGACGAGCCAAAGCTGAAAGAAGCCGGCCCGACGGACAAGGGTGAGATGCCGGAACCAGGTCCGGAAAGCGAGGCGGCTGCCGCCGAACCGCCCGAGGCCGATGCCGAGGACCAGAAGGACCTCGCCCGGCTCGACGGCGAGCAGCCGGATGAGGCGGTAGCAGAGGCGCAAGCCGGCGAACCCGTCACACGCCCTGTTTCCGGATCGCTGCTCGACTATGCCGATCGCGAACCCAGCGATGAAGCGCAGGAAGGCGTTGAGCCCAGCACGAACCGTCGAACGATCGTCGCCGAAGCGCCGCGGGATGGCGACGACGATAGCATGACGGCCGAAGATTTCCGTGACGCCGAGGATAGCGAGGATTGGTCCGAGGACAGCGCAGCCGCAGCCGACGCTGCCGGCCAGGTGCCGCCTGTCGAGCGGCCGCAGGCACCACCGCTCAAACTCGACGGCTTCGTGCCGTCGGCCTTTGCCGGAGAGGACAACAAGGGGCCGGATACCTCGATCCTCGGCAAGCTGCCAGTGCCGGTGCTTATCCATTCCGGCGATCAACTGCACTACGCGAACGACGAATTGCTCGGCTTGACCGGCTATGCGACGCTCAATGCCCTGGACGAGGCCGGCGGGCTCGGCGCGCTGTTTGCCGATCCTTATGCGGACGACGGCAGTTCCGACGGCGGCGACCGCGCTCTGCGGCTGAAAACGCGCGAAGGTCAGGAGTTTCCGATCGATGCGATTTTACGCTCCGTGCCCTGGGGAAACGGCAAGGCGCTGATGCTGGTCGTACGCCGTTCCGGCGACGACGAAGCAGCAGCCATTCCACATGGCGCCGCCGAAGACCAAACGCAGCCGGATGTTTCCGAGCTCAAGGCACGCATTGCCGAAATGCGCACCATCATCGACACCGCCACCGACGGCGTCGTGCTGATCGGCCGTAACGGAACGATCCGTTCAATTAGCCGTCCGGCGGAAGCGCTGTTCGGCTTCGACAGCGACGAGGTGACCGGCAAACCGTTCGTCTCGCTGTTTGCGATCGAAAGCCAGCGCGCGGCGCGTGACTATCTCGAGGGGTTGTCGGAGCCCGGCGTCGCAAGCGTGATGAACGATGGCCGCGAGGTGATCGGGCGCGAGGCGCAGGGGCGTTTCATTCCGCTGTTCATGACCATCGGCAGGCTGCCCAACGACAGCGGCTTCTGTGCGGTGGTGCGCGATATCACCCAGTGGAAGCGGGCCGAAGAGGACTTGACCCAGGCGCGCGCGGTCGCCGAACGCGCCTCGTCGCAGAAGACCGATTTTCTGGCCCGCATCAGCCACGAGATCCGCACGCCGCTCAACGCCATAATCGGCTTTTCCGAGCTGATGGTCGACGAGAAATTCGGGCCGGTGGCCAATGACCGCTATCGCGACTATCTGCGCGACATCAACCGTTCGGGCAACCACGTGCTCGATCTGGTCAACGACCTGCTCGACATTTCGAAAATCGAGGCCGGCCAGCAGGAGATGGCCTATGAGGCGGTGTCGCTTAACGACACGCTGGCCGAAACCGTGGCGATGATGCAGCCGCAAGCCAACCGGGAACGCGTCATCATCCGCTCCAGCTTCGCCTCGCGGCTGCCGGAAGTGGTGGCCGATCTGCGCAGCGTGCGGCAGATCGCGCTCAACATCCTGTCGAACGCCGTCCGCTACACGCAGGCTGGCGGCCAGGTGATCGTGTCGACGGCTTACGAGATCTCCGGCGATGTCGTCATGCGCGTGCGCGATACCGGCATCGGCATGAGCCAGTCCGAGATCGAGCAGGCGCTGAAGCCGTTCAAGCAGATCAATGCGCTGAAGCGCGGCCGTGGCGACGGCACGGGTCTTGGGCTGCCGCTGACCAAGGCGATGGTCGAAGCGAACCGGGCCCGGTTCACCATCAACTCGACGCCCGGCGAGGGAACCCTGGTCGAAGTCGCCTTTCCCTCGACCCGCGTGCTCGCCGGTTAGCTATGGTTGCGCAAAGAAAAAAGGCGTCCAACAGGACGCCTTGAATGATAGGATTGCTGTCACAACGGGGCTTGAGCGAATCAGATCCTCTCGGGGCTAAGAGGAACGGGATTTCTCCCTCAAGTTACGCACGACTATTGATGCCGGGCCTTAACAAATCCTTACCGGCACGCCGGAAAATTTACCAATGTGTACCACTCATGAAATCTAGGTAAATTCCGAAGAGATAATTTGTTAACGATACCTGAGACCTCAAAACGGCTCCCACCTTGGATCCCGGGGTCAGTCGGCAAGCTGCGGCAGGTTGCGGAACAGCTCGAGCGCTTCGGGATTGGCGAGCGCTTCCTTGTTCTTGATGGCGCGGCCGTGCACCATGTCGCGTACCGCGAGCTCGGTGATCTTGCCCGATTTGGTTCGCGGAATATCGCTGACGGCGACGATCTTGGCCGGCACGTGGCGCGGGCTCGCCCCGGTGCGGATTTTCGCGCGGATGCGTTTTTCCAGCTCGGCATCGAGCTCAACGCCGGCCGCCAGCCGCACGAACAGTACGACGCGCACGTCATTGTCGAAATCCTGGCCGATGCACAGCGCTTCGAGGATTTCCGGCATCTGCTCGACCTGATTGTAGATCTCCGCCGTGCCGATCCTGACACCGCCCGGATTGAGCGTGGCGTCGGAACGGCCATGGATGATCAGGCCGCCATGGACGGTCCATTCGGCGAAATCGCCGTGGCACCAGACATCGTCGAAACGTTCGAAATAGGCGGCTTTGTATTTCCTGCCGTCAGGGTCGTTCCAGAAGCCGATCGGCATTGCCGGAAACGCCTTGGTGCAGACGAGCTCGCCCTTCTCCTGGCGGAGCGGGCGGCCGTCATCGTCCCAGACATCGACGGCAAGGCCGAGCCCGGGCCCTTGGATCTCGCCGGTCCATACCGGTTCGATCGGCACGCCGAGCACGAAGCAGGAGACGATATCGGTGCCGCCGGAAATCGAAGCCAGATGCACGTCCTTCTTGATGCCTTCGTAGACGAAGCGGAAATCTTCCGGCGATAGCGGCGAGCCGGTCGATGAGATGGTGCGCGCGCTGGAAAGATCATGCGTGCGGATCGGCTTCAGGCCGGCCTTGCGCACGGAATCGATAAATTTGGCCGAGGTGCCGAAATAGGTCATCTTTTCGGCATCGGCGAAGTCGAACAGCACATTGCCGTCCGGGTAGAACGGCGAGCCGTCGTAGAGCAGCAAGGTGGCGCCCGATGCCAGGCCCGACACCAGCCAGTTCCACATCATCCAGCCGCAGGTGGTGAAGTAGAAGAAGCGGTCGCCGTCGAGCAGGCCGGCATGCAGCCGTTCTTCCTTGACGTGCTGGATCAGCGTTCCGCCGGCCGAATGGACAATGCATTTGGGAATGCCGGTCGTGCCCGATGAAAACAGGATGTACAGCGGATGCGAAAACGGCAGCCTTTCGTAGGCGACAGGCCCTGCGGCAAAGGGTGACAGCGCCTCTTCCAGCGCAGCCGCCTTGCCGATGGTCGCGGCGACGTCGAGCGAGGTGCCGAGATAGTCGACAATGAGGACTTTGCGGACGGTGGCGAGCTTGCCCGCCACGGCCGCGATCTTGTCGGCGACTTCGATCGCCTTGCCATTGTACCAGTAGCCGTCCGGCGCGATGAACACGACAGGCTCGATCTGGCCGAACCGGTCGAGAACCCCCTGCTCGCCGAAATCTGGGGAGCAGGACGACCAGACCGCGCCGATCGACGCGGCCGCCAGCATCGCAGCAACGGTCTCCGGCATGTTGGGCATCATCGCGGCGATGCGGTCGCCCTTCTTCACCTTGAGCGACAGGAAAAGCTGCTGCAGCCGCGAGGTCAGCGCATGCAGCTCGTTCCAGGACAGCCGCCGCTCGACCTTGTCCTCGCCGCGAAAGACGATTGCGTCACCAAGCCCGGTTTTCTTGAGGAGATTCTCGGCGAAGTTCAGCTTCGCCTCAGGAAAGAAGGTCGCGCCGGGCATCTTGTCGCCATCGACCAGCACGCGTTCGCCCTTGTCGCCGACGATGCCACAAAAGTCCCAGACCAGGCTCCAGAAGGTCTCGCGGTGATCGATCGACCAACGATGCAGGTCGGTATAGGAGGAGAAAGCCTCGCCGGCTATGCTCGCCGCGGCGTTCATGAAGGCGGTCATCGGCGCTGCGTCGATCTGCTCTTGCGTCGGGATCCAGAGCGGTGCGTCGTCAGCCATCATTGTTCCTCCTTAAAGCACGTCACGTTTGAAGAGATTCACGCGACGCGCTTTAAACTTTTGTCTTTATGCATGTCGTTTATCCCAAAACCGCTGCGCACTTTTGGGCGACATGCATTGGCATCGCTTATGCATATCGCGATGCAGCAGAGCAAGATTTTGTTGGACCGCGCCGGTCAGGGTGTGCGCAAATGCCATCGCCGGGCCATAAAGACTTGAAATGCGTCAGCCGTCGGTTACACCCGTCGGGCGATTTTGTCGGAATGGAAGCATACGGGGCGATATGCCATCACCTTTGATCCGACGCGGTATATGGGCGATCGGCGCAGCCGTCATCGTCATCGCGCTGGTTGTCGCAGCCTTGCCGTTGATCGCCTCGACCCGCATCGTACGCGACCGTATCGCGTGGGAAATGAGCGCGTGGAGCGGTTTCCGGGTCACCATCGACGGCGCGCCGCGCATCGAGGTCTGGCCGAATTTCCGGGCGATCCTGAGCGACGTGACGCTGTCGCAATGGACGGAGACGGATGCGCCGCCCGTGGTCGAGGCCGAACGGGTCGAGGTCGACCTCTCGGCCATGGCGGCGCTGCGTGGCGATGTGATGTTTTCGACGGCGCGGCTGGTACGACCGACGATCCGGGTTCAGCGTACCGCGAGCGGGTTTTTCCTGCCTGCGATTCCCAGCGGCGGGCGCATTACGCGTTCGATCGATGCTGCCCGCGCGGTGGTCAACACAAATCCCGCCAAGCCGGATCTCGGCAAGCTGCCGACAGATCCGTTCGGCACAGTCGAGTTCAGGGACGGCCGCGTAGTGGCTGCCATCGGCGGCAAGGACCAGGAGATATTGAGCAGCCTGAGCGGCCAGGCGAACTGGGCCGCGATGAACAGCAATGCGACGCTGTCGGCGACCGGGATATGGCGCGGCGAAAGTGTTGCCATCGACGCCGCATCGCCGAGCCCGCTCGTGCTGTTTGGTGGCGGTACAGCACCGGCCACATTTTCCTTCAAGGCGGCACCGGCCAGTTTTTCGTTCGACGGCCGCGCCAGCATGTCGGAGAACGGCTATTTCGACGGCCAGGCAAAATTCGCCGCACCTTCGCTCCGACGCGTGCTCGAATGGTCGCAGGCCGGCATCGCGCCCGGTGCCGCAATCGGCTCGATCTCGGTTTCAAGCAAGATCACGGCGACGGCCGGGCGCGTCAAATTTGAAAACACGGCCCTGACCCTCGACAACAACCCGGGAATGGGTGCGCTGGACTTCACCTATGGTGAGGCACTGCCGGTGATCTCCGGCACACTTGCCTTCGATACGCTCGACCTCAGATCATTTCTCTCCGCCTTTACGCCGGTACCATCCGCCGGCGGCACCGGCCCGGGCGAAATCGACACAAGCTTCGCCGACCGGATCAATCTCGATCTCAGGCTGTCGGCGGCGCATGCCACCGCCGGCGCCATCCAGCTTGCCGACGTCGCTGCCACTGCCCAGGTCAAGAACGGCCTTGCCGCCTTCGACATCTCGGATGCATCCGCCTTTGGCGGCAACGTCCAGAGCAGCGTCCGTTTCGACCGCAAGCCCGCCGGCACGGAAGTCGAGATCCGGCTGCTTGCTTCCGATATCGACGGCGGCGCTTTCGGCACCGCGGCCGGGATGACGCGGCTGGTGCCGATCGGCACTGGAACCGTTTCGGTCATCCTCAAGGGGCCTGGCAGAACCTGGGACTCGATTTTCGAAAACGCCAATGGCTCGCTGTCCGCGACGTTCGGCGCGGGTGCGCTGAGCCGGCTTAACCTGCCGGCGTTCCTCAAGCACACCGAACAGGGCGGATTCTTCGCGCTGGACGACGTCTCGGACGGAACGCTGCCGATCGACGGGGCCGAGCTCAAGGCGAGCATTTCGAACGGCGTGGCGCGCATCGACAAGGCCGAGGTGAATTCCGCGCAATACAAGATCTGGCTTTCCGGCATCGCATCCTATGCCGGACGCGGGCTGGCGCTGTCCGGCGGCATCGTCCAGCCGAGCCAAGCTGCCACGCAGACGAACGGCCAGGCGCCCAAGCAGTCGTCGTTCTTCGTCGGCGGCACGTGGAGCACGCCGTTCATCTCGCCGATAAGCCGCGGCGTTTCGGGAGAGTAGCGAGCCTTCAACCTCGCTGCGCCGCCTGCTCGTCGCGCTGGCGCTGCACCTCGCGGCGTTTGTTTGCGAGCGAAGCGATGATCACGCCAACTGCGACGACCGCGATCAGGATGGTGCACGCTGCGTTGATTTCCGGCGTCACGCCAAGGCGGACCTGGCTGTAGATCTTCATCGGCAGCGTCGTGGCGCCGGGTCCCGAGGTGAAGCTGGCAATAACCAAATCATCGAGCGACAGCGTGAAGGCCAGCATCCAGCCGGAGACGATCGCCGGCATGATAACCGGCAGCGTGATCTGGAAGAAGGTCTTCACCGGTGGCGCACCGAGATCCATCGCGGCCTCTTCCAGCGAACGATCGAAAGTGATCAGGCGCGACTGAACCACCACCGCCACGAAGCACATGGTAAGCGTGGTGTGGGCAAGCGTCACCGTCAGAAAGCCGCGGTCGAGGCCGACGGCGACGAAGAGCAGCAATAGCGACAGGCCGGTGATGACTTCCGGCATGACCAGCGGCGCAAACACCATGCCCGAAAACAGCAGCCGGCCGCGAAAGCGCGTGTAGCGTGTCAAGGTGAGCGCCGCCAGCGTGCCGAGCACGGTCGCCACCGTGGCCGAGATGACGCCGACGCGGGCCGTCACCCAGGTGGCGTCCATCAGACCCCGATTGTGGAACAGCGACACATACCATTTCGTCGAAAAGCCGCCCCAGACGGTGACCAGCTTCGACTCGTTGAAAGAGAACACAACGAGCAGGACGATCGGCAGGTAAAGAAAGGCAAAGCCGAGCACGATCGAAGTGATGTTGAAGCGGCTCCAGGTCGCATTCATTGGTCCTGCTCCTGGGCGCGCGCCTGGGCTCGCTGGAAGAGCATGATCGGCACGATCAGCAGCAGCAGCAAGATGACGGCAACCGCGGACGACACTGGCCAGTCGCGGTTGGCGAAGAACTCGTTCCACAGCGTCCTGCCGATCATCAGCGTCTGCGAGCCGCCGAGCAGGTCGGGGATGACGAACTCGCCGACGGCAGGAATGAACACCAGGAGGCAGCCGGCGATGACGCCGGGCAGCGACAGCGGAAAGGTGATCTTCCAGAAGGCGCTGGTCGGCGGGCAGCCGAGATCCTTGGCCGCCTCGATCAGAGAATGGTCCATTTTCTCCAAGGACGAATAGAGCGGCAGCACCATGAACGGCAGATAGGAGTAAACGATGCCGATGAAGATCGCCGTATAGGTGTTGAGGATGATCAGCGGCTGGCTGATGATGCCGGTGGCGAGCAGCAGCTGGTTGAGCAGGCCCTCGGGCTTGAGGATGCCAATCCAGGCGTAGACACGGATCAGGAACGAGGTCCAGAACGGCAGGATCACCAGCATCAGCAAGGTCGGGCGAATCGTCGCCGGGGCGCGCGCCATGCCATAGGCTATGGGATAGCCAACCAGCAATGTCAGGACCGTCGAGATGGCGGCGACGATGACGCTCGTCACATAGGCATTGAAATACAGCGCGTCCTGCGTCAGCCAGGTATAGTTGTCGAAATTCAGTGCGCCGAATTCTGAAATAAACCCGGAAATGCCGCTGCGGAAATCAAGCACCGGCGTGTAGGGCGGCATGGCGATCGCAGTCTGCGACAGCGAAATCTTGAAGACGATGATGAAAGGGACGAGAAAGAAGAACAGCAGCCAGAGGTAGGGGACGATGATGACGAGCCGGCTAACGAAGGCCGCTCCCAGCCTGACCAAGGCGGATTTGCCGGCAGCGCTTGCCGGAGAGCTTGTTGCGGCGGTGACAGCGGACATGATCAGCTCCTACCGCGTCAGGACGACGCCGGCGTCGGGGCGGAAAGAGACCCAGGCGCGGTCGTTCCAGGTCAGCGGGTCCTCGGTGAGGCGTGCCGCGTTCATGGTGCTCGCCCGCACCACCTGACCGTCATCCAGCCTGACGTGATAGACGGTCATGTCGCCGAGATAGGCTATGTCGTAGACCTCGCCCTCGATGGCGTTGACGGCACCGGCCGGTTTCGTCGAAGACACCTTGATCTTCTCCGGCCTGATGGCGAAGGTGACGGATGTTCCGGCGGTCGCACTGCCGGCATTTTCGGTGCGGATGGTGATGCCGTTGCCGGCGTCGATGCTTGCGCTGCCGGCCTCGCCAGCCGCGATCCTGCCGTCGAACATATTCACGTTGCCGACGAAGCCGGCGACGAAGCGCGAACCCGGCGCCTCGTAGACCTCGGCCGGCGTCGCCACCTGCATCACCTCGCCCTTGTCGATGATGGCGATGCGGTCGGCCATCGTCATCGCCTCTTCCTGATCATGGGTGACGACGACGAAGGTGAGGCCGAGGTTCTGCTGCAGGTCCATCAGCTCGAACTGGGTTTCCTCGCGCAGCTTCTTGTCCAGCGCACCAAGCGGCTCGTCGAGCAGCAGGACTTTCGGCCGCTTGGCCACCGAGCGCGCGAGCGCGACGCGCTGGCGCTGGCCACCCGACAATTGGTGCGGTTTGCGCTTGGCGAACTGCTCGAGCTTGACCAGCTTCAGCATCTCGGCGACGCGCTTGTCGATGTCGGCCTTGGCCATGCCTTCCTGCTTGAGGCCGAACGCGATGTTGTTCTCGACCGTCATGTGCGGAAACAAGGCGTAGGACTGGAACATCATATTGACCGGCCGCCGGTAGGGCGGAATGCCGCGCAGATCCTGGCCATCGAGCAGGATGCGGCCAGCGGTCGGCTCCTCGAAGCCGGCGAGCATCCTGAGCAGTGTCGATTTCCCGCAGCCTGAGGCCCCGAGCAGGGCAAAGAATTCGCGTTCGAAAATGGTCAGCGACAGGTTGTTGACCGCTGTGAACTCACCGAATTTCTTGGTGACGTTGTCGAACTGGATGTATGGCTTGGCGTTCGGATCGTTCCATGGCGCAAAATCCCTGCGGATGCTGCCAAGCGATTTCATGTCCCACTCCGTCCTGCTGCTTGCCCCATGAGAAAGCGGCCCCGGCAACGGCTGCCGGGGCCTGGTCAGATTGCTATTGGCCGGTGACGATCTTGGTCCAGGTGCGGGTGATGATGCGCTGGGTCTTGGGATCGTAAGGCGATACGGTGTAGAGCTTCTGCAAGGTGGCTGCATCCGGATAGATCGCCGTATCTTCCAGGATCGCCTTGTCGATGAACTGCTGCGAAGCCTTGTTGCCGTTGGCATAGAGCACATAGTTCGACGATTTGGCGATCACTTCGGGCTTCATCATGTAGTTCAGGAACTCATGCGCTTCGGCGACATGCGGCGCATCGGCCGGGATCGCCATCTGGTCGAACCACATCTGGGCACCTTCCTTCGGCACGGAATAGCCGATCTCGACGCCCTGCTTGGCTTCGTCGGCGCGGTTGCGGGCCTGGAAGACGTCACCCGACCAGCCGACCGCCAGGCAGATGTCGCCATTGGCAAGGGCGTTGATGTATTCGGAAGAGTGGAACTTGCGGATATAGGGCCGGACCTTCAGCAAGGTTTCTTCGGCCTTGGCAATCTCATCGGGCGACGTGCTGTTTGGATCGAGGCCCAGATATTTCAGTGCCGCCGGTATGATGTCGGCCGGCGAATCCAGCACATAGACGCCGCAGTCCTTCAATTTGGCCAGGCTTTCGGGATTGAAGAACACGTCCCAGCTGTCGATCTTGTCGGTGCCGAGCGCTGCCTGCACCTTCTTGATGTTGTAGCCGATGCCAACCGTACCCCACATGTAGTTGATCGAATATTCGTTGCCGGGATCATATTTGGCGGTCCGTTCCATGACCGTGTCCCACATATTTGAAATGTTCGGCAGTTTCGACTTGTCGAGCTTCTGGAACACACCCGCCTGGATCTGGCGTGCAAGGAAATTGCCGCTGGGCACGACGACATCGTAGCCGCTGCCGCCGGCGAGCAGTTTCGTTTCCAGGATCTCGTTGGAATCGAAAGTGTCGTAGACGACCTTGATGCCGGTTTCCTTGGTGAAGTCGTCGATGATCGAACTGTCGATATAGTCCGACCAGTTGAAGACGTTGACGACGCGATCCTCGGCATGCGCGCCCAAGGTGAAAACTGCCAGAAACGCCGAAGTCGCCGAAAGCCAGAGCGCTTTGCGGGTCATGCTATTCTCCTTTGATGAGTGTTCCGTCGCCAGCTCGTCGCGGCGTCCGCGCGGCTGGGCATTTGCTTCAAGGTATTGGGCTTGCAGGCAGGCGACAAGCGCGAATTGCCGGCGCCATTATCGTTCGGCGGCGAGCCGACAGCGAAGACCTGGCGTGGCGTTGGTGGTGTTCCGACGCCGTCCGACGCTTTCGCTGCGGCGCGGGCAGGGAGACGACGATATTGTCCGGCCTCGATGCGGCCGGCATGGAGACTTGGCAAGATACGCCTGTCTTGTTGTTGCCGTGATCGCAGCCTGCCCGCGCGGCTGCGACGTTGTCAATGGCTCATCTCGCTTTGACGCGCGCACTGCATCAATTAGGTGACGGCACACCGGTGACGCCCGCTCGCGCGGGCCGCGTCTGACGCTTGAACTCGAGCCCGATATGGACGAGCAGCGCGGTGACCACGACCGCACCGCCGACGATGGTGCGCGCCGACGGCACCTCGGAATGGATGAGCCAGACCCAGATCGGGCCAAGGATCGGTTCGAACGTGCCGAGCAGCGCCGCGACGGCGGCCGGAACAAGCCGGGCTCCGGTGGCGAAGAAGGCGAGACCGAGGCCCAGATTGATCACGCCAAAGGCAAAGAGGAAGCCCATATCATGGCTGGAGACGCCCAGCGCCGACGCCTGCGATGCCGCAAAGGCGGCCGCCAGCATCGTGCCGAGGCAGGTCGCCGGCGTCATGCGCACATGGGCAAAGCGGCGCGTGATCACGGTGGCGATCGAGAACATGACGGCGATGAGCAGCGCCAGCCCGTCGCCGATCGGCGACACCGCGCCATCGAGCGATTCCGACACCATGATGGCGACGCCGACAATGACGGCGGCGATCGCCACCCAGGTCGCCACCGCCACCCGTTCGCGAAACAGCGCCCAGGCAAACAGCGCCGCCAGAAGCGGCACGCCGGCCTGCATCAACAGGATGTTGGCGACGGTGGTATAGGCAAGCGCCACGACGAAAGAGGTCGACGCCGTGGCGAAGCAGAACGCCACCGCAAGGCCGGCCAGGCCCATGCCGCGAAACAGCTTCAGCGTGCCACGCCAGCCGTCGCGCCAGACCATGAAGCAGAGCAGGAAGGCGGCGGCCCAGACCGAGCGCCAGAACACCACCGTCCAGCTGTCGGCGTTGTCGATGAAGCGCGCAATGCTGCCGCCGAAGCTCCACATCAACGCCGACAGGAATACCAGCAGGAAGCCGATACGCTCCTCATTTCGCGGAGGCGAAACGACGATCTGCGGTGATGATATATCGGTCATGACTCGGACTGTCGGCGATTTCGGGGCAGCACGATGCACAGCGGACGACAGAAACGTGCTTTAATCGCGTAACGCAAAGGAGGGGATCGGGCGTGATCCAGCATCGTGTTCCATTTGGCGCACCGGCCGGCGCGCAAAGATGCCCTATCATCGACAGACGCCCATGATCGACGTAAGTTGCAGATGCATGGGGCGACGCCATGGATGAGCCATTCTACAAAACGGCGGCGATCGGCTATGACGAGCTGTTCGCCCGTGCGACGAACTCGTTTATCCCGTCCTTGCTGAAGGCAGCACGGATTGCGCCTGGCCATCGTGTGCTCGACGTCGCAACGGGCACCGGAGCAGCAGCGCAAGCTGCTGCCATCATTGTCGGCCGCTCCGGCGCCGTGATTGGCGGCGACATCTCGCCGGCCATGCTCGAATCCGCCAAACGCAATTTGAAGGACCAGCCAATCACCCTCGCAACGTTTGACGCTCACGCACTTCCTTATGAGGACCGTCGGTTCGACGCGGTGACCTGTCAGCTTGGGCTCATGTTCTTCTCGGACCAGCTTGGAGCGCTTTCGGAATTTCGCCGGGTTCTGCGCCCCAACGGCTGGACTGCGGTTAGCGTGACGACGACGCCAGAGCGTTCGTTATTCGCCAGAATCGGCGCGGTAATCGCCCGCTATGCCCCTGAGAAAGCTGAAAGGCTAAATCGCTTCTTCTCCATCCCTGACGCGACATGCTTGCATAACTTGCTGCATCGCGCCGGGTTTCGAAAGATTGACGTCCAGCTCGAAACTCGGCCGATCAAGTTCGCGTCCTTCGACGACTATTTCAGCGGCATCGCCAAGGGAGCAACATTGAGCGGCCAGGAGTATGTCCAGCTTCCTCAAGATACGAAGCGCATCGTGCGCGAGGAGGTCTGGCGCGGGCTAGCTTCGCCGGGCGCTGGAGAGCCGCTGACGATTGAAATGGACGTTCTGATAGGCAGCGGTTGCCACTAGAAGAATGCGCCGGCGGCGCGATCCCGGCAATTCTGCTTGCCGTCACTGGAAATCGAACGCCGACAGTCCCGTGACCATCTCGTCGAGGCCGAGCGGACGTGTAACGGGTGGCTCGGCGCGGGCGAGGCAGCCGATGCGTTCGCACAGCCGGCAGGCAGGGCCGACCGGCGTCGCCAGCGCAGCGGCGCTCTGTCCGGTCTTGCCGATGGCGGCCGGCCCCGGCAATGCCGCTCCATAGACGACCTCGTCGCGAAAACCGATGTCGCAGCCGAGCAACAGCGCCGTGCGCCGCGGGCGCTCGGCAAACGAGCCCTGCGGCCCTTCGAGCGTGCGGGCCATGCAGAGGAACGCCGCACCGTCGGGCATTTCCACTGCCTCGACCAGGATCTGGCCGGGCTGGGCGAAGGCGGCATGGACCGGCAGCTTCGGACAGCCGCCGCCGAAGCGGCTTTGCGGAAAGCCGTGGCTGCCCGCCTTGCGGAACCGATTGCCGGCACTGTCGACCTCGAGCATGAAGAACGGCACACCCGACGCACCCGGCCGCTGCAGCGTGGTCAGCCGGTTCGCCGCCTGCTCGAAAGAGACGCCGAAGCGCGACCGCAACATGTCGATGTCATAGCGGGCACGGACCGCAGCGGCGCGAAAAGGTTGATAAGGCATCATCAGAGCGTGCGCGGCATAGCGGCCGAGCTCGAAACGCGCCAGCCGGCGGGCTTCGTCCGTGGTCAGCTTCAGCACCTGGATCTCGGCAGCTACAGCGACGCTCATGCGGATCAGGCAGGCCTCCATCGCCACCTCGCGCAGTTGATCGAATGGCGACAGCCGCTCGGACAGGAACAGGCGCTGCGAGTGACGGTCATAGCGACGCCGCCAGTTGGGCATGGTGGCGACCGGCAGTACCTTGACGACGATGCCGAATTCACGCCGCAGCCAAGCCTTCAACGCACTGAACAGATCGTCGCCGGGATCGAGCACCGACGTGAATGCCTCGGCTTCCTCTTCGAGCGCGGCAAAATGGTTCGGCCGGCGTTCGAAAATCTCATGCACCTCGTCGATCGGCAGCCTGGCACCGGAGAGGGCGGTGGCCTTGCCCTCACGCGCGAGCAGCTCGTTGATATCCGACAATCGCTCGGCCTGCTCGCGATAGGCGCGAAACAGCTTTATGACAGCGGCGGAAGCGTTTGGCGCCGCCTCGGCAAGCTCGATGAGTTCCTGGTCGCCCGGCAGTTCGCCGGCCAGCAACGGATCTGAAAACACTTCCTTCAAATCGGCGACCGACCCCCTCGCCTCGCCCTGCAATTCATGTGGGTCGACCTTGTAGACGGTTGCCAGCCTCAGGATCAGTTGCACCGTCAGCGGCCGCTGGTTGCGCTCGATGAGATTGAGATAGGACGGCGAGATGCCGAGCCCTTCGGCCATCGCCGTCTGGGTCAGTCCCTTGGCGTTGCGGATGCGACGAATGCGCGGCCCGGCAAAGATTTTGTGGTCGGCCAATCGAGTTTCCTTGACAGAAATTTACATCCGCCGATGGCATGGCTGTCTTTACAATCATGACAGATTTACAGCTCTCATCAGTCAAACACAACACAGGTTTTCCCTTATTTTATGACTGATCAGGAGGTTTACCTCGCTTGCGTCGTGCCGACGTGTAAATGGTGTCACACATATGGCGCACGTATTTTCCTCTGCGACGCCTTCCTAAACCGGCATCAAAACCGCCTGGAGTGATCAATGACCGACTTTTACAACCTCGTCCCCTCGGCGCCGCAAGGCCGCTTTGATGGCATCGAAAGGCCCTATTCGCCGGACGACGTGAAGCGGCTGCGCGGCTCGGTGCAGATCCGGCAGAGCCTCGCCGAAATGGGGGCAAACCGGCTGTGGCAGCTCATCCATGAAGAGGATTTCGTCAACGCGCTGGGTGCCATGTCGGGCAACCAGGCGATGCAGCAGGTGCGGGCGGGGCTGAAGGCGATCTATCTGTCGGGATGGCAGGTCGCCGCCGATGCCAACACCGCTTCCGCCATGTACCCGGACCAGTCGCTCTATCCCGCCAATGCGGCGCCCGAACTGGTCAAGCGCATCAACCGCACCTTACAGCGCGCCGACCAGATCGAGACTTCGGAAGGCAAGGGGCTGTCGGTCGACACCTGGTTCGCGCCGATCGTCGCCGATGCCGAAGCCGGCTTCGGCGGGCCGCTCAACGCCTTCGAGATCATGAAGGCGTTCATCGAGGCGGGTGCGGCCGGCGTCCATTACGAGGACCAGCTGGCTTCGGAGAAGAAATGCGGCCATCTCGGCGGCAAGGTACTGATCCCGACCGCCGCACACATCCGCAACCTCAACGCCGCGCGGCTTGCCGCCGACGTCATGGGCACGCCGACGCTGGTCGTGGCGCGCACCGACGCTGAAGCGGCAAAGCTCTTGACCTCCGACATCGACGTACGCGACCGGCCCTTCGTCGATTATGGCGCCGGCCGCACCGCGGAGGGCTTCTACCATGTCAGCAACGGCATCGAGCCCTGCATCGCCCGCGCCGTCGCCTACGCGCCCTATGCGGACCTGATCTGGTGCGAGACCTCCAAGCCCGATCTGGCGCAGGCCAGGACGTTTGCCGAAGGCGTGCGCAAGCATCATCCAGGCAAGCTGCTTGCCTATAATTGCTCGCCGTCTTTCAACTGGAAGAAGAATCTCGATGACGCAACGATCGCGAAGTTCCAGAAGGAACTCGGCGCCATCGGTTACAAGTTCCAGTTCATTACGCTGGCCGGTTTCCACCAGCTCAATTTCGGCATGTTCGAGCTCGCCCGCGGCTACAAGGAGCGGCAGATGTCAGCCTATTCGGAACTGCAGGAGGCGGAATTCGCCGCGGAAGCCAATGGCTACACCGCCACCAAGCACCAGCGCGAGGTCGGCACCGGCTATTTCGACGCCGTCTCGATGGCGATCACCGGTGGCCGTTCTTCGACCACGGCCATGCATGGATCGACCGAGCACGCCCAGTTCAGGCCGGCGGCGGAATAGCGGAATAGCAGACAAACAGAGGGAACGCCCAAGCGGGCATGGCAACACAACAGGCATGGCAACACAGGGAGAAGACCAATGGCATCGATAAGCCGCGTCAAGGAACGGGCCGAAGAGCAGGCCACCAGCATGAATGTCGACCAGCAGGCGACCATCCGCATGCTGGCGAACGATCTGCACAGGCTCAATCAGTCGGTGATGAAGGCGGTCGAGGCCGGCGTCTCGGTCGAGCTGGTGCGCTCGGCACGGCACCATGGCGGCGACGGCAACTGGGGCGATCTGCTGATCCCGGTCATCGTCACACAGCGGAGCCACGACAGACAAACTCGATAGCACCGCGCCTCTTTTGAGCGCATGCTATCGCACCTTGCACGCCGCGGCTTTGCCTAATCCGGCAGAGCCGCTAATGCAACGATTTCAATGACAAGGTCAGGCTGCGCAAGCGATGCAACGCCAATAACTTCCGAGGGCGGCGGGTTGTTGTAGCTGCAGTGCTTCGGGCAGTGCACGGCAAAGAATTCGTCCAAGACGTCCAAGCGAAAATTGGGCGAGATCAGCACGCCGCCATCTGGAAATGGCCCCTTAAAGAAGGTCAGCCGGATGAGATGCTCGAGCGCACTGCCAAGCTCCTCCAGATCTGATTGGATATTGGTGAGAATTGCGCGCCACTGTGCCGCTGCATCGCCAATGGCGGCGCCGCCGCTTTTGCCGATCGGATCGTAGTCCTCGGCCGTCGCGGTGTTTCCGGAAAGGTAGACAAACCCCTTTGCGCCGGTAACGACCGTACCCTTTCCCCATGGCATCAACCGGCCATTTTTGAATTTCTTGTGAGTCACGAGTTCCATCGTCATCTCCCGTCGGTCAAAGAGACGTGCTTAGCCAACGAGGAAGGGTAGTCCGGCGAAGCGATACGACAAGCTCGCGACAGGCCCGACTCGCCTTCGTCCAACCTTACGTCAACCCGGCTACGGCTGCGAGTTCGTGCGTTCGCGCTGCAAAGCCAAACTTAGCTGAGCCTGCCCGGTTGTGGTGGGAACTTCTTCTTCGGGCGGCGGCAAAGAAAAGCACTTAATTTTAATTTTAATGTTTCTTGCGATATTCTCCTGATACGCCATTTGAGCTTGACATGAGCAGTGATCTCACGCCAATTACCGCTCGAGTTTCAACCCTGCATTGAAACATTGAACAACGGCCTGCCCCGCCATGTGCCCAGCGAATCGCGATATCGAGACTGCAAAACAGCTGCCTTTCGTCAGTCGGGACATGGAGACGCGGATGCTCCCGGATTTCTCGCGGGTGCTGGTGGTCGGAAAATCACCGATCAACCGGGTCGTGGTTTCAAAGATCGTCGAGCGGTCCGGCCTCAAACCGATCTCGGAAACTCCCGAAACCGCGGCAAAGGCCTTGCACGCGCTGATTCCGGGGACTGTCGTTCTCGACGGCGGCGCGGAGAACGGGGACTGCGACGCCTTGCTGTCGGGTATCGATGCACTGCGAAGGGCGTCGGGCAGATCGCTTCCGTCGGTGATCCTGCTTTCAGTCAAGACCGGCACTCCGGAGAGCCTGGGCCTGTCCAGCGTCATCGATGCAGTGGTCGTCAAGCCGATCACCACCGAACGGCTGCAGCCGGTGATCGACCGGCTGATCGGAATTAGCCGCAATTGACGCCTACCGCGATGCCTCGGCTGCAGACCTGATCAATCAATCTCACCGATATGCTCGATCAAGCCCGGCAGTTCACCGAGATTGGCTATCTGGCGAAAGCGTGGTGCCGAGACCGGCGGCTCGACATGTTCCAGCACCCAGGTTAGCTCATGCGGAACGTGGATGCCCCAACTGCCGGCTTCGATGGCCGGTACGACGTCCGATTTGAGCGAGTTGCCGACCATCATGCCCTTTTCCGGGCCGTCGCCGTGGCGGCTGAAGATGCGGGTATAGGTGGCCGCGCTCTTGTCGCTGACGATCTCGACGGCATCAAACAGCTCGCCCAGGCCGGATTGCGCCAGCTTGCGTTCCTGGTCGAACAGGTCACCCTTGGTGATCAGCACCAGGCGGTAAGCGCCGGCCAGCTTTTCCACGGTCTCGCGCGCATGGGGAAGCGGCTCGATCGGATGGCTGAGCATCTCGCGGCCCGCGGCGAGAATTTCAGCAATGGTTGAGGCAGGCACCTGGCCTTCGGTGACCTCGATCGCCGTCTCGATCATCGACAGGGTGAACCCCTTGATGCCGAAGCCGTAGACCGCGAGGTTGCGCTTCTCGGCCTCCAGCAATCTTGCCGAAATCCGGTCCTCCTCGGCGTGATCGGCGAGCAGTGCGGCAAAGCGCTTCTCGGTCACGCGGAAGAACTGTTCGTTCTGCCACAGCGTGTCATCGGCGTCGAAGCCGATCGTCGTCAGGTTGCGGCTGTGTTGCATGGGGACCATTAATTGCAGCGTTGCGGGAGGCCGACCCTAGACCAGGAGGCTTTTGTCCGGAAGTCGTTGTGTTCCCCCGGTTATCGAGGCGCACGCCAGCCGGCTCCCCTTCCCTTTCGTCGTCGGCAACGGCTATACTCCACAATCTGCAACAAATCTGGTGATTGATGCCGCCTGCAAAAAAGGAAGTCCGTCCGTCGAGCCGCGGAGGACGCGCCCGCACGCCTGCCTTCGTGAAAAACCAACGTGGCGTCAAGAACTGGAAGGAAGTCAGCGCCTGGCTGGAATGGCGCGGCATCGAAGATATCGAATGCATCACACCCGACCAGGCCGGGGTTGCGCGCGGCAAGATGATGCCATCGAAGAAGTTCACCTCCAACACCTCGCTGGCGCTGCCTTCGGCGGTGTTCATGACAACGATTTCCGGCGGCTATCCGGAGGACGGCAACGGCTTCCACTATCCGGAGGACGACGGCGACCTCAAGCTGATGCCTGACCTCTCGACGCTGACGGTAGTGCCGTGGGAGGAGGACCCTACCGCGGCGGTTATCTGCGACCTCGTCCACCAGGACGGCCGCTCGGTCGAGTTCACGCCGCGCAACGTGCTGAAGCGCGTGCTTGCCGCCTATGACAAGCGTGGGCTGAGGCCGGTCGTGGCACCCGAGATCGAGTTCTACCTGGTGCGCAAGAACCCCGATCCGGACTATCCGCTGACCCCGCCAGTAGGCCGATCGGGGCGGCCGATCGGCGGCGGCGCCGGCTATTCGATCGCCGGGGTCAACGAATTCGACGAATTGATCGACGACATCTACCATTTCTCCGAAAGCCAGGGCCTGGAGATCGACACGCTGATCCACGAGGAGGGCGCCGGCCAGCTCGAAATCAATCTGCGTCACGGCGATCCGATCGAGCTCGCCGACCAGGTGTTCATGTTCAAGCGAACCATCCGCGAGGCGGCGCTCAAGCACGAGATCTACGCCACGTTTATGGCCAAGCCGATCCAAGGGCAGCCCGGTTCGGCCATGCATATCCATCAGTCGATCATCGACAAGAAGACCGGCAAGAACGTTTTTTCGGCGGAGGACGGCTCGGAGACCGAGGCCTTCTTCCATTTCATCGGCGGCATGCAGAAACATGTGCCGAACGCGCTGGTGATGTTTGCGCCCTACGTCAATTCGTACCGGCGGCTGACGCAGTCGGCCTCGGCGCCGGTCAACAACAAATGGGGCTACGACAACCGCACCACGGCCTTCCGCGTGCCCCGCTCCGACCCGGCGGCGCGGCGCGTCGAAAACCGCATCCCCTCCTCCGACGCCAACCCCTATCTGGCGCTGGCGGCATCGCTTGCCTGCGGACTGATCGGCATGACCAACAAGATCAAGGCCGAGCCGCCGGTTCTGACGACCGCCAACGAGGACCAGATCGACCTGCCGCGCAGCCTGCTCGAAGCCGTCGACCTGTTCGAGGCTGACGAAGAACTCGGCGCGCTGCTCGGCAAGTCATTTGCCGCCACTTATGCGGCGATCAAGCGAGCGGAATTCGAGACCTTCATGGAAGTGATCAGCCCGTGGGAGAGGGAGTATTTGCTGCTGAATGTGTGAAGGGGGTGAATGGTGAATGGTTGACATGAAAAATGTTTTCGCCGGCGGCAAGCGGGCCGCTTTGTATTCTATTCACCATTCACCATTCACCATTCACCGTATTCACCGCTGCCGAATGGCGGCGCGCCTATGATTTACCAATCCCCAATCTCTCCCGGCCGCTCCTGGTACGAAGACACGGCCGGGCCAAGGCCCGAATATCCGACGCTCGACGGCGACCGGACATGCGATGTGGTGATTGTCGGCGGCGGCTTTACCGGTCTGTCGGCGGCGGCTCATCTCGCCAAGACAGGCGCGGATGTCGTGCTTATCGAAACGCATCGTTTCGGTGACGGCGCATCGGGCCGCAATGGTGGCCAGCTCGGCACCGGACAACGGGCCTGGGCAGAGGAACTGGAAGCGGAATACGGCTTTTCCCGCGCCAAGGCGCTGTTCGACCTGGCCGAAGAGGCCAAGGCGCATCTGCTCGACTTTGCCGCGATGCACCAGATCGAGATCGACTATATGCCCGGCCAGATGTCGGTGGCGCACAAGAAGCGCTATGTCGACGACTACAAGGCGCATGCCGAGATCATGGCGAGCCGTTTCGGCTATCCGCACATCTCATTCATGGATGCCGCGGAGACAGCCGAGCGGCTGGGCTCGACGCATTATTTCGGCGGCACCCGCGACACCGGCACCGGCCACATCCATCCGCTGAAACTGGTCATCGGCACCGCAAAGGTGGCGGCAGAGGCCGGCGCAAAGCTATTCGAGCAGACGTCATCAACCGGCATCACCTCCAGCGGCGGCAAGGTGAGGGTTGTGACACCGAAGGGCACGATCGCCGCCGCTAAAAGCCTGATCGGGGTCAATGCCTATGGCGGCACGCTCGAACCGGTGAGTGCCGCGCATATCATGCCGATCGGCTCGTTCATCGGCGCGACGGTACCGCTGGGAGCTGATTCCAAAGTGTTGCCGGGTGGCGAGGCGGTCGACGATTCGCGCTTCGTCGTGCGCTATTTCCGCAAATCGAAGGATGGGCGGCTGCTGTTTGGCGGGCGCGAGATCTATGCGGTCAATGATCCCAAGGACATTCACATCCACATCCGCCGGCAGATCGCCGAAATCTATCCGGCACTGAAGGACGTTGAGATCACGCATGGCTGGGGCGGCTATGTCGGCATCACCGTGCCGAGAAAGCCGTTCGTGCGCGAAGTGATGCCCAATGTGACCTCGATCGGCGGTTATTCCGGTCACGGCGTCATGCTGTCGAACTTTTTCGGCAAGGTTTATGCCGAGACGGTCGCCGGCAACCGCGACCGGCTGAAGCTGATCGAGGACCTGAAAATTCCACCCTTCCCCGGCGGCCGGCGTTTGCGCGCGCCACTGCTCTTTCTTGCGCTCAACTGGTACGCGTTGCGGGACAGGATTTGACCAGACGTTGCAGAATCCTTAACGAGGACGCAGAATTCCCGCCAAGGGCGCAGTGATGCCACAATCGCGGGCGAAAGATGATGCTCGTGGGCAGCTGAACGGGGAATTTTTGCGGGCCTGCCCGCTTTTGGTTTGGGACCGATGCCGATCGAAATGCCGGCTCTCCGGCATGGGTCGTAAGAACATCGGCCCGCAAATGGAGGTGGCAAGTGTGAGAGAGCCCTTCAGTTTCGGCGCGCCGGAACGACGGCGCCTTGCGATGCAATTCGGTTACGATATGCGGCCGACGTTCTGGCACGGGGTCCGGTCGAACGCGCATCTGGTGATAGCCGCGCTTGGCACGGCCGCACTGCTCGGCGTTGCCGCGGTGGCACTGTGGCTGGCATTGCCGGCAAATGAGCGACAAGCGGCCGCAAGTCCTGAGCAGATCGTTCCGACCATCCCGGTCAAGACGACGAAGATCTTGCCTGCCAAGGTTGCTGCGGCGCCGCGGACGACGGGCAAGGCAGATGCGGTTTCCCCAGCGGTGGCCGCAGCGGAAGCCGAGATACCAGCGCTGGCTCCCAATGATCCGCGCTGGACAGGGCCAAAGACGGCATCGGCCGCCGCCACGGCAGCATCCGACCAGCTGGCAAGCCAGACCGAGCAGGCGACCGATAAATCGTCTGCTTCGGTGGCATTCGCCGACCCGGCAGCAAAACCCGACGCTGCGGCATTGTTTGCCAAGGTCGCGGCTCCCGGCAGCTCAACGAAAAACAGCGGGCCCGATGGCGCGCAGACCGCCGCCATCCCCACGCCCAAGCCGCAACTGCCGACGCAGACCGCGAGCGAAGACGACAACAGCACCAAGGCAAATTCCGGAAGAGCCAATACTGCCGGTACCGGACGCATCCTGAGATCCGTCACCATGCGCACCGGCCCAAAAAAGAATGCGGCCGCCATTCTCACCGTGCCGGCCAAGACATCGGTGCAAGTGATGAGCTGCAAGCAATGGTGCCAGATCGTCTACAACGGCAAGCGCGGCTGGATTTACAAGAGCTACGTCAAAACCGGGGCGTAGGGCCGGCACAGCGATTGCGGGTCGCTCGCCATCAGCCAGTCCTCCGCCGGAGGCCCCGGCCGTTCAAATACAACGTCCGCCGTCGACTTCCAGCGCCACGCCGGTGATGAAAGCCGCTTCGTCCGAAGCAAGCCAAAGCGCGGCATTGGCTATGTCGAGCGGCGTCGAAAGCCGGCCGAGCGGGATCGACGCGCGGAACTTCTCGCGGATCTCGGGTGTGTCGGCGCCCATGAATTTCGCGAGCATGCCGGTCTCGCCGGCAACTGGGCAGAGGCAGTTGACGCGGATGTTCTTCGGCGCGAGTTCCACCGCCATCGATTTGGTCGCGGTGATCGCCCAGCCCTTCGATGCATTGTACCAGGTGAGGCCAGGCCGCGGCCTGATACCGGCCGTGGAGGCCGTCGTCAGGATGACGCCACCGCCTTGCCGTTCCATGACCGGCACCACGGCAAGCGCTGCGTGGTAGATCGCCTTCATGTTGACTGACGTGATCAGGTCGAAGGTCGCTTCGTCGACTTCCAGCATGTCACCGTTGCGATGGGTGTAACCGGCATTGTTGACCATGATGTCGATGCGGCCGAAGGCGCTCATTGCGGCATGGACCATGTCGTCGAATTCGGACCGCAGCGAGACGTCGGTCTGGGTCCAGATCGCCTTTTCGCCGATCTCGCCGGCAACGCGCTCTGCGCCCTTGGCGTTCAGATCGGCGACGACTACGCGCGCGCCCTCCTCGGCAAAGCGCCTGGCCATGCCCTCGCCAAAACCCGAGGCAGCGCCGGTGATGATGGCGACCTTGTTTTTGAGGCGCATGCTTTTCTCACTCATCGTTGAAGACGATCGAAAACGCGTTTGGCCATGGCCATCGAAAGATGTGTGTCCATTGCCGATTTCTCCTTTGGCTTTCGCCTTGATCCCGCTCTATGCTGCACCTGCGAACGCTCCCGGAAGCATCGCTTGCCGACAAGCCGCCGGCCAGCGCCGGTGTCAAGAGCACACGCGGATGTGACGCAATGGCACTGGCAAGTTTAAATCGATTAGATTATATCAGCCGCGTTATCGCGACCGGCGTCAGAGCGGACAGACCATGACCAGCCAGATCATCCCCGTCGACCCTTTCGACTTCATCATTTTCGGCGGCACCGGCGATCTGTCGGAACGCAAGCTTCTGCCGTCGCTATACTACCGCCAGCGCGACCACCAGTTTTCCGAGCCGACGCGCATCATCGGCACATCGCGTTCGAAGATGACAGACGAGGAGTTCCAGTCTTTCGCCAGGCAGGCGATTGCCGACCACGTGAAGCCGGAAGATATCGACGCCACGGAACTGAAGACGTTCCTCGCACGGCTTTCCTATGTCCCGGCAGATGCAACCACAGGTGCCGGCTTCGACACGCTGAAGAAGGCGATCGGCGACAGCGAACACATCCGCGCTTTCTATCTGGCGGTGGCGCCGGCACTGTTCGGCGACATCTCGCACAAGCTGAAGGAGCACGGGCTGATCACGCCGAATTCGCGCATCGTGCTGGAAAAGCCGATCGGCCGCGATCTAGCTTCGGCGCGCGCGCTCAACGACCTGGTCGGCGACGACTTCCATGAAAGCCAGATTTTCCGCATCGATCACTATCTCGGCAAGGAGACGGTGCAGAATTTGATGGCGCTGCGCTTTGCCAACGCGCTCTACGAGCCGCTTTGGAATTCCGCCAATGTCGATCATGTGCAGATCACCGTGGCCGAGACAGTCGGCCTGGAAGACCGCGTCACTTATTACGACAAGGCCGGCGCATTGCGCGACATGGTGCAGAACCACATGCTGCAACTGCTCTGCCTCGTCGCCATGGAGGCGCCGTCGTCGATGGACGCCGATGCCGTCCGTGACGAAAAGCTGAAGGTGCTGCGGGCGCTGAAGCGCATCAACGGCAACGAAGCGCCGAAGCACACGGTGCGCGGACAATACCGTGCCGGCGCCTCGGCCGGCGGGCCGGTGAAAGGCTATGTCGAAGAGCTCGGCAAGAACAGCAACACCGAGACTTTCGTTGCGCTCAAAGCCGAGATCGGCAACTGGCGCTGGGCGGGCGTGCCGTTCTATCTCCGGACCGGCAAGCGGCTGGCGACGCGCGTTTCGGAGATCGTCATCGAATTCAAGCCGATCCCGCATTCGATCTTCGGCGAGAGCGCCGGGCCGATCTCCGCCAACCAGCTGGTCATCAGGCTGCAGCCCGACGAGGGCGTCAAGCAGTTCATCATGATCAAGGATCCGGGGCCGGGCGGCATGCGGCTGCGCCAGATTCCGCTCGACATGAGTTTTGCGCAATCCTTCGACGGCCGCGCCCCCGATGCCTATGAGCGGCTGATCATGGACGTCATCCGTGGCAACCAGACGCTGTTCATGCGCCGCGACGAGGTCGAGGCGGCGTGGAAATGGATCGACCCGATCCAGGACGCCTGGGAAAGCGGCAGGCAAGAGGCGCAAGGCTACACCGCCGGCACATGGGGCCCCTCGGCCTCGATTGCGCTGATCGAACGCGACGGGCGGACATGGCACGAGAGCAATTAGGCGGCGCCTACAACTGGCACGAATTTGCCGGACGCCAGGAGTTGGCGACAGCGCTTGCCGGCCACGTCGCCGGCCGTCTGTCAAAGGCGATCGCCGAGCGCGGCACGGCGCTGCTTGCGGTCTCGGGCGGCACGACGCCGGCGAAATTCTTCGCGGCACTTTCGACAGTTCCGATCGCCTGGGAAAAGGTGACGATAACATTGGTCGACGAGCGCTTCGTGCCGCCCTCATCGCCGCGCTCCAATGCCGGCCTGGTTGCCGCCAACCTGCTACAGAACGCGGCCGCCGCCGCGAATTTCGTGCCGCTCTACCACGCCGCGGCAACGATCGAGGGTGCGGCGGTCTCCGACAGTGAGGCGCTGCAAGTGCTGCCCTGGCCAGTCGACGTTGTTGTGCTCGGCATGGGAACTGATGGCCACACCGCCTCGTTCTTTCCGGATGCCGACAACCTGGCAAGATTGCTCGATCCGTCGTCGCAAAGGATCGTGCTTCCGGTTCACGCGGCAAGTGCCGGCGAGCCACGGCTGACACTGTCACTGGCGCGGATCATCAATGCCGCCTTCATCGCGCTGCACATCGAGGGCGCGGAAAAACGCACCGCATTCGAGGCCGCGCTTGGAGCTGGAGCACGAAAGCCCATTCGCGCCGTGCTCGATGCCACTCAAAAGCCCGTAGAGGTTTTCTGGGCACCCTGATCTCAACTTGGCTGCAGGTCCCGGCAACAGCCGGAACGTGTCTGCGGGACCTCGCCTGAAAGGACCGACCGCCATGACCGCAAGACGCGACATCGAAGCCATCACCCAGCGCATCCGTGAGCGCTCAAAGCCCGGTCGCGAGGCCTATCTCGGCCGCATCGCCGAAGCCTCGAACCGCACCGCCAACCGGGCCGTGCTGTCCTGCGGCAACCTGGCCCATGGCTTTGCCGTCTGCAGCCCTTCCGAAAAGGTAGCGCTTGGCGGCGACCGGGTGCCGAATCTCGGCATTATCACCTCCTATAACGACATGCTGTCGGCACATCAGCCTTTCGAGACATTTCCGGCGCTGATCAAGGACGCGGCGCGCGAGGCCGGCGGCATCGCCCAGGTGGCCGGCGGCGTGCCGGCGATGTGCGACGGCGTCACCCAGGGCCAGCCCGGAATGGAGCTGTCGCTGTTCTCGCGCGACGTGATCGCCATGGCCGCGGCAATCGGCCTGTCGCACAACATGTTCGATGCCGCCGTCTATCTCGGCGTTTGCGACAAGATCGTGCCCGGGCTGGTGATCGCGGCGCTGACCTTCGGTCATCTGCCTGCGGTCTTCATCCCGGCCGGGCCGATGACGACCGGCATTCCGAACGACGAAAAGGCCAAGATCCGCCAGCTCTATGCCGAGGGCAAGGCCGGGCGGGCCGAACTGCTCGAAGCCGAATCAAAATCCTATCACGGGCCGGGAACCTGCACTTTCTACGGTACCGCCAATTCCAACCAGATGCTGATGGAGATCATGGGCCTGCACACGCCTGGCGCTTCCTTCGTCAATCCCGGCACGCCGCTGCGCGACGCGCTGACCAGGGAAGCGACGAAGCGGGCGCTGGCGATCACCGCGCTCGGCAACGCCTACACGCCGGTCGGGCGGATGATCGACGAGCGCTCGATCGTCAACGGCATCGTCGGCCTGCACGCCACCGGCGGTTCGACCAACCACACCATCCACCTGATCGCCATGGCAGCGGCGGCCGGCATCGCCATTACCTGGCAGGATATTTCCGACATCTCGGAAGCCGTGCCGCTGCTGGCGCGAGTCTATCCGAACGGCCTTGCCGATGTGAACCACTTCCACGCCGCCGGCGGGCTCGGCTTCCTGATCCGCGAACTGCTCGACGCAGGCATCCTGCACGAGGATGTGCAGACGGTGTGGGGAGAAGGGCTGCGCCCCTACGCGGTCGAGGCCAGGCTCGGCGCCGACGGCGGCGTCGTGCGCGAGGCTTCGCCGCGCGAGAGCGGGGACGAGAAGGTGCTGGCGCCGTTCAAGAAGGCGTTCCAGCCGAGCGGCGGTCTGAAAGTGCTTTCGGGCAATCTCGGCCACGCCGTCATCAAGACATCGGCGGTCAAGCCGGAGCGGCGCGTCATCGAGGCGCCGGCCAAGGTGTTCGACAGCCAGCAAGGCCTGAACGAGGCGTTCAAGGCGGGGTCGCTGACCGGCGACTTCATCGCCGTCATTCGGTTCCAGGGACCGAAGGCCAACGGCATGCCGGAATTGCACAGGCTGACCACCGTGCTCGGCATCCTGCAGGACCGCGGCCAGCATGTGGCGTTGGTCACCGACGGCCGCATGTCGGGCGCTTCAGGCAAGGTGCCAGCGGCGATCCACGTGACGCCGGAAGCGGCGGAGGACGGGCCTATCGCCAGGATCCATGACGGCGATATCATCAGGCTCGACGCCGAGGCCGGGACGCTGGAGGTACTGGTGCCAGCCGACGATTTCGCACTGCGCCGCCCCGCGGACAGCGACCTCATAGGCAATGAATTCGGCTTCGGCCGCGAGCTTTTCGCCGGGTTCCGGCAGTTGGTGGGACGCGCCGACCATGGCGCCAGCGCCTTCGGTACGGCGTGACTTTTCGACCATGGAAGAGCGGCTAGTGGCCGCTCTCCCTTAGATCTACTGAACCGTCAGCTCGGCTCGCGCGCCGGCCCTGACCGTTACCGTGCCTTCCCTCGAGCTGTTGTCCGATTTCTCCGAAACCACCGCGTAGTCGCCGACCGACAGGGTGGCTTGATACTTCTGGTCGTAGGCGTAGCCGACCGACTTGCGGGTTCCGTCGATGGCCTTCCTGGCCTCGAATATCTCGATCTTCGAGGCCCCTGGCGCGGTTATCGTCAGCATGCCGGCGTTCATCGCGATCTTCAGATCCTGATGGTCGCCAACCTTGACACTGAACGGCTGCTCGGCCACCGCAAGGTCGACCGTCGCGACCATTACATAATCGTCGGGCGGCAGATCGAACTTGCTGTCCGGACCGTAGGCATAAGTCACCTCCTGCCTGGTTCCGTCGACGTTCTTTTTCGCCTGGAGCACTTTGAAGCCGACGCCCGAACCCTCGGCCTTGTCGCCGCCGGCAGCATAATAGGCGTTGGCGACGATACGCCCGACGCCGACGATGATGTCCTTGTCGATGACCCTGCCGGCGGCAAGCGGGATCGTCTCGATAACCATGCCCTGGCCGATCGTGACCGTCACCTTCTGGTCACCGGCCGGCAGCACGACTTTCGTGTCACCGTAGTAGGTCGGCGGGGTGTCGACGCCGGGATAGCCGATTACGACAGCCGCGCCGTCATCAACGTCCGCTCCTTCGCTTGGCCGCGGGTGGATGACCAGCGTGCCGGCATTCAGGTTGAAGTGCGGTTTGGCGACCTGGCCAGGCTCTATCTTGATCTTCTGTTCGGCCCTGGCCTCGCCGGCACGCGCGACGACGATATAGTCGCCCGGCTCCAGATTGCCCTTGTAGGTGCCATATTCGGTGGTGACGGGATCGCCGCGCGTGCCGTCGGAATTCGCCTTGTGGATCTCCCAGGCATTGCCGTCGGTGACGGGATCGCCACCCTCGGCAAGCACGACGGTGGGCACGAAATTGGACTCCGCCGGCTGGGCGGGCGCCGGCTGGGGAGCAGGCTGCGGGGCGGGAGTCGGTTCAGGGGCGGGTGGCGGAGGCGCAACGGTCTCGACGAGGGCGTCCTGCAATGCCTTTTCATCCGACGCTTCGATATATTTGCCGCCGGTATTGTCGGCGAGGCAACCGACCTGCTTGCCCTCGGCCGCCGTCAGGCCGAAGCCGACGACATTGACGGTGAAGTCGACGCCAGCAGCCTCCAGTTCCTTGCCGAGCGCACAGGGATCGCCGCTACATGTCTCGATGCCATCGGTGATGAGAACGACCGTCGCCTTGTCCTCGGTGTATTTCAATGCTTCCGCCGCTTGCTTGACCGCAGCGGTCAGCGGCGTCTTGCCCTGAAATTTCAAGCTGTCGGCCGCGGCTGAGATCGCACTTGCCGAGCCTGCCTGCGGTGGCACGATGAGTTCGATGTCGTCGCAACTGGCCTTCTCGCGATGGCCATAGGCCATGAAGCCTATTTCCTCCTCGGCCGGGACCGATTGCAGCACGTTCCGCAGTGATTGACGGGCGATTTCGAGCTTGGGCTTGCCGTCGATCTGCGCCCACATCGAGCCGGAGGCATCGAGAATGACGATGACGCGATCGGCGGCGAAGCCGAACCCCGTCGTCCACAGCAACAGGGCCGCCGCAGCGACGCTCTGCACAAATCCCGCCATCAAAAATCTCCCCCGTCAGTCGCCGCCGCTCGGCGCCGGAAAGCTATTTGACGCCGGGTCGCGACACAAGCCCGGACGGAGTACGAAGCTGCGTCGCCTCTCTGCCAAACCCTCAATAGGCCGTGCGGCGTTCCTCGGAAGGCGGCCGGCCGAATTGCAGCCGGTAGCTCTGGGCAAAATAGGAATGCGAGGTGAAGCCGGTGGCGATTGCCACGTCGAGGATCGGCATGTTGGTCTGGCGCAGCAATTCGCGCGCCCGCTCGAGCCTGAGCCGCATATAATAGCGCCCGGGCGTCACACTGAGATGGCGCAGGAACAGGCGCTCGACCTGGCGCACCGACAGGCCCGCCGACTTGGCGAGCTGCACCGCCGACAGCGGCTCGTCGAGATGGTCGGCCATCAGCTCGACGATGCGGCGCAGCTTCTCCGACTTGCCGGTCAGGTCGCGTTCCGGGCCGACGCGCTGGCGGTCCCCGGCCGAGCGGATGCGCTCATGCTGGAACTGGTTGGCGACGCCATTGGCGAGGCTCGAGCCGAAATCACCGCGCACGATCTCCAGCATCAGGTCGATCGATGTGGTGCCGCCGGCGCAGGTGTAGCGCTTGCGGTCGATCTCGAAGACGTTGCCGGTGCAGTTGATGTCCGGAAAGCGTTCGAGGAAGCCGGCGCGGTTTTCCCAATGGATGGTGCAGCGATAGCCATCGAGCTGGCCTGCTTCGGCAAGCAAATAGGAACCGACCGAAAGCGCGCCGAGCGCATTGCCGCGCCGGCCCCAACTGCGCAGCGCTGCCAGCACCTTGCTCTTGCCGGGAAATTCCGTCGTCAGCCCGACCGAGACGAACAGGATATCGACCGGCGGCAGATCGGCAACCGCGTAGTCGATCTTGAGCGGCAGGCCGTTGGACGCCATGACGGCGTCGCCGTCGGCCGACACCGTAGTCCAGCCATAGAAATCGCGGCCGAGCAGCCGGTTCGCCGACCGGAACGTGTCGATTGCCGCGGCCAGCGAGAACATGGAGAACTTGTCGACCAACAGAAACCCGAACTGCCGCCCGCCCTGAACGGGATCATTGGTGACCGGCCGTTCTAAGGGAACAGTGAGGTTCGGCAAGGACGCTGCTTTCTGGTCAGAAGGAAGGCCGTTTCAATCCGGCTGCGAGATAGGCGGAAGCTAGCGTGTTGGCCATCAGCATGGCAATGGTCATCGGTCCGACGCCGCCAGGCACCGGCGTGATGGCGCCGGCCGCCTTCGCTGCTTCGGCAAAGGCGACGTCGCCGACGAGGCGCGTCTTGCCTTCGCCCTTTTCAGGTGCGGCGACGCGGTTGATGCCGACATCGATGACAGTGGCGCCAGGCTTGACCCAGTCGCCGCGGACCATTTCAGACCGGCCGACGGCGGCGACCAGAATATCGGCGGTGCGGGCAAGCGCCGGCAGGTCCCTGGTCCGGCTGTGTGCGATGGTGACGGTGCAGTTGGCGGCAAGCAGAAGATTGGCCATCGGTTTGCCGACGATGTTCGAACGCCCGACGACGACCGCATTGAGACCGGACAGGTCCTTGCCGCGCACGCGTTCGATCAGCAGCATCGAGCCGGCCGGCGTGCAAGGCACGAAGGCGGTCTCGAGTTCGCCGGTGCCGAGCTTGCCGACATTGATGAAGTGGAAGCCGTCGACATCCTTCTCCGGCGCGATGGTCTGGATGATCTTGCCGGAATCGATATGGCCGGGAAGCGGAAGCTGCACGAGGATGCCGTTGATGGCCGGATCGGCGTTGAGCTGGCCGATGATCTTCAACAGGTCCGGCTCGGAGGTTTCGGCCGGCAGCGTGTGCTGAACCGAATGGAAGCCGCATTCCTTGGCGGTGCGGGATTTGGAGGCGACATAGACCTGGCTCGCCGGATCCTCGCCGACGATGACCACGGCGAGACCGGGCTGCCGTCCGCCCTTTTCCGCCAGTTCGGCGGTCAGGGCCTTGACCCGCCGCACCACGTCTTCGGCGACGCTTTTTCCGTCAATCAACTCAGCCATGAACCACCCTCGACGCCTATCGCGTAAGCCTGCCGCGTTAAAACATCCATGCGGCGCGCTCCAGATATCTTTTATGCAGGCCGTTGCCCAGAACCATGCGCTGCGGGCGGACATGCAGCGCGGCATTTTCACGAAAATCGAGCCGGGCAATCCCGTCAATGCGCCGTCCCATGCCGTTAACTCGAAACCGGCATGTTTTATTCGACGCTCAGAAATAGCGGCGGCGCGCGCGGTTTTCGGTGAGCTCGCGAACGACCTCGCGGAATTCGCGCAGGCTGGCGCGGATTTCCTCGATCTGGCTTTGCTGATCGGCGGCTTCCGAGGCCTGATTTGCCTTCCTCGACCAGGCCTGAGTATGGGCCGAATGCGGCGGCGTGGGTTGCTGCGGATAAGGTGCCCGACCGGCATAGAGCGGCTGCGGGTGGAACGCAGGTGGCATCGCTGCGGTGGAATTTGTCGCGGCGGAAGTCTCACCGGACGCCATCTCCTCCGGCGCTCTGCCAGGCATGAGCCGGCTCAGCGCCGACAACACGGCACCGATCGGACCAGGACGTTTGGTACGCGCGATCTCGACCGGCAGAGCAGGAGGCGGCGCTGCCCGATATGCTGGGCGATCGGCGGAACCGGCATCGGGGCCGCCAAGGGAGCCAGCGGGGACGAAAAACCGATCGGCAGCTGCAGCCTCTTCCATCAGCATGGTGCCGGCCTTTGGCTCATCAGGACGGGGCTGGGTAATGCCGGCGGCTGCCAACAGGATCGTGCTGGCACGCGCTTCGCGGCGCGAGCGGGCAAGACGATGGCGTGTGGCGGCATCCTCGCGCCATAACCGGCCTGCGCGGTCCTCTAGCGAAACCAGCGATGCTTCGTCCTCGCCGCGCACCGCCTCGACGAGCGACAGCAAGGACCGCTCGTTCCTCCGGTGTTCACGATTATCCCTGTAAGCCATGATTCCTCGAGCTTTCCCCTCGGGCTGGGACGTAGCGACCGTTCCTGGTTAAGCGATGCTAAACAGGCATAGGAAATAAAAGGTTAATTTGGTCGGCCCACCCCTGCGCGACTACATGCGCATCCCAACCGCAAGGAGAACATCTGTCCCGGCGATTTCTTCATTGATAATGTGGTGTTGCTGGCCTGAGCAAGTATCATTGCGACCGATCTCAGTCCGGGAATTCCGCGTGATCACAGTCCCAACAGGGGCTTCCCCGCCCTGCCGCGAACGTCTATGGGAAGCCATCTCTATGGGAGGCTTTCGATGACGATCAGGCTTGTTCTCGCCGGTTGCGGCAATATGGGCTACGCCATGCTCTCGGGCTGGCTGAAAGCCGGCAAGCTGGCTCCGGCTGCGGTGTTTGTGGTCGAGCCCAATGCCGAGTTGCGCAAGCGTGCCGAAGCGCTGGGCTGCGCTGCCGGCGCGGATGCCGGCGCCATCCCGGCGGACGCCGTGCCGACCCTCGTCGTCATTGCGGTCAAGCCGCAGGTGATCCGCGACGTGACGGCCGGCTACATCCGCTTCAATGATGGCCGGACCACCTTCCTCAGCATCGCCGCCGGGACACCCGTCGCTACGTTCGAAGGTATTCTCGGCGACCGCGCGCCGATCGTGCGCTGCATGCCCAACACGCCGGCGGCGATCGGCAAGGGCATGATGGTGGTGTTTTCCAACAGCCTGGTTTCCGACGACACCAAGCGTTTTGTTGCCGACCTGCTTTCGGCGAGCGGGCAAGTGGCCGATATCGACGACGAAGCCCTGATGGATGCGGTGACGGCAGTCTCCGGGTCGGGGCCGGCCTATATCTTCCATTTCATCGAAGCGCTGACCGTGGCCGCCGAGAAAGCCGGCCTGCCGACGGGGACTGCCAAGCTCTTGGCCATGCAGACGGTCTACGGCGCCGCCTCGCTGGCCGCCGAAAGCGGCGAGGAGCCCGGCGTGCTCAGACAGCAGGTGACCAGCCCCAACGGCACCACGGCTGCCGCCCTTGCCGTGCTGATGGGCGAGGACCGTCTGACGCGCCTGCTCACCGAGGCGGTGGAAGCGGCGCGGCTGCGGTCTATCGAGCTCGGGAAGTAACAGCCGGTTGCGGATTACGCGAGGTCGGTATGCGAAAAGTCGTTGCCCTTGTAGAGCAGTGCGGAGCCATGACTTTTTGCGCAGGCATAAGAAAGGCAGTCGGCTAAGTTGAGCTGGGCGGGATGTCCGCGCCCCTTTCCGTAGTCTGAAAATGCCTGGATCGCGAGCTTGGCATCGCTGGCGTCGATCGGCACAATTTCGATTTCGGCCTCGCGAAGAAACGCCTCTATCGCATCTCCGGCGACAACCGGCGGCACGGCAAGCATCGTCGAAAGCCGCATCGCCGCTTCAAGCACCACCAACGCCGAAGTTATTCTCGCGGGCGCAGCCTCAATGCGATTACTCAACTCGCGGGCATCCTCTTCGCCTGAAAGAATCGCGACAACCACGGAGGTGTCGATGAACATCAGGGATGGCCCCACATCTCATCGATCTCATCCTTCGTCACAGCCCGACCACCTTGGCCTGCCT
This sequence comes from Mesorhizobium sp. M0019, assembly GCF_040323975.1. Lineage (NCBI taxonomy): Bacteria > Pseudomonadati > Pseudomonadota > Alphaproteobacteria > Hyphomicrobiales > Phyllobacteriaceae > Mesorhizobium > Mesorhizobium sp. M0019. The sequence continues at coordinate 34,709 of NZ_JAMYVK010000019.1, read as the reverse complement.
TGGCCTTGAAGTCGTTGGCAATGGCAGCAAGCCGCTCAGCCAGGGGAATGCGTCCGCTCTCCCGCTTCAACTCGGATTCAAGCGCTTCGATGACCGCTTCGGTCATCGAAATCTTGCGTTTGGCAGCAAGCTCTCGCGCCAGTTCGCGTGCGCGCGGGTCCCTGATCTGAAGATTCATGTGATCGCCTCCGCCTTCATCGTCAATACAATATAGAGAGTTGTAATGACAATGCCAGTAGGCCCGGCCAAAGGCCACCGCGACAGCTCACCGGTCGACAGCGTCACGCCCATACAGCATCTCGTCCTGCAGCCGGCGCAAGGCGAACAGCCCGGTCGTCGGGTCGGGCGCGGCATTGTCGGCGGTGAGCAATTCGCCTTTCCTCACCGGTTTCAGCACCTTGCCGCCTTCGAGCAGACCGACCGGCACGGCGCGATGGGCGCGGGCTTCTTCGACGGTCATGGTCCAGGAGCGGTAGCAGGTCTCGCCGATCGCGTCGAAAACCTCGCCTGCCGCCAGATCGCGCTTGGCCACCGCGCAGACCTCTGCCACCGGCCGCGGCAGCGGCACCATGTCGGGCTTGCCGTAAAGCGCGATGCGAGCGGCCGTCAGCGGCACTTCCAACGAGGTCAGATGGTAGGGCCTGAAGAAGCTGTAATAGGGACCGTGGCCGATATGCAGATCGTCCATGCGCTCGATGATGCGCGGATGCGTCGCCTCGACGATGACGAAGACACCGGGCGCCACGCCCTTGCCGACGGTGTAGTCGACGACGCCCTTCTTCGACAGAATGCCGCCCTGCTCGCGCGGGATCAGCACCTTGACCAGCTCGTCGCGATCGGCCTTGGGGCCGTGCATGCCGGGAACGTCGGGCACCAGCCCGGTGGCGTTGGCAATGGCGCACATCTCGACCATGGTTTTCGAGCCGTCGACGAACTCGACCAGCATGCGCGGATTCATGTTGCGGCGCAGCGCCTCCTCGCGGTAGTCGTCGGGAACGGCGTCGTGGTTGAGCGGGTTGTTCTTGCCCTTGCCGGCGGAGACGATGGTGTAGTCGAGCGCCGAGGCGAACTCGATCAGCTCCATGCAGCTCGACGGCTCGTCGCCGGCACCGACCGAATAGACGACGCCGAGCCGGTCGGCCTGCTGCTTCAGATAACAGCCGATGGTGACGTCGGCCTCGACATTCATCATCACCAGATGCTTGCCGTGCTGCATCGCCATCAGGTCGAAATCGGCGGCGACCCCGGGCTTGCCGGTGGCATCGATGACGACATCGATAAGCGGATTGGTGACCAGCATTTCGTTCGAGGTGACGGCGATCTTGCCGCTTTCGATCGCCTGGCTGACCTTCGAAGCGCTGTCCGCTTCGGCTGCCATCGCCTGGTCGCCATAAGCAATGCGGATGGCGTCACGCGCCGTATGCGGGCGGCGCGTCGAGATCGCGCAAACCGAAATGCCCGGCATCAGCATGCCTTGCGTCACCAGGTCGGTGCCCATCTCGCCCGAACCGATAACGCCGATGCGCACTGGGCGGCCTTCCGCGGCGCGCTTGGCAAGATCGCGGGCAAGCCCGGTCAAGGCGACATTGGTCATACTGGAAACGTCCACTGCTTTTTGATTTGAAGCGGGAATAGCAGGGAACGGCAACCCATTGCCAATCGAAACCGGCCGCGGCGGTCTTTTCTTGCGCATGACCCCGGAAACCAGAATTGTTCCTATGAAGACATGCACCCGGCCGAAGGACTAACGAGGGTCCTGTGGCGCCAAAGGCCCGCGTTGAAGCGGCGGAACGGGCCGTTAAGCCTGGATGGATCGCAGCCAAGAAATGTACGGAAATTCTTAGTCATTCTTTTATGCAATCCTGCTTTGATAGGGAAATGGACTGGCGTGCCCGCATTTTTAGGTGTTTTTTCCGCGCTATGCGACCGATCGGCGAGAGCGGCAACGTTGCTACTATTTTTGCTCTGTCTTTGCCGATTGTCGTCGGCGGTGCGGGCCTCGGTATCGAGACTTCCTATTGGTATTACAGCAGCCTGAAGCTACAAGCTGTGGCGGATGCGGCGGCCTATGCTGGCGCTTTGGAAAAGGTTTCGGGATCCGACACGCCAAAGATTGTCTCCGCAGCGACAGCGTCAGCGACCACGAACGGCTGGGGACCGTCAGCAGGTACAATAGAGGTCTTCTCGCCTCCGTCAGCCGGTCCAAATGTCGGAAAAAAGGCGGTTGAGGTAGTCGTTCATCAGAACCTCGATCGGTTCTTTACGTCGATATTCACGCAAAACGCAGTTGGCGCACAAGCAAGGGCGGTGGCTCTTATTACGGATGCTTCAAAAGCCTGCATTTTGACGGTCGATCCTTCCGCTTCGAAAGCGGCGCTCTTTTCCGGCAGTTCGACCACAAAACTGACAGGCTGCTCCGTCATGTCGAATTCGATAGCTCCGGACGCCATCAAACTTCAGGGATCGGCAAGCCTTGATGTCGATTGCCTGATATCGGCAGGCGGTGTTTCGTTGAGCAACGTCGTGAAGACCGTTTGCGCCAGCCTGATAACTCAGGCGCTGCCCGCTGCTGATCCTTTTGCCGACCTGCCGGCGCCGCCGGCCACGAACCCTTGTCAAAACGGCAATCAGTCAACCTTGCAACCTGGAACATACTGCAAGGGGCTCAGCTTGAGCGGCAATGTAACCCTCTCGCCCGGGATATACGTCATTGAGGGAGGCGATTTCAAAGCGAGCTCGAATGCAAATATTTCCGGCGAGGGTGTCGTCATTTATCTGGCCGATACCTCCGGCGTTAGCATGAACGGCACGGCGACCGTCAAGCTCAGCGCACCGACGTCGGGCACCTATTCAGGTGTGCTGTTCTATGGCGACAGAGCCAACCTGGCGGGATCCAACACGTTTAATGGCACGGCGGATTCGCTATTGACCGGCGCTCTGTATTTTCCAACACAGGGCGTCAATTATCTCGGCAATTTCTCGGGCAAAGGTGGTTGCACGCAGGTCGTCGCAAGTACCGTGCAATGGTCCGGCAACGCAAACATCATTCAGGATTGCACGAGCCTTGGAATGCGAGACATTCCGGCCACGCAAACCGTTCAGCTTGTCGAGTAGTTTTCGTGGATCGGCTACAAGTCCGGATGTTCCGGAGTGATTCGGGTGTTGCCGCGGTAGAGTTTGCGCTGGTTCTGCCCGCCCTTTGCCTGGTACTTCTTGGCATCATCGACGGCTGGTCTTTTGTCTCGAGCGCATTGTCGATGCGTGCAGGCGTCAAAACCGCGGCGAACCTCGTGATGCAAGGAGCAGTCGAGGATACGACCATCCAAGCTGTCGCTCTTTCGAGCTGGGAAAACCATCCTGATGGCGCGCAGGTGGCAGTGAGCCGGAAATACATGTGCGGGAACATCGTGGCCGATCCATCGGTCCTGTGCGACACTTTGAAAGCCCCCTCGGTCTTCCTCGTAATACAGGCGACAGCCACCTGGTCACCGCCCTTCAGTTTTGGTGCGTTTTCCCTCTCGCGCGAACTCAGTCATCAACAGGTGATTCGTGTCCGCTAAGTCGAGAGCTTTCACGGGGGATGCATCAGGCGGAGCTGCATTAGAGTTCGCGCTGATCGCGCCTTTTCTGATAATGCTTTTGATCGGCATCTTTGCATTCGGCTGGGCTCTGAATGCTATGTCGAGTGTTCGGTACACGCTGGAAACGTCGTCACGTGCGCTGCAAATGAAGAACTCGCTGACGCAGGCCCAGATCCAAGCCATTGCCACGGAAAAATTACTGGATTTGGGATTGAAAGACGTCGACGTAACAATAGCAATCGACGCCCCCAGCGGCGGCTTTCGCATGGCACATCTGACCGCCCAATATGCGTTCGTGATCGAGTTCCCGTATTTCAACCGATATCCGATAAATTATCAGACAACTGTCACAGTTCCCCTGATTGCATCGTGAGCACGTCCCCGGCCAGTCGAGCGGCACCTTTCGCAGGATGTTCGCTGCACGCCGCCTTTATAGGCGATCGCCTTGTACAGCGTGCCGTTGCCGGCTTTGTTCCGGCCGAGCCCCCACCCCTCGCCCAGCGCTGCGCCGCCGCTACTTGTTTGTTGACAGGCATGCGAGGCCTACATGTGGAATTTGGCAGCAGAGGGCTGGAGACTCCTCAAGCAGAGCGTCATCGGCTTCATCGACGACAATGCGCTGAGCCATGGGGCGGCGATAGCGTTTTATGCCACGACCTCGCTTGCGCCGATCCTGCTCATCGTTGTCGCTATTGCCGGCATGGCCTTCGGGCACGAGGCGGCGCAACTCGCCCTTTCGGCACAGATCGCTGGCCTGATGGGGCCGCAAAGTGCCGAGCTGCTGCGAGCTACGATCGAAAACGCCTCGCAGAAGGAAGCCGGAACCCTCGCCAGCATTCTGGGGCTGGTCACGCTGTTCGTCGCCGCATCCGGCGTGTTCGGCGAGATGCAGCTGGGGTTGAACGAAATCTGGAAAGTCAAACCGAGCGGGGCAACGATTTCACGAATGGTTCGGGCACGCATTGCAAGCCTGGGCCTGGTCGCCGCCCTCGGTTTTCTGCTTCTGGTGTCGCTGGTCGTAAGCGCTGCAATTTCGGGGCTCGGAGAAGTCATCAACGCCTACCTGCCGTTCGGCACCATCATCCTGAGCGCCATCAACGGGATCGTCTCGTTTGCCCTGATCACGCTGCTGTTTGCCGCAATCTACAAGGTGCTGCCGGACCGCAGCCTGCAATGGCGCGATGTCGGCATCGGCGCCGTGGTCACCGGGTTTCTGTTCACCATCGGCAAGTCGCTGATTGGCTGGTATATCGGAACCAGCGCCATCTCATCGTCATACGGCGCGGCCGGCGCCCTGCTCGTCGTGCTGTTATGGGTCTATTATTCGGCCGAGATATTTCTGCTGGGCGCCGAATTCACGCGAGCCTATTCGGTCCGACACGGCAGCCGGTCCGATTTGAAGAACAAGGTGGAATCGCATGACAAATGAGATCACGCCGAAATTCGATCTCGCCGGCAAGGTAGTACTGGTCACCGGGGCCTCGCGCGGCCGCGCCTGCGCACTCGCCTGCATGTGCTGGCCACATTCCGCTCGGCCGCATCGGCGACCCGATCGACGTCGCGGGCACCGTGGTGTTCCTCGCCTCGCCGGCGGCGTCACTGATCACTGGCGCGAATATATTGGTGGATGGCGGTTGGTCGGTAGCGTGATAGGGCTCTTTGGCTGGTAGTGCGACACCGCTTCGCGAGCGCCGTCTCCCCACACCAGGAAGAAGCGCGCGGACTTCGCAAGGTTAGTCCAAGAGGTCTTTATGAGCGAAAAATCTCAATCGAACGGTGAATTCGACGAACCGCGGAATGAGCCACTCTTCGCGGCTATCTCGCAGACAGACCCCGCCTTCCTAGCAGCTTACGATCGCGCGCTTGCGAGTGTGCCGACATTTGTCGAACATATCGAGGGAAATGCAGATGCCTTCTGTTCCGCGAAGCTTCGGTTTCGCGATCCCGACGAGTCCGTACGTCTTCGGGAGGACCACTTTGTTTTCCTTTGGCTTGCCGCTGTGCATTATCATGCTGAGGAGCGGCTATTTTCAGGTGCGTTTTTCGAGGTGCCACCCGAGCTTCAGAAATGGCATCAAGTCGGACAGCGACTTTCGTTTGAAGGCGATGATATTTTCGATTGGATGGTTCTCGACGCGGGGCACTTGCAGGGGGGATTCACATTACGTGTAACCCGAGACAAGCTTCCTGAGAAAGATCGTGGCTCATACGATCGATACATCGGGGTTTCGGTTTATCAGCCACTGCCGTCCTGATTCAACGCATGCTTGATAGCCTGGTCTTTCGTTGGAGGATTGGGCAGCCGCACTGGTCAAACCAGCTTTCTCATCCATCGCCGGCGAGCCAACCGACCATGTTCGCCATCAGTCTTCCGTAGAACGGCCATCCGAGGAAATCCTGCGAGAGCCAATGCGGGCCGATATCGGTTGCCCAGGCAATCGTGCGGCCGCGGCCATGGCTACCGACGGCAAGGAGCGGCCAGTCGGTGCCGCGATGGTGGCAGGTCGCCAGAAGCCGGGACGAACCGTCGCGCCTGAATTCCAGCTTGTTCATGCCGAGAATCGGCGGCAAAGGCCCCTCCACCCCGGAAAAAATCGGATGTGACGACTGCAGGATGGAGGCCTGCACGCCTTGCGGCACCTCCATGCCGTCGCAGTAGGGTAGGCAACGGACCGGCAGAACGTCCTCGACCGGGGTGTCGTGGAAACGCGCCGTCCCGAACATGCCCTGAAAGCCCATGTAACCGCCGGCCAGCATCAGCCCGCCGCCACCTTCGACATAGGCCTTGAGCACATCGAGGCGGTTGACGCCGACACGCCCGGCGCGGGCATCCGGCGTCACCAGCAATGTCAGGGCGCCGACGTCGGAGATCACCACCGCCTGATATTGGGCGAGCCCATCGAGGTCATAGGGAAACGCCGCGCTGCAACGCTCGCCGCCGATCTGCGTGACCGCGATGCCTTCAGTGGCCAGCGCGGCATTGAAGGCCGTCGCACCATTTGTCGAGGCCGCACTTGTAAGCACGTCGCTGCCGATGGCAACCGAGGTCGTCGCTGCAAAGGTTTCGCCTGCAAGCAATATCTTCATTGCCGCCCCGCACTGTTTTCATTCGAGAGGTTTTTAGGAAGGGCGCCGGATGGACCGGCGCCCCCTAGAACTCAAGCTCTATAGGATCAGAATTTGAACTCGGCCAGATTTTCGGGAGTCACGATCTTGGCCGGACCAAGGATCAGTTCGCCGCCGGCGCCAATCGTGTATTCGCCGAGCCTGCCTGCCGTGAACTTCTCACCCTCCTTGCCGGTGATCTTGCATTGCGCAAACGCCTGGGCCGTCTGATAAGTAAGATAGCCAAGATCGGTGACGTTCCACCAGATATCCTGAGCCGCTTCGTCCTTGATGTATTTCGAGATCAGAGTGGCCGGCGCGAGCCCGGTCAGCTTGACCTTGCCGATCATGCCCGCTTCCTCGAGTGCACGCGCGGCCGCCGGAAGGCCGATGCCTGCCGGGACGATGATCACCTTGAGATCGGGAAACGCCTGCACCAGCGCCAATGCCTGCTGCTGGTTGATCTGTTCGCTTTCTTCGCCATAGGCCACCTGCACCAGCTTCATTTTGGAGAACTTCGGCTCGGCCGCCATCTTCGCCTTCATGAAGTCGATCCAGGCATTCTGGTTGGTCGCCGTCGGCGTCGACGACAGGATCGCGAATTCGCCTTCACCGCCGCTGAGGGCGAATGCACTTTCGAGCATCATCTCGGCGAGGCTGTCGCCCTTCACCTGATTGACGAACACCGCACGCGCATCGGCGGCCACATCGGAGTCATACGAAATCACCCTGACCCCCTGCTGAACGGCGCGCTTCAGCGCAGGCGCGACGGCATTGGCGTCGTTGCCGGCAATTGCGATGACTCCGACCTTCTGCGACACGAGGCTGTTGATGAATTCGATCTGCGCCTCGGCGGTCGCCTGCGATGGGGCGACCTGCGTAGCGGTGCCGCCAATTTCCTTGGCTGCCTCTTGTGCGCCTCCGAAGGCCACTTTGAAGTAGGGATCCGTGTCGAGCTTGGGCAGGAAACCGACCGTTACGGGTTCCTTGGCGCACTCCTGGCTGAAGGCCAGCGAGCTTGGCGCAAGCAGAACCGCGGATGCGAGCAGGGCTAATCTAAACGCTTTCATTGTGACTCCTCCGTCAAAATTCGGGCTTGAAGGAAGGGGCCCGAGATCACCCCTTTGTCTCGCGCATTGCGCGGGATCTGCTGAGCATCTCCTGTGTGGAGCGCCAGTAATTGCCGACCAGCAGCGAGCCGATCAGAAGCAGGCCGATGATCATGCCCTGCGCGTCGCCACCGATCTGGTTCAGCGCCAGCACGTTGCGGATGATGGCGATCAGGACCAGTGCCAGCATGACGCCGGTCAGGCGGCCCTTGCCGCCAAAGACGCTGACGCCGCCGAGCAGCACGATGGTGATGACGTCGAGCTCCATGCCGAGCGCATTGTTGGCGCGGGCGTTGGAAAGGCGCGCGGTATAAACGATGCCGGCTATCGCCGCGACGACGCCCGAGACGACGAACAGGTTCAGCACCATCCGGCGCGTGTTTATGCCGGAATAGCGCGCCACTTCGGGGCTGCCGCCGAGCGCGTAGATGCGCTTGCCGGTCGGCGTCTTCTGCAGCACGACCGCAAACACCGGCGCCAGCACCAGGAAGGGCACGATGGTCCACGGTATCTCGGTGCCAGGCAGGTTGTTGATGCCGAAATCGACGAGCGCGGGCGGCAGGATGTTGACCGAGCCGGTGCCGAGCAGGATGTAGCCAATGCCTCGGTAGAGCGCCATGGTGCCGAGCGTCACAAGCAACGACTGCAGTCCAAGGCCCGAGACCAGATAGCCGTTGAAGGCGCCGAGCAGGCCGCCGATGACGAGCGTCAGCGGGATTGCGGCAAGCGTCGGCACACCGGCCTGGACCAGCAAGCCAAAGACGACGGAGGTCAGCGCCAGCACCGAGGCGATCGACAGGTCGATCTCGCGGGTGATGATGAGCAGCGTCATCGGCAGGATCAGCAATGCCTTTTCCGAGGCGCTGGCGGCCAGTTGCGAGAGATTGAAGCCGGAAACGAAATTCGGCACGAAGATCGCGGCATAGAGGAAGATGGCCACGCAAGAGGTCGCCAGCAGCAGATCCCAGAAGTCGATCGAACGGAGGAACTTTTTCACCGCGCCCTCGCCTGTCTTGCCTGCTCGGCACGCCGCACGATGAAGGTGTCGATGCCGATGGCCACCAGGATAACCAGGCCGTAGACGCCCTGCAGCCACAGCGGGTCGACGCGCACCAGCGTCAGCCCGTTCTTGATGACGAGCAGCGTGAGCGCGCCGAGGATGATACCGAGCAGCGTGCCCGAACCACCGCGGATGGCGACGCCGCCGACCACCGCCGACGCGATCACGGTGAGTTCGAAGCCGAGCGCGACGCGGGCATCGATGGTCGCATAGCGCGATGCCCACAGCGCACCGCACAGGCCGCCGAGCAGGCCGGCCATGCCAAAGGCCAGCAGAATGCGCCGGTCGACGGGGATGCCGATCAGACGCGCGCCGTCGGGATTGGAGCCGGCGGCGAACAGTTCGCGCCCGATGGCCGTGCGATAGAGCAGCACATAACCCAGGCACAGGATGACGATCGCGATGACGACGATCAGCGGCACGCCGGCGATCTTCAGGCCGGTCATGTCGAGCCAGGCTTGCGTGACTTCGTCGGCGCTGATCTGGTCACCGGCTGCCCAGATCGAGTTGAAGCCGCGGAAGATCGACATCGAGGCCAGCGTGACGACGATCGCCGGGATCTTTCCCCTGGTGACGACGAGGCCGTTGATCAGGCCGGCGACGCCACCGACGGCGCATGCGGTTATCAGGCCAATGCCGATGTCGAGCCCTGGATAGGCCTGGACCATGCTGGCCGCCATGTAAGCCGACAGGCCGATCACCGCAGCGATCGAAAGGTCGATGTTGCGGGTGATCAGCACCAGCATCTGCGCGAGTGCTGCAACGACGAGCAAGGCGGCATCCATCGACACGGCGGTCAGGTTTGCAGCGCTCACCATGCGCGGGTTGATGATGGTGACCGGGATGGCGACCGACAGCATCGCGGCGAGCAGACCGAACTCCCGCCGCTTCAGTATGTCGAGCGGTCCTTTTCTCTTCTCCTCGCCGGCGGCCTGTGCCGCCGCATCGGCGCTTTCGCCGGCCTTGGTCGCTGCTTCCAGCACCTTTTCCTGAGTGGCTTCGCCCCTGCTGAATTCGGCCGTCCGATGGCCTTCGCGCAGGACGATGACGCGGTCGCACATGCCGATGAGCTCGGGCATTTCGGAGGAGATCAAGATAATGGCCATGCCTTGCGCGGCAAGGTCGGCGATCATCGCATGCACTTCCGCCTTGGTGCCGACATCGATGCCTTGCGTCGGCTCGTCGAGGATGAGGACGCGCGGTTCGGTGCGCAGCCATTTGGCCAACACCACCTTCTGCTGGTTGCCGCCGGACAGTTCCTTTACCGGCTGCGCGTAGCCGGAAAAGCGAAGCTTCATGCGCTTCAGCCAGTCCGAAACCAGATTGATCGCGCGGTTCGTGCCGTAGAAGCCGGAGCGGGCTGCCTTGTCGAGGACTGGCAGCACCGCGTTGTCGAGGATGGAAAAATCCATCACCAGGCTCTGGCCCATGCGGTCTTCAGAGACATAGGCGATACGCGCACCCATGGCGTCGCGTGCCGACGCGAAGCGCACAGCTTCGCCGTCGATCAGGATTTCGCCGGCATCGGGCTGGTCGATTCCGAACAGCACGCGCGCGATCTCGGTCCGCCCGCTGCCGACCAGGCCGCCGAGCCCGAGCACCTCGCCGGCATGGAGCTTGAGGTCGATATTGGAAAAGCCACCGGCGTGCGAAAGCCCCCTCGCCTCCAGCACCAGTGCACCGGTCGCGTGGCTTCGTTGCGGATAGAGGTCGGTGACCTCGCGGCCGACCATCATGCCGATGGCGGCGGCGCGGCCAAGCTCGGCCCTCGGCTTGACGCCAATGAGACGCCCGTCGCGCAGCACGGCGATGCGGTCGGCGATGCGGAAGATCTCGTCCATGCGGTGGCCGACGAACATCATCGCCACGCCGTGCAGCCGCAGGTCGGCGACGACGGTGAACAGCCGCTCGACCTCGCGCTGCGACAGGGCGGCCGTCGGCTCGTCCATGATCAGCACCCGCGCGTCGAGCGACAGGGCGCGGGCGATCTCGACCAGTTGCTGTTCGGAGGTGCGCAACGTTCCGAGCCGGGTTTCGGCCGGCACGTCGAGGCCGGCTGTCGCCAGCACCCTGCGCGCGCCGGCAAGCATGGCGGCGTTGTCGATGCCGCCGAAGCGGTCGCGCGGCATATGGCCGAGATAGATGTTCTCCGCCACCGAAAGATCAGGGAAAAGACCGGGGTGCTGGTGCATGACCGAGATGCCGGCAGCCTGGGCGTCGTGCGGCGAATGGAAGACCACAGGCTTGCCATCGACTTCGACATGGCCGCCGGTCGGGAGATACACGCCGGCCAGCAGCTTTACGCAGGTGCTCTTGCCGGCGCCGTTTTCGCCAAGCAGAGCCAGCACCTCGCCTGAGCGCAATTCGAAGGACGCGTCCTTGAGGGCAATCGTGCCGCCGAAGGCTTTTGTCGCCTGAACCAGGGCAACGGGGACAGCCGCGTCGCTCTTCACCATGGCGTCGGCTTCGCCTAATGCGCCCAAGTGCAGCACCTTTCCTCCCTGGTCCTGTTTTTTCAATTTGCTATATTAAATGGCCGAATGCCGCAACTGGAAAATTGACTTCCATGGCCGCGAAGGGCACTGTCGCGTCGCGCACGGGTGCGATTGGAGTGCTCGACCCCGCGGCAGCCTCAAAGCTGCAAGCGGCTGGAGTGGCTCTGCGGGGATGAATGGGGAGGCGCCGGTTTTGTCCGGAAAAGGCAGCAATTCGGTCAAGGTTCGGCATTATAACGAGCGCTTCGTGCTTGATGCCATTCGCCGCCTGAAGGAGGCATCCAAGTCCGATCTGGCGCGCGCCGCAAATCTGACGCCGGCCGCGGTCGCCACCATTGTCGACGGGCTGGAATCGTCTGGATTCGTAAAGCAAGTGGGGAAAAGGTTCGGGCAACGCGGATCGCCATCCACTCTCTACCGACTTGCACCTGAGCGTATCTACAGCGTCGGCATCAAGATCGGCCGGCGCGCGCTGGAAGCCGTGCTCGTCGACTTTGCCGGCGAGGTCCGCTCGCGCGAGTCGCACGAATATCGCTTTCCGGATCCCGACATGGTGCTCAAGGCCGGCAACATGTCGCTGGCCAATTTCGACAAGCTGGTCGAGGGGCTTGGCGATGCCAGCATCGTCGGCGTCGGCATCGCCTCGCCATATTTCCTCGGCGGCTGGAGCGAAGAGCTCGGCTTTCCCGACGATCTCGGCAGCCGCTGGGAAGCAATCGATCTGACGACGTTCTTCGCCACAAAGCCGAAGACCCCGGTCTTCGTGGAAAACGACGCATCATCGGCCGCACTCGCCGAACTCATCCAGGGGACCGGCGCACGGTTCCGCGACTTCATGCATATCTCGATCGACACCTTTGTCGGCGGCGGACTGGTGCAAGGCGGCAAGGTCCATACCGGGCCGCACGGCAACAGCGCCGCGCTCGGTCCTTTGCCGGTCTCGCCTTCAAGCCTCGATTCGGTGGCGGCCAAGCCGGCGCGCTACCAGAGCCTGCTGCATCGCGCTTCGATCTATGTGCTGGTCAATCATCTCAAATCGCGCGGCATCGAGATCAACCGTGTGCGCGAACTCGATCCCTTGCCGCCGGGGGCGCGCGAGCCGCTGTCCGAATGGATCGACGATTGCGCCAATGCGCTGGTCGAGGCGATCATCGCCATCACCTCCGTCATCGACATCGAGGCGATCGTTCTCGACAGCATCCTGCCGCGGCCGATTCATCTCGAGCTGTTGGCAAAGGTGCAGACCCAGTTCAACAGGATCAGCGCCATCGGCATCGTGGCGCCGGAAATCGTGTCGGGACAATTCGGCCCCGAGGCTTCGCCGATCGGCGCGGCGATGCTGCCGTTCTCGGCACTGTTGGCGCCCGACAGCGGCGTGCTGATGATCGGCAAGGACAGAACAATGCTGCCGGGTAGCCTTTCAAGGCTTGCCAGCCAAGGCCAACCAGCAAGAAGCTCGGCGACTTCAACGGCATAAGATAGTGCCGCGAAAGAGCATCAAGCTCCGGACATCATCAACATCAGCTCACAGTCAGGCACGGGCACGGCGGGCTTTTTGCGTCGGCACCGGAACTTTTAGCGGCCGCTAATCTTCATTCGTCACCGACATGCAATGCTGATCGGTCCGCGCTCCGCTTTAGTGCGGGCCTAGGAAGCAAGGAGGAACATATGAACTGGGATCAAATCAAGGGAAAATGGACGCAGTTCAAAGGCAAGGCGAAAGAGCAGTGGGGTGACCTCACCGACGATGATCTTGATCGCATCGAGGGCAATAGGGACCAGCTTTTGGGACGCATCCAGGAGCGATATGGCATCGCCAAGGAAGAGGCGGAGCGCCAGGTTGATAACTGGTCCAGAAGCATCAGCTGAGCCTTTGGATGCAATGCCGTTTGCTGCCCACCACCGGGGTGAAACTCTGCGTCGCCCGCCGTGCCGACTGGTGCGGTGGGCTCTTTCGACAGCGAGGCGAGCGAGGAACCTTTAGCCATATCTGATGTTCTACTTGCGTGGCGGGCTTCGCCTCGGCGTGCACCCCACCCGGAGGCGAAGGAGTGCAATCATGAACAACATTATCTGGCTGGTCGGCGCGATCGTGATCGTAATAGCCATTTTGAGCTTTTTGGGTCTGCGATAGGCCTTAGCCCTCTCCTCGACCTCTTCGATTCAGCAACGGCTCCCTCTCGGCGTGGCCTCACTGCCCGTTGCATTCAAGCAGGTCAGACTTAGGTCCCAAGCAAGATACTCCAGGATTGGACCGAAGCCCCGGCTGGGAACGTAGCCGGCTGGCTCACGTTGTGGTGAGCTTTGGCGCGACGAAGATGCGTCCGGGCGGAAGAGTTCAAGCCAGGGAGGAGAGGCCCGACGCTCCGAACGAGAGTCGGGCCTGGGCGTAAATGCAAACGATCAGCAGACTGTTCAATTCCCATGCCCAGGCAGCACGTGCCGTGGCCAGGCTTCAGGCTGCCGGGATTCGTCGCCGGCAAATCAGCGTCGTCGGATCTTACAATGACAATGATGAACCGATCAGCGTTGCTGGATATTACGACGATGAGATGAGCGCTCTCTGGCGGGGTGCCGTCGCTGGTGCCGCACTTGGCGCGACGGCTGGTCTGTTGGCCGGTTTCAGCGCTTTTGGAGTTCAAGGCGTTGATCCTGCGGGGATGACCGGCATGGCCCTGGTCGGTGCGGCGTGGGGCGGCTTTGCCGGCGTGCTTCTCGGAACTTTCGCCAATTTCGCCCAGAAGCCGCGCAAGCCGAAGATCGCAGAAGGTGTCGTACTGGTGATGGCTCGCGTCGATGAAAGGCAGGCCGGCGCCGCGCATACGGTGCTCCGGAGTTTCGCGGAGATGCCTTCCGGGCCGATGAAGAGGAGCGCTTTGCCAAATTCAAGCCGGCTCCGCGTCCGATCTGGTGCCCGATGAAGTTTGTTTCGCGAAACAGGAATTCAAACCGGAGGCGCCCGACGAAAGCTTGGCAAACCAACACTTTGGAAGCATGCGGGCTACTTGCCGTCGTGTTGTCCTTTATTCTTACCGTTCTGTTGGTTGGTCTCATCCTTGGCTGAACCCATGCCCTTGCCACCGGCGACACTATGCCCGGCAATTGGCGAAGGTTGTGGCCAGTTCGAAGGATTAAACCATTCGTGCTAAGCGTTAATAGCTTGTAGCCATAGGAGAGGACGCCAACGTGGACAAACGGGCTGAAGGAGACGCGGAGAGATTGGCTCGAGGCGAGTTCGAGCTCAAAGCCGAACGATATGGTGTGAACGCCTTTCTTCTCGTTGTCGAACTCGTAAATCTGCTGGAAAAGCGTGGAACGATCAGCAGCGACGACGTCGCGAAAATAGCCGAAGCCGCCGCACTTGCCGTTGCCGCATCCAGCGAACCCGACGTGAACAGCATCAATCTGTTGCAGGCCATCGCTGCCGCACGCCGGCCCAAATAGGCTTATATCAAACCCGCCAGCAATCGGCGCCCACCGATAAACGCTATGTTGAACTGATCTCGGTCGAGCGTACGGAGCCTTTCCATGTGCAATGACTACGAGCAGCACATCGCCTGGGCCGAATACTGCCGGATGATGGAATCGCTGGCGCTCAAAATCCCCAGCCATCAAACCGAACTGGATCTGCCGCAGGCGGATGACATCCACATCAACGACCCCGCGCCTGTAATGCGCGCCGCCGGCGACGCAATCGAACTGGCGTCGATGACATTCGGCTTTCCCCGGCCGGGCCAAAAGGCGGACCTGTATTCAACTTTCGCTCGGAGGGCCGGCAGTTCGGCAACAGCAAGCGCTGTCTCGTTCCGGCGTCGGCATTCTTCGAATTCACGGGAACGAAATATCCAAAGACCAAGCACAGGTTCTCGCTGAATGGCCATTCGTTCATGGCGATTGCCGGGCTGTGGCGCGAGGGTGTCGGCAACAAGCCGCCGACGTTCACGATGCTGACGACCGATCCGGGGCCGGACGTCGCGCCATATCACAATCGGCAAGTGGTTGTGCTGCGGCCATCGGACTGGGCGGCCTGGATCCATCTCACGAGGTCCGAGGCTGAACTCCTGCGGCCGCTGCCGGAGGGGTCGCTCAGTGTGGAAACAGCTCGGGCAGGTTTGGAGTAGGAACCATCGGATAATTGCGCGCTGAGCTGCGGCCGCGCCGCATAGTCACGGCGACGCGCGCCATGTTCAGAACGAATGCCCATACGATATAGACGCTTCAGCCCGGCTTGACGTAGCCAGCGGTGACCTCGTTCTTGTGGGCGGCGAAAGCTTCCAGGACTTCGGTTTTCTCAGGCTTCGGAATCTTGAAATGATCCAAGGTCCGCCCGAGTTCGGCTGCGACCTCATCGAATTCCGCGGGGGCAATCCGCAGGTCGCGATGCGCCTCCTCGAGGCCGAGCGGCGTCGTGCCGGGCTTGGTGGCGACGAACTTGAAGGGCCCGCCAGAAACGTCGCAGACCCACAGCGTGCGCATGAACTTGAGGCCGGGCAACCTTTCCAGGTTCTTGGTGCGCCATTTGCGCAGCTGCGGATTCTTGGATTTCTTGCCGACGATCGGGTTCTTCACGACGGCGTCGCTGAAGTGATCGATCACCGCTGCGATGGCAAACACGCCGCCCAGCCGCTCATACAGACTTTTCTCAGCTGTGGTTTTCTTGGCCTGGGCGAGCGCGTTGTCGGCAGGCAATACCGCCGTCGATGCCGCGGTCAGCGCCAGCGCGGCGACAACACTTCGTCTTGTCAAAGAGGTCGAAACAGCCGTTTTCATTCCTGGTTCCCTTCGCGGTTAGGCCAGAGCGAGCGGCAGCCTGTCTGGCGGGCTTCATGAAATGACATTCGGACACTTTGCCGTATTTTAGCACCGTCTAACGAACTAACGAGCCGTTCGCCCGAATTATTCCGATTGGGGCGCATTGTCATGGTCAACATGCGTCAAAAGGGGCGAAGGCCGCGCGGATGAGGAAGGCTTAGCAGGCGTCGCTGCACGCGAAGCCACTTCGGCCGCATCTGTGCCCCTGACCTTGGGCACTTTCCTTCTGTGTCGTGTTGTCGGCGGCAATCAGCCCCGGTAGGGGGCGTACAATCGCTTCCCGCGGCTTTGCCGGCTGCTTGCGGCCAATAGCTTGTGCTTTTCGAAGATCGCGAGCTTCTGCGGATAGGTCATCCGCACCTTGCCGTTGCACCCGTCGCATCTGAAGTGCGCGATTGTTCTTAGTGCGGAGCCCTTTCTTACCGCCGGGTGTGAGCAATCCGGACATTCGAATGTGAGCGCGACATCAGATAAGTCTTCGGCCAAACCCATTTCTATCCCCTTCGCAAGCTCGGTGGCTACACTCTGGCGATCATCAATGGGCAATTCAGATGCCAATCCGATTGTGCCAATGCGGGACTAGAACAATTCGCCTCGGAACGCCGCCTAGCTAGTGCGCCTTCTCTGCGCCTTTTGAGCGACGAAGAGACCTAACTTCCTCCAGCAGTTCGCGCTCATTGGTAGTCACGTTTCGGAAGATTGCGACAATCATCACCGCTAAGGCTTCGGCATCCAGGCTTAGAGGGTCAATGTGCTCATCTGCGCAAACCTGATCAAACACGCGTTCACAAATAGCCAAATCGTGAGGGCTGAGGCGAGTGCGATTGAAACGCCGGCGCGACATTTGCGAGCCTTCGAGGCCCGCTGCCCGTGCAAAAGAAGCGGGTCTTCGCAAGAAACGCGAGTCATTGAGCGATTGTTCCCGGCTGCAAGCTTTGTTAAGCAGCCTGCAGCAGGGCAGACTAGAACGCTTTCCCCGCGCGCATCATGGCGCGTGCGAGCGCCGGGAGGTGCGCGTGCAAGACCACTGTTTCGACGAGCTTGTGCGCGTGGCACTCGGCAGATCGCGGGGCGCCATATTTTTCGGCAACCTCGCCAACCGCGCACAATCATCATCGAGCAGGTCAAAGAGGCCTTGGAAGATGCGCCAGCGAAAACAATCTGGTGCTGCGAGAGAGGATTGAACTCTCGACCTCTCCCTTACCAAGGGAGTGCTCTACCACTGAGCTACCGCAGCCGCCGATGGCGGGGCTTCTGCCATATCGAACCGGCAAGCGCAAGGCCAAGACAAAGACGGGTTGAAAGGCCGCACCGGCGATTGTTCCGGACATGGCCGTGCCACAATGTTGGCTATCCCTTGATAGCACGCTGGCGGGTCGCCGGCCGGAGACGGGACGATGAACGACAAGACGCTTTCACCAAAAAAGGATGACCCACCGAAAAAGGCCGGAACGGGCCGCAAGGACCGGCTGGCCGAGCAGTTGCGCGCCAACCTGCAGAAGCGCAAGGCGCAATCGCGCTCACGAAGGACCGGCGACGCCGACAAGCGGCGCGCTGGCGAGGCCGACGAGCGGCCGGAGGGGCTGCAGGCGGCGATGAAAAAAGATTAACGCGAATCGGCTATGTTGGTCGCCGGTACTTTGGCCAAGTCGGCGTGGGCCAAAGTGGGGAGTAGCCTGTTTCTTGAACCAAGCCGGCCAATGGTCTAGATGGCCGCAACAGACTCAACCGATTTAAACCGGCCTTGGCGCCGAGGGGACGCTCTTCATGGATCGCATCAGAATTGTCGGCGGCAACAAGCTTGCCGGAAGCATTCCGATCTCGGGCGCGAAAAACGCTGCGCTGCCGCTGATGATCGCCGCGCTTTTGACCGATGACACGCTGACGCTGGAAAACGTGCCGCATCTGGCCGATGTCGAGCAGCTGATCCGCATCCTCGGCAATCACGGCGTCGACTATTCGGTCAATGGCCGCCGCGAAAAGCAGCAGGAAGGCTATTCGCGCACCATCACTTTCTCCGCCCGCAACATCGTCGACACGACGGCGCCTTACGAGCTGGTGTCGAAGATGCGGGCCTCGTTCTGGGTGATCGGCCCGCTGCTGGCCCGCATGGGCGAAGCCAAGGTGTCGCTGCCCGGCGGCTGCGCCATCGGCACACGGCCTGTCGACCTGTTCCTCGAAGGCCTGCAGGCGCTGGGCGCCGATATCGATGTCGACACCGGCTACGTCATCGCCAAGACCAGGAACGGCCGGCTTGTCGGCAACCGTTATGTGTTCCCGAAAGTTTCGGTCGGCGCCACCCATGTGCTGATGATGGCGGCCTCGCTGGCCAAGGGCGAGACGGTGCTCGAAAACGCCGCCCGCGAGCCGGAGATCGTCAACCTCGCCGAATGCCTCAACGCCATGGGCGCGAAGATCTCGGGCGCCGGCACGGCGACCATCACCATCGACGGCGTCGAGGCGCTGTCGGGTGCCCGCGTCAGGGTGATCCCCGACCGCATCGAGACCGGCACCTATGCGATGGCGGTGGCGATGACCGGCGGCGACGTCGTGCTGGAAGGCGCGCGGCCCGACCTGTTGCAGACGGCGCTCGACATCATTTCACAGACCGGCGCCGAGATCACGCAGACCAATTCCGGCATCCGCGTCAGGCGCAACGGCGCCGGCATTTCGCCGGTCGACGTGACGACGGCGCCCTTCCCGGCTTTCCCGACCGATCTGCAGGCGCAGTTCATGGGCCTGATGACGATGGCCAAGGGCAAGTCGCGCATCACCGAGACGATCTTCGAAAACCGCTTCATGCACGTCCAGGAACTCGCCCGGCTCGGCGCCCACATCACGCTGTCCGGCCAGACGGCGATTGTCGACGGCGTAGCGAAGCTGAAGGGCGCGCCAGTCATGGCGACCGATCTTCGGGCCTCGGTGTCGCTGGTCATTGCCGGCCTTGCTGCCGAAGGCGAAACCACGGTCAACCGCGTCTATCATCTCGACCGCGGCTTCGAGCGGCTGGAGGAAAAGCTGTCCGGCTGCGGCGCGGAAATCGAGCGCATTTCGGGGTAATGATAGCAGGCTCAGGTCGGCGCTGCCCCTCACCTGCCTGCCGGCATCTTCTCGCCGTATAGGGACGGGGAGTAGGACCGCCTCGCGAAGGATTTCGCCAATCTCCGGCGTTGCGGAGAGGGTGCCGAGGTTGCGGCCAGCCCCTACACCCGTCCCTATACGGGAGAAGGTCCCGGCAGGGGGATGAGGGGCGGCGCCGACCGGAGCGATTGCCTGGCCAAGACCTCCGGCGCGGTTGCACGAGCCGGAAAGACCGCCTAACAGAAGGTCGAATAATCAACTCGCAGGTGCGAATTCCGCATGAATGGCCTCAAGCTTGTCGCGCTCGACGATCAGGATCTGAGCATCATCTCGGCGCATCTCCAGGATGCCGTCATGAAGGTCAGCGATCTCGAATACCTGCCTTCGGTAAAGCGCTTCGTGCTGACCATGAACCGCTTCGTGTGGGAGGCGAAATCCGGCTTCTTGCGCCAGCACAATGAGCGGCGGCAGGCCGTGCTGCATTTCGACCGGGTGCTCGGCGCCAAGACCAGCGGCATTGCCCGCGACAAGCCGGACGAAGTGCTGTCGCTGCTGGCGATCAGCTTTCTCGCGCTCGACAAGCCGGCCGGCATCGTCGAGCTGATCTTTTCGGGCGGCGGCGCGATCATGCTCGATGTCGAATGCATCGAGGCACGGCTTGCCGATGTCGGCGGCGCCTGGGAAGCGACGTCGCGCCCGGTCCACAGGGTTTGAGCCGATGGCCATCACGCTTCGCCAGTCCGACGCCGATTTCGAGCAGCGCTTTGCCGCGTTCCTGCTGACCAAGCGGGAAGTCTCGGCCGATGTCGACGCCGTGGTGCGCGAGATCATCGCCAAGGTGCGTGCCGAGGGCGACGCGGCGCTGGTCGGGTACACGCAGAAATTCGGCGGCGGTGACCTGGCCAGGCTCGGCATCGCCGTCTCCAGGGACGACATTGCCAAGGCTTATGAGGCCGCCGATCCGCAGACGGTCGAGGCGCTGAAATTCGCGCGCGAGCGCATCCGCTCCCACCACCAGCGGCAGCTGCCGCAGGACGACCGCTACACCGATGCCGCCGGCGTCGAGCTCGGCTCGCGCTGGACGGCAATCGAGGCCGTCGGGCTCTACGTGCCGGGCGGCACGGCGAGCTATCCGAGCTCGGTGCTGATGAACGCGGTACCGGCCAAGGTCGCCGGCGTCGAGCGCATCGCCATAGTGGTGCCGGCCTCCGGCGGCGAGGTGCCGCCGCTGGTGCTGGTGGCAGCCGACCTTGCCGGTGTCTCCGAAATCTACCGCGTTGGTGGCGCCCAGGCGATCGCGGCCCTTGCCTATGGCACCGAGACGATAAAGCCCGTCGCCAAGATCGTCGGCCCCGGCAATGCCTATGTCGCTGCGGCCAAGCGCCAGGTGTTCGGCACGGTGGGCATCGACATGATCGCCGGGCCGTCGGAAGTGCTGGTCGTCGCCGACGGCAGCAACGATCCGGACTGGATCGCCGCCGACCTGCTCGCCCAGGCCGAACACGATGTGTCGGCGCAGTCGATCCTGATCACCGACGACACTGCCTTTGGCGCGGCGGTCGAACAGGCGGTGGAGCGGCAGTTGCAGAACCTGCCGCGCGGAGAAACGGCGGCGGCGAGCTGGCGCGATTTTGGCGCCATAGTCCTAGTGCCGACGATCGAGGCAGCACTGCCGCTGGTCGACCGCATCGCGGCCGAACATGTCGAGCTTGCCATCGACGACCCAGAGGCCTTCCTGGCGCGAATGCGCAATGCCGGTGCGGTGTTTCTCGGCCGCCACACGCCGGAAGCCATCGGCGACTATGTCGCCGGCTCCAACCACGTGCTGCCGACGGCGCGCTCGGCGCGCTTTTCGTCCGGGCTTTCGGTGCTCGATTTCGTCAAGCGCACTTCGATCCTGAAGCTCGGGCCGGAGCAGTTGCGGGCGCTGGCGCCGGCGGCGATCACGCTCGCCAAGGCGGAAGGGCTCGATGCACATGGACGCTCCGTCGGCATTCGGCTGAACATGTAGAAATGTCCGACTACGACCAAACCCGCGCCAGACTGATCGATGTCGAGCTCGACGAGACGATCGGCCGCTCGACGCCCGATGTCGAGCATGAGCGGGCGGTGGCGATCTTCGACCTGATCGAGGAGAACCGCTTCCAGCCGGTCAATGACGACGGCGCCGGCCCGTACCGGCTGAAACTGTCGCTGGCCGAATCCCGGCTGGTGTTTGCGGTGGCGCGCGAGGACGGCGCAGCCGTGGTCACCCACATCCTGTCGCTGACGCCGCTTCGGCGCATCGTCAAGGATTACTACATGATCTGCGAAAGCTATTACGATGCCATCCGCACCGCGACGCCCAGCCACATCGAGGCGATCGACATGGGCCGGCGCGGCCTGCACAATGAAGGCTCGCAGACGCTGATGGACCGGCTTGCCGGCAAGATCGAGATTGACTTCGACACGGCGCGCCGGCTGTTCACGCTGGTTTGCGTGCTGCACTGGCGAGGCTGAACTGGCCGCCCCGCTGCCCCGCCCGATCCTGCCCCGCTCGATCCTGTTTGTCTGCGGCATGAACGCCGTGCGCTCGCCGATGGCCGAATTGCTGGCGCGCAAGGTGCTTCCGCCCACCACCTTCGTCGCCTCGGCGGGAGTGCGCGGCGGCGAACGCGATCCGTTCGTCGATGCCGTGCTGGCCGAAGAAGGGCTGTCGCTCGGCGAACGGCACCCGAGAACGATGGACGACCTCGAGGACGATTATTTCGACCTGATCGTGACGCTGGCGCCGGAAGCTCACCACACCGCGCTCGAGCTCACCCGCTCGCTGGCCGTCGAGGTCGAGTATTGGCCGATGCCCGACCCGACCGGCGTCAGCGGCACGCGCGAGCAGATCATGGCCGCCTACCGCGACGTGCGCGAGCGGCTGAAGGCGCGGATCGGCCGCCGTTTTCTCGGCAACGGGGCTAAAAACGCCGCGGATTAAGCATGTTCACAAGCGGACGTTTATCATATAGGTTCCGCGCAACTTTCCGGCCGGGGCGCTGGAAGTACCCATCCAAGCAAAGGTATCGAATGCCGAAGGAAGAAGTCCTCGAGTTTCCGGGTGTCGTGACGGAACTGCTGCCCAACGCGATGTTCAGGGTCAAGCTCGAAAACGAACATGAAATCATCGCCCATACGGCCGGCCGCATGCGCAAGAACCGCATCCGCGTTTTGACCGGCGACAAGGTCCTGGTCGAGATGACGCCCTACGACCTGACCAAGGGCCGCATCACCTACCGCTTCAAGTAAGTTCAAGGACCCGGCCGGGATCGCGATGGGCATTTTGCAGAAGCTCGTGCTTGCCTCGGGTTCGCCGCGCCGGATCGAGCTGCTGCAGCAGGCCGGCATCGAGCCGGACCGTGTGCTGCCGGCCGATGTCGACGAGACGCCGCTGCGCGCCGAGCACCCGCGCTCGCTGGCCAAGCGCCTGGCAACACAGAAGGCCGAGAAGGCGCTGGCTTCGCTGAAGACCGAGACGGACTACCTGCCGAGCTTCGTGCTGGCCGCCGACACGGTGGTTGCCGTCGGGCGGCGCATCCTGCCCAAGGCCGAGACGCTCGACGACGCCGCCAACTGCCTCGGGCTTTTGTCCGGCCGTTCGCACCGGGTCTATTCCGGCATCTGCCTGATCACGCCGGGCGGCAAGCAGCGCTTGCGGCTGGTGGAGACCAGGGTGCGTTTCAAGCGGCTGCCGCGCGAGGAGATCGAGGCCTACATCGCATCCGGAGAATGGCGCGGCAAGGCCGGCGGCTATGGCGTCCAGGGGCTTGCCGGCGCCTTCGTCGTCAAGCTTGTCGGCTCCTACACCAACGTCGTCGGCCTGCCACTCTACGAGACGGTAGCGCTTTTGAGCGGCGAAGGGTTTAAGGTGCACGCCAACTGGCTGTCGGGTGCGCGGATATGAGCCCGGACGACAAGGTCACGCCGTTGCGGCCCAAGCGGCCCTGCCCCGAATGCGGCAAGCCATCGGCGCGCGAAACCTACCCGTTCTGCTCGACGCGCTGCAAGGACATCGACCTCAACCGCTGGCTGAAGGGGGTCTACGTCATCCCGGGCCGCGACGACGAAGACGAGAACGACGACCAGAAATAGCGCCGTCCACCTGCGGTTTTCCACAGGCTTGGGACGGTTTCGCAGCCGCGATCGTGACCGATGATCGGCCTTGCGGACTGCCTGTCGTTTCCCGCCTGAAATCAATGTCCAGAACTTGTTCCATCCGGGCACTGTCGGACGGAACAGGTTCTGGCGTTTTGTTTGAGCATGATCTTTTCCGAAAACCGGATTCCACTTTT
The DNA here is from genome assembly GCF_040323975.1 of Mesorhizobium sp. M0019. Lineage (NCBI taxonomy): Bacteria > Pseudomonadati > Pseudomonadota > Alphaproteobacteria > Hyphomicrobiales > Phyllobacteriaceae > Mesorhizobium > Mesorhizobium sp. M0019. The sequence goes on along the minus strand of NZ_JAMYVK010000019.1, from coordinate 11,147 downwards.
CGGGATCATGCTTTTTGTTTGAGCATGATCTTTTCCGAAAACCGGATTCCACTTTTCGGGATCATGCTTTTTGTCTGAGCATGATCTTTTTCCGAAAACCGGATTCCACTTTTCGGGATCATGCTCTAAGCGCTGGACAGGCCGAATTCCCGTGCTATAACCCACGCGCTTTCAAGGGGTGCCGACGGCGCTTTCATGAACCCGGTGTGCAGATTGCCGCCCGCCGGAGCAGGCCCAGATAGCTCAGTTGGTAGAGCAGCGGACTGAAAATCCGCGTGTCGGTGGTTCGAATCCGCCTCTGGGCACCACTACTTCCTCATATAAAATCATCACTCAATGGCTTGCGGTGTCGCCAACTTGGCGACTTACGGCATTTCATGTCGCGCCGTGTTGCGAACTGTTACCGTTGATTTTCAAGGGTTTCCTGCGACTGTCGGCAACTCCACGCGACATGAACGCGACATGGGCACGCGTAAAGCGCGCCGTAGCCGCTTTCAGACGTTCTCTCATGCGTCTTTATGGTTCGAGATGCGTGGGCACTGTCTGCGAGAGGCTTACAGGCCGGCAGGTGCGGCATCGGGCCAAACCGGAGTTCATACGCAGGCATTACGAGGAATTCGCGTCCCGCAATCGGCAGGGAGATACTTGAACCTCAAGACGTCTGGAAATTACGGCGCGAACCCGCGTTACGTTGCCGGAATCCCCCAACCTACGAAAGTACCTCGCGACGTCGGGATGCTTGCGATCGTCCTGCCTCAAAAGGGCAAGTGCATCGTTGGTCACCGGCGAGCGCCGTCGCCAAACGCACTGATGAGCAGAGGCGAGCAGCGCTTTGTCTGATTGAGCCAAGCGAAGCGCAGCCAAAAACGACACTCGATACTTTCCTGCCAATAGCTTCAACAAAGACCAGCCTCATGGCAAATGCTCGGTTTCAAATTTCATGTGCCCGCCGGCTTTACCGCTTTCTGGCAACCACCAGGAAATTCTGCGCAAGCTCCGCCGGAATCCTGGCACTTGCGCAGATCCTTTCAAACGGCACGATCAATATTTCGCAGAGTCTTGGCAGCAATTTCCCGGGTCGCGGCAAAAAACCGTACCCAACTATCCGCTCGACAATAAAGCCATTTGCAATGAGCGTCTGCTCGTATCCTTTAATGCTCAAAGTGTGGCGGACTGTCCCTCCTGCATAACGGTTCAGAATGCGGCAGACCAGCCCTATTGGCGAGGTCGCATTCATGTGGATATTCGAGATTAGCAATCCACCTTCGTTCAAATGCGCGCTGATGGCCGACAGTGCATCCTTCCTGAGCTCATCTTCAGCATTGAGGAAGAATCTGAATGCCGTGACCACGTCGAACCTTTCGGCGAGCGGAGAGAGCGTAATATCAGCGCGGACCAATTTCACGTTCTTCGGAACCCGTGCGCTAGCCAGCATAGATTGGGAGATGTCAACGCCGACGACTTCACCAAAAAATTGAGCTGCGATATTTGCTATGCGGCCTGTGCCGCATGCGAAGTCCAGGCATTTCCGGTTCGGCCCGCCGACAGGCAGGAGAGTACGTTCGACCAAGGGCTTTTCGATACCCGACCACAGAGCTGCATAGTAGCCGGACCGGAACGTGTCGGAGTAATGGGCACCGTACCCATCCGTCTGGTGGCTTGCTCGGTAATCCCGACGAGCGGGTGCACGGTTCTCATGGACGCTGCCTAACGGTCGCCGCTGCGCCCGTAGAAATCTGCGAATGCCAACGAACGATCTCACCGTGAGCACCATGCAACTCGCGCCTCTAGTCTGGCCCGACGCATGCCGTCGCGGGCAATCCGTGCCCCACGATGCGCGCGACGACCTGTTCGAAATTGCGTGGGTCGAGGCCGTCGACACGCATCAGCGGCCATTTGTCTTGCAGGCATTGGCCGATCTCCCTCGCGATATCCGCTTGCTTCAGGCCCCTGACCACTCCGACTTCGAGAAGGCGCTCGAGGTACGGCTGCCGCGCATACCTCTCAATGAGGCGGTGGCGCAGCGTTTCCCCGGGCGCGTCGACTTGAATGAGGAGATCCGGTCGCGGCAGGAACGTCATGCAATTACGAACCATGTCGATACTTGGATTTCGTGCCAACAGGACGAGCGCACACAACGCCTGAACGATGCCCTCTTCGAAAATGAAGTACCCTTCTGAGGCCTGCGCCGTATTCCAGGCTTCGAAGAGCAAAACGACGTCGATCTTCAGACGCAACGCCCATATTCGACTTTTTGGAGGGATCGATGCCAAAAGCCGCGCAGCGGCCCCCTCGCTCGGCGGGGTCGAGAACAAGACCGGACTCGCGGTGGCGAGCTTGTGCACCAGACGCTGGATGCCATGGCGTGTCTCCGGGCCTTCATCCTCGATCGAATCGACTTCGCTGCCGAAAGACACAAAATCAATCCGGCGATAGCCATTGACTGTCTTCACACGGATGTCGCGTTTCGCCAGCTCACGGCAAAGGGCGCGGAGAAGGGTCGTCTTGCCTGCACCAGGCGGACCGAACAACTCGATAATCATGTAGGGACCTCCCGAACAGGAACAGAAAGATCGGATGAAGCGAGCTCGCCCGCTCCGGCGGTGTGGCGAGCGTAAACACTCTGGCATCCGCCTGGCCGAGTTGACCCCGCTCGCTGGCATCCTGCTGACGCCGCAAAAAGATTTGGAGGAGATGCGATGCGGCGGGAACTGCCTTTCCATGGCGTGCAGTCCCGCCTGTTGAGCCGCGACAGCGTTGCCGGTTGACTTGGGAACTTGCAATTGCTTCTCGATCGCCTGCGCTTGCGGCTGGTTGACACGCCTGTCGCTGTCGAACTGGCTCGTCGCCCGTGCCATCTCCTGATCGAGCGCGTGCCCCACGGTTGCCCGTTGGTCGACGTCGGTCGTTGTGGCTTCCAGGCGTGCGAGCCTCGACGACGCCGACCCCGCCGCCTGCGCCAACACCTCCGTCGTCGCGCCGCTTGCGCCCATAGGAACATGGACCTCAGAAAGTCTCTAAATTGCCTGGTGATCGGAGCTTACTAGGAGTGCCGAACCATACCATCATCCATCTGAATGACTGTCGGCACCACGGCACGCGTGTTTGGGCGCTGAACAAGGCAACGAGTTCAGGCCGAGCGGGCGCTTTTGGCTTGACGCGACACAAACGCGACATTCGACCTAAAATCTGAACAATATCAATCACCGACAGCGGACTGAAAATTCGCATGTCGGTGGTTCGAATCCGCCTCTGGGCACCATTTTTCCCTGTACGGCCCGGAGATGGGTAACAGTTTGTACCTAAGACATGGGTGACAACCTCGCGCCGATCGGATTGTCGATGGCGTGCAAGAATTATCTGGACCATGGCGCCAGCGGCTCCTGCTCGCCGGCCAAATGTCGATGAAGAGCATCTTCGGCATCTTGGATCCCACTCTGGCCATAACCGGTCTACAGACCGAGGGCGCAGCCGTCCTTGCGCGGTTCAGAACCGCCCAGCAGGGTCCCGTTTGCCCAATCGATGCGAATGGCCTGCGCACCGCCGATCGGGTCCGTGGCGGGAATGATTTCGAAACCGCGTCGGCTAAGTTCAGCTACGGTTTCGCCAGCGAGCCCGTGTTCGGCCTGGACGTTCATGGTGCCGCTGACGGGGGCGACCCGCGGCAGATCAATCGCCTCCTGCAGATCCATCCCGAAGTCGAGCACCTTCGTCAGCAGGTGCGCGTGGCCCATTGCCTGGTAGTAGCCACCCATAACGCCGAAAGGCATTTCTGCCCGGCCGTCTCTCGCAAGCATCCCGGGTATGATGGTATGCAAAGGTCGCTTGTTCGGCGCCACTGCATTGGGGTGCTTGGGGTCAAGCGAAAAGCTTTGCCCGCGATTGTGCAAGACGACACCGGAGCGTGGCGAGACCAGGCCCGAGCCAAAGCTGTCGAAGACCGAGTTGATGAAACTGACCGCATTGCGATCCTTATCGACAACGGAAATATAGGCCGTGTCGCTGTGCAGCGGCATATCGAACGCCGGCAGGTCCGCGCGGGCGCGCTTTAGGTCAATCATGCCGGCCAGACGATCGGCCCAGGCATTCGACAACATGTCGGCCACCGGGACCTCGGACGCATCAGGATCGGCGACGAGCAGGTCACGCGCGGCGTAAGCGAGGCGTGTCGCTTCGATTTCCAGGTGAAGCCGGTCCGCGGATTGCGGGTCGCCGTGCGCTTCGAAGCGCGAGAGGATATTTAGAATGAGCAGCGCGATCACACCCTGGCCATTGGGCGGACATTCGAACACATCGCAGCCTCGAAACGCGGTGCTGATCGGGATCACGTATTCGCCTGTTGCCGAGGCGAAATCTTCGAGTGTGTGCAATCCGCCGAGCCCTCGAAGATAGGCGACCATGTCTCCGGCCACAGGGCCAGTGTAGAAGGCCTCTCGTCCCTTCTTGGCGATCAGCCGCAGCGTTGCAGCCAACTCAGGCTGGCGATGCACTTCGCCAACGCCTGGCGCGCGGCCGTTTGGCAGGAAAATCCGTTTCGCGGCTACATCGGAGGCCAGAAGTTCTTCTTCCAACGCCCAGTCACGATGGACCCGCGGTGAAATGGCGTAGCCTTCCTCGGCGAAACGTATAGCGGGGGCCAGGATTTGATCGAAGGGCATATGTCCATGATCAGCGTGCAATCTGGTCCAGGAATCGATGGCTCCCGGGATGGTGACGGAGCCAGGAGAATTGCGGGCCACCTCCGCCATGCCACGTTCGAGGAACCAGTCAATTGTGAGGGCGGCGGGTGTCCTGCCCGATCCGTTGTAGGCGATGACCTCGCCGGATCCGTTTCGCGACAGAAGAGCGAAGCAGTCGCCTCCAATGCCGGTCGAGGCTGGCTCGACGACACATTGCACCGCGCAGGCTGCGATGGCGGCATCCATGGCGTTGCCGCCGGCCGCCATGATCTCCACCGCCGTGAGGGTCGCCGACGGATGAGAGGTGGCGGCCATGGCCTCGCGTGAAACGACGACCGAGCGCGTTGGTTTCTCAAAATTTCGCATGCTATGCCCTTCTGATAGTGCTCAAGAGGCGGCGTCGCTCATCGTCGAGGGGCGGTGCCGCAGATGCCGCGACATCCAGTATTCGAGTGCCGCCAAGGCACGGATGATCGCGAAGTTCAAAGTGAGATAAATGGCGCCCGCGCAGATGAAGACTTCAAAGGCGCGGTAGGTCTGGGAGATCAATCCCTGGGCAATTCCAGTCACCTCCATCAAGGTCACGATGGAAGCCAGAGACGTGCCCTTGATCATCAGGATGATTTCATTGCCGTAACTCGGCAGCGCCTGGCGAAAGGCCAGCGGCAGGATAACGTGCCGATAGGTCAAATAGGTGGACAGGCCGACAGACCGGGCCGCCTCGACAAGGCCGCGTGGCACCGATTGAATCGCGCCGCGGAGGATTTCGCTGCCATAGGCGGTGGTGTTGAGTGTCAGCGCGATGATTGCGCACCAGTAGGGTTCGCGGAAAACGGCCCATAATCCAATTGCCGACAGTTGGTGCCGGAACTGACCAAGGCCATAATAGGTCAGAAAAATCTGCACCAGCAGAGGCGTGCCCCTGAACACGGCAACGAAGCCGCGGATCGGCAAGACGACGAAGGGCGATTCCGATTGCTGGGCAAGCGCCAATGTGACGGCAAGAACGAAGCCGGCAACGATGGAAGTCAGGGCCAGTTCCATCGTGAGCGGCAGGCCGGCGAGTAGCTTCAGCAGGATTTCGAGGAAAAAACCGAAATCTATCATGCCGACCTGACGCGCCACGGCGCCTTTCGTTCCAGACGGTAAAAGGCGTGGCCCGTGACGGAAGCGATAGCCAGATAGAGCAAGGCTGCAGCAATGTAGAAGATGAACGGTTCACGGGTCGAACCTGCAGCGATCTGCGCCTGGCGCATCAGTTCAACGAGGCCGATTACCGATATCAGCGACGAGTCCTTCAGAACCAACTGCCACACATTGCTGAGACCTGGCAGCGCGTATCTCAGGAGCTGGGGAAAAATAACCTGTCGCAGCCGCTGCAGCCGGTTGAGACCAAGCGCGCAAGCGGCATCGTGCTGTCCCTGGTCGATGGCGAGGTAAGCCCCTCGATAGACCTCGGCTTGATAGGCGCCCGAGATGATCGCGATAGCCAAGGTTCCAGTGGCAAAGGCCGGAACGCCGACGAATCCGGACCCGCCCAGGCTATGACCAAGCGAGGTCAGGGCAACACTACCTCCATAGTAAAGCAGATAAATGGTCAGAAGGTCGGGCACGCCCCTGAAAACCGTGCAATAGCCAAGGGCCAAGAACCTCAATACCTTGGAGTTGCGGAGACGCCCGGCCGCTGCCAGCCCGCCAAAGACAGCGCCAAGCGCAAAGCCCAGCACAGACAGGAGCACTGTGACCGAGGCCGCCATGAGAAGAGCAGCCCCCCAACCTCCGTGCTGGAAACCAAGCAGCCGGAATGCGTCAACCATTGATACCCCCGGCATTGATACCCCCGGCAGGACGAACGGCTCAGCTCCGGAACGTGGTCAGGAATGGCCGTTCGCCGGCAAGCGCTTACTTGACTGGAGTGACGTCGCTCTTGAGCCATTTAAGTGACAGGGTTTTGATCGTGCCGTCGGCGGTCGCGGCGTCGATGGCGCCGTTGAGCATGTCTTTCAGCTTGGTGTCCTCTTTGCGGATACCGGCCCCGGAGCCAAGACCGAAGAGACCCCCGACAAATCCTGGTCCTGCAAGCGTATAGTCGCTGAACTCCGGCTTGCTCAGCGTGGCGGCCAGCGCTGTCTGTTGCGCGAAGAGCGCGTCGATGCGACCCGCGGCGAGATCGAGATCGTGTTGCTCGGTGGTCTTATATTCGCGAATCTCGGCGACGTCCGAGAAGTATTTTTTCACAAATTCCAGGTTCGCCGTTGCAGCCTGAACTCCAATGATCTTTCCCTTCAGCAATGGCTTGAGCTTGTCGATTGCCGCCTGCGCAGAGGCTTCATTCTCCAGCTTGAACCGCTCGTTGGAAATGCCGAGCTTGCCCAGTTCGCTATCCTTGGCGACCGCGAAACCTGAGGGATCCACCGCATATGGCTGGGTAAACTCAATGATCTTCAGACGTTTTTCAGTGATGAACATGCTCGCCATGATCACGTCGAACTTGCCGACGGTCAGCGCGGGGATCATGCCGTCCCAGTCCTGTGCGACGATCTTGCACTCGATCTTCATTCGCCCGCACAGATCATTGGCGAGATCGACTTCGAAGCCGTCCAGCTTGCCGTCGGCTGTTGTGAAATTCCAGGGCGCGTAGGCTCCTTCGGTGGCAATGGTAATTGCCTTTGGTGTTTCTTGTGCAACGGCGGCCTGGACCAGGCCGAACAGGACCGACGCAATGGCTGCGATGCGGCTAATTTTCATATCATTCTCCTCTTTTTGCCGGTATGGCAGTTCCCTTTCGTCGTGCCGGATTATCTTCCGGCTTCAACGAGTTAGATGGTATTCCCTAGCGGCGGCCGGGACTTGCGAAGTTGGCCAGAAGCGGCGCCGTCTCGACGATATGATCCCGCATGACGATCTCAGCCTTGCCGGCATCACCTGACCGCAGCACGTCGATCAGGATCTCGTGCTCGGCACGCGCGCTGGCGGGCTTGTCGACATAGTCGAACCAGATGCGCAGGTAGGGCTCGATCACGACGTGCAGGCTGGCGATCTGCCGGACCAGCTTGGGCCGGTTGCTCAATTGGCAAATCTGCAAATGGAAGGCCTGATGGCGCACGACCCAGTCGCTGCTGCCGGTCTGGCTGGCGCGCTCCATCCGGTCGAGCTGGCGTTCCAGTTCTTCAAGCACTTCGACATCGATGTGCGGCATGGCAAGCCTCACCGCCAGCCCTTCGAGCACCGAGCGTATTTCAAATGTTTCGTAGATCTCATCGAGGGTAAGCCCGGCGACGATGCAGCCACGGTTCGGGCGAATGAGCACAAGACCTTCCGCGGCCAGTTGGCGGAATGCTTCGCGAACCGGCATGCGGCTCATGCCGATTTCCGTCGCGATCTCTTCCGGGATCAGCCGGTCCCCGGCCCGATAACGCCCCATCCTCAGGGCCCGCTGAATGTGGCGATAAGCTTCCTCCTCGGCGGTCGTGATGCCCAACGGCTCGATTGCGTCAGCTGCCATGTCTTGGGTCCGATCAGAGCGTATCTGTGTATCCACTTATCCAGTTCTCGAAACCTGTGTCAAGCACCGATGCTTGGGCGCTTTGGAATTTCTCTTGTGAGAATAAGCACTTGGTAGGGGAAATCGGGCTAAGCACACTGTGATCGGCTAAGCCGCTGATCGGCCTACTTTTCAACATCCGGCAAAAAGGCCCGCCGCTCCATTTGCGAAGCGGCGAGGCCCCATATTCGGGGACGATTGCCGGGATTCCCCGGCATTGCCTACAGTGCAATTCAGGTGCCAGAATTGTTGACCCAAAACGGGTCACCGCACCGGAGGCGCGAGCGCGGACCTTCCGCGATCACGCTACTGCCGCGCATTGCCGTTCCTGCTATGTTACTTTGCGGCGGACGTAATTTTTCCGCCTGGCCGGCGCCCCATCAGGCAACTTACCCCAACGCGCCCCCCAAGTGGCGCCGGCCATTTTCCCCTTATTGGGGCATGGGCGCGCCGATTCCGTTATGCGCTTTCGAGCTATGGCAATCCGCCGGCGAGCCGCTTTGTCCAGCCTGCAACCATCAGTCCGCACGCGATTCCCGCGCAGTCGGCCACCCAGTCGAATAAATCCGGGTCGCGCCCTATCAGTTGCACGGCCTGAAGCCCCTCGATCGCCGCACCCGTGAGAACGAGGAGTACGATCAGCTTCGCCTTGCGTTCCGGCCAGCCGAGACTTCCGAGAGCCGCCAGGACGACGAAGGCGGCGGCGTGATTGAGCTTGTCGTGATCAAACGTGAAAGCCAGGCCAAGACCCTGCAAGAGCCGCTCCGGCAGAAGGGCGAACAGCAGAACGCCGGCAAACGCGGCCGGCAATCCTTGCCACGATCTGATAAGAATCCAGGCGCAACAAGGGTAGAATGGCCTTTCGTCCGAAATCTGCAGGGAATACCGCCGGCCGCCATAGTCGCGAGCGAGCGCGGCGTCCAATTTCCGCCGTCGGGGCGTCCGGTGCATCGTCAGAATGAATGAATGCCTCGGGTCAGCCGCTGGGCAGGCCGAACTGCTGGGGAGGGCTCTGCAATGATGCGGCTTCCGCGATCACGCAATTACCTGCTGCGCCAACGCGGCTACTATCTGGCTGCGGCGGACCTGATTTCCGCTTGGCCGGCGCTGCGTCAGGGCACCTTACCCCATGCCACACGAATCAGCGCCGGCCAGAATTCCATCGATTGCGTGATGACCGACCCGCGTCAAAAAAGCCCGCCGCCCTGTCGGACGACGGGCTCCGTTGCCTGGGCGCCAGGGCGCCGCGGTAGCGACTGATGTTACTAGTGCTCCCGCAGGTCTCCAATATACTGCCGCCGCATGGCGTTGCGCATCGGCTAAACAAACGAAGCCCGCGCCTCTGGCGGAGGGCGCGGGCCGACCGGGTTGCACCCGATCTGCAGCAGAATCCTGGGAGGTTCCCGCTGCTTAAGATAACAATTAGAGACTTCTAATGTTCCGCGCCAGGGGAAGATGCCGCTGCACCAGAAATCTGATGATGGTCGGCGCGATGATGATCGAGCCGTCAGTTCGTGCGCAAGTCGATCTGGAAAATCCGCTCGTCGAAGTGCCGCGTTTCAACGGCAAAGGTCAAAGCCACTTCAAGGACCAGACCGCCACGGTCGTCCCGGACCTTGACTGCAATCCTGCGATGAGGAAGGCCATCCCTGGCCATCTCGGCCAATGTGCGAAGGGCTTCTTTCCTGAGCAGCGGGAGATCGTCATATAACGTTCCCTGATCGTCGGAATAGACGATTCCGTCTTCATCGGAATCGAAGAAGTAGCGGGGCATTGCGCTTGGCCGAAGCGGCGGCATCCGAGCACGTTGTCGATTGCTGGCCGGATCTCGGCCGATCGCGATCAGCGCCTCTCCACCGTTGGCTTCGCCGCCAGCTCACTTGCGCTCGCGCAATGCCTTCACCGCCTGCGAGAGGATCATCCGGTCGCCGCCGGTCCTTTTGATCAACTTGCTCACCTGGCTGGGCGAAACACCATTTTCCCGCGCGAAATGTTCGACCTCATAATATTCATCCGCCGAAACGCGATTGCGGTCGCTGAAGTCTCGCTTGGTCTTGTCGTCGGCCATTTCTGTTCTCCTCGCCTCAGGGCCAACTTTGGACTGACGCACGCTGCAATCGAGGGTTCGCCCGCCACCAAAGTGACGCGCGAACCCTATCGGCGCAGCAAGGGACAAGGCTGCGCAGATGCTGTATTCGATCGAAATGGAAACAGCCAGGATCGGTGCGAGCCGCCATCGATATTTTCCAAAGAATCCTCCCGGCACGTGCAGCCAGCAACGGCTAGGTGCCGCGGCGGTTCCGGGTTACGCGGCAAACCCGCCCTTTGCGCGCAAGGATCAGACTTAGGTCCTGCGGCAACACGTCGGTTGGTCCCTGCCGGGCGGGACCGAAGCCCGTCGACGGAACGTTTTCAGCTGCCTTCCGTTCGAATGAGCCTTGGCGCGAAGAGCGGACCGAGTTCGCAAAGGAGACGACCATGAGAATGCATCTTTCCACCGCGGTGGCGGGATTTCTGCTGCTGGCAGGCATCGGCGCCGCTGCGGCGCAAGACGTTGTCATCGAACCGCAGCAGGAAACGGTCATCAAGGAGTATGTGAAGAAGCAGCCGCTGGCCTCGGTGAAAATCCCTGGGGTGGAGCTCAATATCGGCTCAACGCTTCCCGATACCGTCGAGCTTCATGAAGTCCCCAGCGTCAAATACCGCTATGTCATCGTCGACAACCGCACCGTCGTGGTCGACCCAGGCACGCGCAAGATCGTCAAGATCATCGAGTGACGTGAAAGCTCGGGCAGTAGTCGCGCCCCCCAGGGCGAAAGGCGGCGGGCGCGCGGAGACGTTTTGGGGGGGACCGGCGGAGGCGGACGGCAGCAAGCCCCCCGCACGCGCGAGGCGGGGGGGCGCCGCCGGCAGGTTTAGTGGCA